>JBBRQW010000047.1:0-22487 GCA_038225765.1 Caulobacterales bacterium | reverse complement strand
GGCTGAATCGCCGCCGATGCGCGCGGCGGCGCGGCTCTTGAAACCTGGGCCGCGCGCCTCTATCCTATCGGCCCCTGATCGTCCGCGTTCGCGGCGGGATCCGGATCCTTCACACAGGGCGAACCGAGCTTATCCACCAATGGAAAAAGTCCCCATGACCGCCGAGGGGTTCCACACCCTCGACGAGGAACTCAGACGTTTGAAGACCCGCGAGCGGCCGGCGATCACGGCGGCGATCGGCGAGGCGCGCCAGCACGGCGACTTGTCCGAGAACGCCGAATATCACGCCGCCAAGGACCGCCAGGGCTGGATCGAGGGGCGCATCGCCGAGATCGAGGACCGCATGGCGCGGGCCCAGATCATCGATGTCTCCAGGCTTTCCGGCGCGCAGGTGAAATTCGGGGCCACGGTGAGCGTGGCCGACGAGGACACCGCCGAGAAGGCCCGCTATCAGATCGTTGGCGAGCACGAGGCCGACGTGCGTTCGGGCAAGATTTCCATCGCCTCGCCCATCGCCCGGGCGATGATCGGCAAGGAGATGGGCGACGTGGTCGAGGTCAACACCCCCGGCGGGGTCAAGGCCTATGAGATCTTGAAGGTCGAGTGGGTCTAGAGGCCCCCTCCCCCCGTTCCGTCCGCTGCCTGATCGTGGGCGCGGGGCCGGCCGGCTACACGGCGGCCGTCTATGCGGCGCGGGCCCTCCTCGAGCCGGTGCTGATCCGCGGCCTGACGCCGGGCGGCCAGCTCACCATCACCACCGACGTGGAGAACTATCCGGGCTTCGCCGAGGTCATCCAGGGCCCGTGGCTGATGGAGCAGATGCATGCCCAGGCGGCGCATGTGGGGGCGGAGTTGATCGACGATATCGTGGTCGCCGCCGATCTCTCGGCGCGGCCGTTCCGCATCGAATGCGACTCCGGCCAGGTGTGGCTGGCGGAAACGCTGATTATCGCCACGGGCGCCGAGGCCAAATGGCTGGGGCTGGAGAGCGAGAAGAAATTCCAGGGATTCGGGGTCTCGGCCTGCGCCACCTGCGACGGCTTTTTCTACCGCGGCAAGCGGGTGGTGGTGGCGGGCGGCGGCAACACGGCGGTGGAGGAGGCCCTGTTCCTCACCAAGTTCGCCGCCAAGGTGACCCTGGTCCATCGCCGCGACGAACTGCGGGCCGAGAAGATTTTGCAGGAACGCCTGTTCGCCAACGACCGGATCGAGGTGGTGTGGGACAGCGCCATCGACGAGGTGCTTGGGACCGCCGATCCGCTGGGGGTGACCGGCGTGCGGCTCAGGAACGTCAAGACCGGCGAGACGCGGGATCTCGCCTGCGACGGCCTGTTCGTGGCCATCGGCCACGCGCCGGCGTCCGAACTCTTCAAGGGCCAGCTCGCCATGGACCGCGCCGGCTATCTGAAGGTCGAGCCGGGCAAGACGGCCACCGCCGTCGAAGGGGTGTTCGCGGCCGGCGACGTCACCGACGATGTCTATCGCCAGGCGGTCACCGCCGCCGGCCTGGGCTGCATGGCCGCTCTGGAGGCGGTGCGCCTGCTGGCCGAGGAGGATCACGCCGCCGCCCGCCACCCCATCACCCACGCCGAGGCGGACAAGATCGGGGTGTGGTGAGGGCGGCTGGACGCCCCCTCCTTCCCTACGGCTGGCCGATCGGCTGATTGTCGGAAAGAACGCCCGGCGAGGGGTGGGCGGGGAGCGGCGGCTCGCGCCTTTCCATGGCCAGCAGGGTGGCGTTGATGCGGGCGACCTCTTCGCGGGTGGGGGCGCGGCGGCCGAACACGACGTGGCCGCTCGCCCTGACGATGCCGCCGGGCGCCGAGGGATCGGCATAGCCATAGGTCTTGACCACCGTTCCACCGACCGCGGCGGCCAGCATCCCCTGGCCGCGGGCGGCGACCATCGCCTCCGGCGACGGGCCGGCCATCGAGACCCGCAACTCGTCGCCGGCGTAGGGTTGGCGAAAAGCGCCCGGCAGGCCCGCCGGGCCGGGGAAGCGATAGAAGATGTGCGCCCCGATCTGGGCGATCTTGACCAGGCTCGGCCCCCAGCGCGGAAAGACGTAGTCGGCGTGATAGGCGGTGGCGGCGCCCACGGCCGGCATCACAAAGCCGGTGATCGCCTGGCTGGCCACCGCCTCCGCCCTCTGCCAGAACGGCGCGACGGGCGCCCGCTGGCGCGCCCCGTCGCAGGCGAAGGAGAACTGGCATCCGGCCTGCTGGGCGCCCTGATAGACCACGCCGCAGATGGTGTGGGGAAAGGCCGGGTGGCGGACGCGGTTGAGCACCGTCTGGGCCACCGCCTCCTGGCCGGCGGTGGGCTCGAGCGCCGCCTCGTAATAGATGGCCTGGGTCAGGCACAGGAGAGCCCGCGCCCGCTCCGGCCCGGCGACGTTCAGATAGAAGGGCCTGACGGGCGACGGCGGCGCCGACGAAGCGGGCAGCCAGGCGTTGATCCGCTGCGCCGCCTCGGGGTCCAGCGTCCCGAGGGCCAGGGTGGGCGCCCTCCGCACATCCAGCACCTCCCAGCCGGCGGCGCGGCCGGCCAGGCGGGTGCGGCGGGCGGTGTCGAGGCGGCGCGCCAGGGCCACGGCGGCCGGGCCCATCCGCTGCTCCAGCCGCGCCTGGCCGGCCGGCGACAGGCCGCCGGTGAGCGCCGCCAGCGCCCGAGGGTCGGGAGCGGGAAGCGGGCCCGAAAGTGGGTGGGGCGGCGCGACGCGGCAGGCGGCGAGACTCGCGGCGATCGCCAGCGCGGCCAGCGCCGCCGATCGCCCGGCCTTGATCACAATGTCTCGTTCTTCGGCGATTGGGCCTTTTCCTCGTTGGAGCGCGGGTCTATATGGACGGCGTACTTATGCTCAGAAATAGCATAAGTGGGGACGCCGTCGGCTTCGCGATGTGGCCCGGCGTTTTTTTGAGACCAAGGAAATGCTCAAATTGAGCATAAGGGAGAAGGGCCATGGCGGACGACGGATCGGCTTTCGCGTTTGCCCCCGGCGTGGACATAGCCGCCCAGCCCTCGTGGGACAAGGTCCGCGGCCGGGCGCCAACCCCCAGGGACAGGCTCCACGGCCCGGTCCCGGCCCTGGAGTGGCGACTGGCCGCGCCGCTGATCGATGAAATCAACCGCCTCAAGCGCGAGAAGAACGCGGTTGTTCTGGCCCACAACTACATGACTCCCGAAATCTTTCACGGCGTCGGCGATTTCGTCGGCGACAGCCTGGGCCTGGCCAGGGAAGCGGCCCGGAGCGACGCGGCGGTTATCGTCCAGGCAGGCGTTCATTTCATGGCCGAGACCTCCAAGATTCTCTGCCCCGACAAGACCGTGCTGATCCCCGACCTGGCCGCCGGCTGTTCCCTCGCCGCCTCGATCACCGCCGCCGACGTGCGGCTGATCAGACAGCGCTACCCCGGCCTGCCGGTGGTGACCTACGTCAACACCTCGGCGGCGGTGAAGGCGGAGGCCGACATCTGCTGCACCAGCGCCAACGCGGTGCAGGCGGTCGAGTGGGCGGCGCGGCAATTCGGCGTCGATCGGGTGGTCATGCTCCCCGACGAGTTTCTGGCCCGCAACGTGGCGCGCCAGACCGCCGTCGGCATCCTCGCCTGGCGGGGCCGGTGCGAGGTGCACGAACGCTTCACCGCCGCCGACATCGCCGAGATGCGCGAGGCGTGGCCGGACGCCCAGATTCTGGCTCATCCCGAATGCCCGCCGGAGGTGCTCGAGGCGGCCGATTTCGCCGGCTCGACGGCGGCCATGAGCGACTATGTCAAGAGCCGCAAACCGCGCCGGGTGGTGCTGATCACCGAATGCTCCATGGCCGACAACGTCGCCGCCGAGGCGCCTGAGACGCGGTTCGTGCGCCCGTGCAACCTGTGCCCGCACATGAAACGGATCACCCTGGAAAACATCCGCGACGCCCTGGTCCGCAGCCGCTTCGAGGTGACCGTCGATCCAGCCGTCGCGGCGCGCGCCCGCGCCTCGGTCCAGGCGATGATCGATCTGCCGCCGACGAGCGTTCCGGCCCGCTACGACCTCATCAAGGCGCGCCACCACGTCGATGTGGAACTGATCTGACGATGACCGAGCGCCTCACCTTTGACGGCGTCCTGATCGTCGGCGGCGGCTTGGCGGGGCTGAGCGCGGCCCTGGCGGCGGCGCCGCGCAAGGTCATGCTGCTGGCCGCCGCGCCGCTGGGCGAGGGGTGTTCCTCGGCCTGGGCGCAGGGCGGCATGGCCGCCGCCTTGGGCGAGGACGATGATCCGGCCCGGCATGGCGCCGACACGATGGCGGCGGGCGCGGGCCTGTGCGACGCAGCGGCGGTGGCCATCCTGACCGGCGAGGGCCCCGGCGCGGTGCGCGCCCTGGCGACCCTGGGAGCGCCTTTCGACCGGCGGCCGGACGGCGGCTTCGTCCAGAGCCTGGAAGCGGCCCACTCCCGTGCCCGGGTGGCCCGGGTGGGTGGCGACGGGGCCGGTTCGGCGATCATGGCGGCGGTCATCGCGGCGGCGCGGGCCTCTGACTATATCGACATCCGCGAGGGCTGGCGGGCGCGAAGCCTGCTGACCGACTTCCATGGACGGGTGCGGGGCGTGTTGGCGGACGCGGCGGGCAGGCTCGTCGAGATCGTCGCGCCGGCCACCGTCCTGGCGACCGGCGGCGTGGGCGGCCTCTTCGCGGCGACCACCAATCCGCCGGCGGCGCTGGGCGAGGGCGTGGCCCTGGCCGCCCTGGCCGGGGCGGCGATCGTCGATCCGGAGTTCGTACAGTTCCATCCCACCGCCATGGACCTTGGGGCCGATCCCGCGCCTCTGGCCACCGAGGCCCTGCGCGGCGAGGGCGCGCGGCTGGTAAACGCCGACGGCGAGGCGTTCATGGGCCGCTATCACGGCGCCGGCGACCTGGCCCCGCGCGACGTGGTGGCACGGGCCATCGAAGCGGAGCGGGGGGCCGGGCGCGGCGCGTTCCTGGACGCCCGGGCGGCGCTGGGCGAAGATTTCGCGCGAGCCTTTCCCGCCGTGTTCGCCGCCTGCATGGCGCGCGGCCTCGACCCCCGCCGCCAGCCGATCCCGGTGATCCCGGCCGCCCACTACCACATGGGCGGCATCGGCGCGGACAGCGGCGGGCGGACCTCCCTGGCCGGCCTCTACGCGGCGGGCGAGTGCGCCGCCACCGGGGTTCACGGGGCCAATCGCCTCGCCTCCAATTCCCTGCTGGAAGCGGCCGTCTTCGGGCGGCGGGCCGGCCAGGCGGCGCGCGAGACCCAGGACCCGGGCACGGCCCCCCTCCCCGCCAGGGCCGCGCCCGACCTGCCGCGGGCCGTCCTGACCGCCCTGCGCCGGCGGATGAGCCGCGACGCCGGCGTGGTGCGCGACGGCGCCGGCCTGGCCGGCCTGATGGCCTGGATCGAGGCGATGGAAACGGTTCACGCTTCGGCGCTCCCGCTGGTCGCGGCGCGGCTGATCGCGCGCGGGGCGCTGGAACGTCGCGAAAGCCGCGGCGCCCATTTCCGCCGCGATTATCCGGCGACGGCGGAGACGCCGGTTCACACGCGCCTGACCCTCGCCGCAGTCGCTGAGCGGCGGGCGGCCTAGGCGCCTTGGCCGACGCCCCCTCCGTCACGGCGCAAGAAAACGCGCCGCGCCACCTCCCCCGCTTCGCGAGGGAGGAAAGAGGAAAGCTAGCCGCCCTTCATTCCTCCCCTGCGCCTCTTCGCGGGGGAGGTGGCGCGCGACGCCCCTTCGCGTCGCGTGACGGAGGGGGCGTCGGGCGGCCAAGATGACGATCGTCCCTCCCCTCCCCGACCTCCTGATCGAGCCGCTTGTCCGCGCCGCCCTGGCCGAGGATCTGGGGCGGGCCGGCGACATCACTTCGCTCGCCTGCATCGAGGCCGGGACGCGCCTCGCGGCGGCCTTCGCGGCGCGGCAAGGTGGGACGATCGCCGGCCTCGATTGCGCCCGGCTGGCCGTCCTGGCCATGGATCCGGCGGCGCGGTTCGAGGCCGAGGTCGCGGACGGCGAGGCGGTAGAGGCCGGCGCGATCCTCGCCCAAATCGAGGCCGACGCGCGGGCGCTGCTGGCCGCCGAGCGGGTGGCCCTCAATCTGTTGGGGCGCCTGAGCGGTATCGCCACCCTGACGGCCGCCTATGTGTCGGCGGTCCAGGGAACCGGGGCGAGGATCGTCGATACCCGCAAGACCACGCCCGGCCTGCGGGCCCTGGAGAAATACGCCGTGCGCTGCGGAGGCGGGGCCAATCACCGCTTCGGCCTGGATGACGCGGTGCTGATCAAGGACAACCATGTGGCGGCGTGCGGCGGGGTGGGCGAAGCCCTGCGCCGGGTCCGCGAGCGCGCCGGCCATCTGGTCAAGATCGAGGTCGAGGTGGACAGCCTGGAACAATTGGAGCGGGCGCTGGAGCACCGCCCGGACGTGATCATGCTGGATAATTTCAACCTCGCCGACCTGGAAGCCGCGGTGGCGATGGCCGCCGGCCGCGCCGTGCTGGAAACGTCCGGGGGCGTCAGCCTCGCCAACGTGCGCTCCATCGCGGCGACCGGCGTCGATCTGATCAGCGTCGGCGCCCTCACCCACTCCACGCCTACCATCGACATCGGCCTGGACGCGCGATGAGCGCGCGCGCACCGGCCCTGTTCATCGGCCACGGCTCGCCGATGAACGCCCTTGAGGACAATAGCTGGACGCGCGGCTGGCGGGAGATCGCCGCCGAATTGCCGAGGCCCAAGGCCATCGTCTGCGTATCGGCGCATTGGGAGACGCCCGGCCTCGCCGTCACCGCCGACGCCTGGCCAAGGACGATCCACGATTTCGGCGGCTTCCCCCAGGCGCTGTTCGACGCCCAATATCCCGCTCCGGGCGACCTGGCCTTGGCGCGGCGGATCGGCGAACTTCTAGCTCCGGACCCGGTGCGCGCGGCCGACGATTGGGGGCTCGACCACGGGGCTTGGAGCGTCCTCATCCGCATGTACCCCAAGGCCGACATTCCGGTGGTCCAACTCAGCTTGGACCGCGCCCTGACGGGACCTGAACACTATCGGGCGGGCGCGCGCCTGGCGCCCCTGCGCGACGAGGGGGTGATGGTGATCGGCAGCGGCAACGTCGTCCACAACCTGCGCGCCGCCGACTTTCGCCGCGCCGAGGCCCCCCGCTGGGCGGCCCGTTTCAACGACGAGGTCAAACGCCTGATCCTGGCCGGCGATCACCGGGCCTTGGCGGACTACGACAGCCTGGGCCCGGACGCCGCCCTGGCCATCAACAGCGCCGAACACTACCTGCCCCTGCTCTACGCCCTGGCTCTTCGGGGCCCGGGCGAGGCGGTGCGGATCTTCAACGACCAGGTGTTCGCGGCAATCTCGATGCTCTCGCTGGCGGTCGGCTAGAGCGGGATCAGGAAGCGGCGAGCGTTGTCCTGGGCGGCGCGGGGGTCGCCGCCTGGGTCAGGCGGGCCGGCGCGGGAGCGGGGGCGCCGGCGTCCCGCGCCGGGGTCGAAATCGGCGTCAGGACTTCGGGGGCGTAGGTCATGCGTGGACGAACCTCGCCGGCCCGCTCGGAATGGGCCAGCGAAACGGCCCGATAGGCCTCGGCCGGCTGGCCTCGTCCGCCAAAAAAGACGTGTCCACCCAGCCGGATGAGGTGTCCGCCGCCCCCGCCCAGGCGCGCGGCGTGGAAACAGGTGGCGTGGCCGACGTCGGCCATCACATAGCCGCCCAGGGCGCGGGAGGCGACGGCCTTGGACCGGGCCCAGGCGGCCATCTCGCGCGGGCGGCGCATGGCCCCGTTGCAGGCGAAGCTGAACTGGCACTCATGGGCGGCGACGCCCTGATAGACGACGCCGCAGACGTTCTTGGGATAGCTCGGCGCGCGGGCGCGGTTGAGCACCACCTGGGCCACGGCGGCCTGCCCGGCCATGGGCTCGCCGCGGGCTTCGTAATAGACGGCGGCGGCGAGGCAATCGAGGTCGCGGGCGGACACCGGCTCGTCGGCGACCCGGACGGGCGCGGCGGCGAGCGGCAAGGCGACGGCCGCGACAGGGCGGGGCGCGGGAGGCGCGGCGGGGGGCGCGACCTTGACCGCGGGGGTGACGGCCGCCGCCAAGGGTTCGGGGTGGAAGGCCCCGGCGGCGCCCTGGGCCTGGCCGCCCAGTTGGGAGGCGCAGCCGACGATGGCGCAGAGGCCGGCGCCGGCCACGGCGGCGCCAAACAGCGCGCGCGCTTTCGCGCGCGTCCGAAACAATGACAACAAGGAATCGTGTCCTATGATACGGAGGCAGGACGCGCCCCCCTTTTGGCCCGCATCGCGATCCGCCCAAACCTCGGTTTGCGGCGGTGCGGCAGCGGCGTTCGGCCGGCACACGTTGGCTGAACAAGGCCTACCTACACCGGAACCAATCAGGATGGCAATCGTTCGCTGCATTGCAGCACGATTCGCCGGCCCGCGCCGGGCCGCGAAAGCGCTTGCGCTGGACCGGCCCAAGCTGTCGCTTCAAGGGGTGATCGCCTTGGAAAGGCGTTCGTTTTCGACCGGAGAGAATCCGGTGACACGACCGCCGCGATCGCCCCCGCGCGGGGCCGAGTCGATCCTCCTGACCGGCCAAACAGGTCAATCCGACCGCCGATTCCGGCTTGCTGCTTCAATCCGTCGCGGCGGCCGGCGAATCCAGATGGCCTAGCGCCTCGCTTCCCCTTATGGGGAAGGTAGGGAGGCCTCAGGGCGATGGACGAACCGGCGGCGAGCGAGAACAGCGGCCACGCGCCGGTGGACCCCAGGCTATGCGCCTGCGGCAGCGGGCTGCGCGCCCTGCGTTGTTGCGGCCAGGACGTTTCCCTGAAGGCACCGCCGGCCGCCGCCCGCCATGTGGCCCCGCTGGCGGAGCGGGCGGTGGCGGCCCACGCCGAGGGCAGGATCGACGAGGCGACCGCCCTGTGCCTGGACGTGCTGGAACTGGCCCCCGGCCAGGCGCAGGCGCTCAAGCTGCTCTACCAGATCCGGCGCGGCGCGATTCCGGCGGCGGCCGAGGCCCTGATCCGGCGGGTGGTGGCCCTCTACCCCAACGACTTTTCGGCCACCAACGAGCTGACCCTGCTGTTGCTGGGCAAGGGGGCGCTGGCCGAGGCCGAGGCGCATGCCCGCAACGCCGTGCGCATCGCCCCCCAGAACGCCCAGGCCCATCATCTGATGGGCATGATCATGACCGAGATCAACCGGCCGCAGATTGGCGAATACCACTATCGGCGGGCTCTGGAACTGGCCGATCAGCGTGGCGCGGTGCTTTTGGCCAACCTCGCCTGGAACCTCAAGAACCAGGGCAAGATGGCCGAGGCGCGGGTCCTCTACCGGGAATCCATGGCCCTCGACGCCACCATCTTGCAGACGGTGCTCGGCTGGGCGCGGCTGGAGGAGGCCGACCGCGACTTCGCCGCCGCCGTCGAACTCCTCGACAAGGCGCGGGCCCTGGCCCCCGACAACCAGAGCGTCATGCTGTCGCGCGCCGTCCTGCACGGGCGCAAGCGCGCCTATGAGGCCGCCCTGAGCGAACTGGACGCCATCGCCGCCCAGCGCACCGACGGCGTCCTGGGGCCCAGCGAACTGCTGGAAAAAGGCCGGCTGCTCGACCAGATGGGCCGCTATGACGACGCCTTCGCCGCCTTCGTCGAGGGCAAGCGGCTGGTGCGCGAGGTCAGCGGCACATCCTATCTGGCCGACCACGCCGCCGCCCTAGCGGCGCGATTGACCGCCTTTTTCACCGCCAGCCGCCTCAAGATCACGCCCAGGGCGACAGTGCGGGACGGATCGCCGCAGCCGCTCTTTATCATCGGCTTTCCAAGGTCCGGCACCACCCTGGTCGAGCAGACCCTCACCGCCCATCCGGCCATCGCGGCGGGTGACGAACTGCCGTTCATCGCCGACATTACCGGCCTGATGCAGCGGATGCTGGGCAGCCCCCTGAGTTATCCCGACGCCCTCTCCGAACTGTGGATGGGCGACCAGCGCGAGGGGCTGGACAATCTGCGCGATTATTACCTGCAGCGGGCGCGTCAGAGCGGCATTCTGGAGCCGGGCGCGCGGTGGTTCACCGACAAGATGCCGCTCAACGAGACCCACCTGGGCCTGATCGCCCTGCTGTTTCCCGCCTCGCCGATCATCCATGTGGTGCGCCATCCCCTGGACGTGGTGCTGTCGGTGTTTTCCAACCAGCTCACCCACGGCTTCTACTGCGCCTACGACCTGGAGAGCGTGGCCCGCCACTACGCCCTGATCGGCGAGCTCATCGCCCACTATCGCGCCGAGATGCCCCTGCGCTACCTGCCGGTGCGCTACGAGGACATCGTCGCCGACCAGGAGGGCGCCATCCGGCGGATGCTGGACTTCATCGGCGAGCCCTATGACGAAAGCTGCGTCGATTTTCATCGCAACACCCGCTACGCCCGCACCGCCAGCTACGCCCAGGTGACCGAGAAACTCTATGACCGGTCGCGCTATCGCCACCGGCATTATGCGAAGCAACTGGCGCCGATCGTGCCGCTCCTCCAGCGGGCCATGGACCGGCTGGGCTACGCCGCCCCCGACCTGGAGGCGGCGGCGTGAGCGCCGGCGCGCCTCTGACGGCGGTCGTGCCGACCAATCCGCCGGCGGAAAACGCCGACAGCCTCAAGCTCGCCGCCGAGCACGAGGCGGCCGGGCGGCTGGACGAGGCCGACGCCTGCCTCGACCGCCTGCTGGCGGCGAGCCCCGGCGACGCCGAGGCGACGCACTTCAAGGGGGTGGTGGCGATCCGCAAGGGGCTGACGGCGGAGGGCGCGGCGCTGATGGAGCGCTCGCTCACCCTGGGGCCCGCCAAGCCCTATTATCTGCGCAACCTGTGCGAGGTCTATCGCACCCTCGGCCGCTACGACGAGGCGCTGGAGGCGGGGCGGCGGGCGGCGGCGGGCGATCCGGCCGACCCGATCTGCCAGGCCAACCTGTCGGTCCTGCACTACGAGCGCGGCGAATCGGCCGAGGCGGTGATCTGCGCCGAACGGGCCCTGGCCATCAACAACAACCTGCCGGGGGCCCATTTCGGCCTGGCCGAGGCCCTGCTGCTGCGCGGCGAACTGGCCCGCGGCTGGGAGGAATACGAGTGGCGCTTCCGCATGCCTGGCGTCCCCGGCCTGATGCCCAAGAACGACATCCCGCAATGGGACGGCAAGCCGCTGAAAGACGGCCGGCTGATGCTGATCGCCGACCAGGGGTTCGGCGACGGCATCCAGTTCTGCCGCTACATCCCCTGGGCGGCCCAGCGTTGCGGCGAGCTGGTGGTGGCGTGCAGCCAGGAGTTGCAGCCCCTGGTCGGCCAGCTTCCCGGCATCGCCTCGATGTTTGACCGCTGGGAGGCCGCGCCGGTGGCCGCCGCCTTCCTGCCCTTGAGCGGCCTGCCGCGCCTGCACGGCACCCGCCTGGACACCATCCCGGCCGACATCCCCTATCTGCGCGCCGATCCCGACAAGGCGGCGGCGTGGAAGGCGCGCCTGGACATGCTGGCGGCGCCCGGCCATCGCCGGGTCGGCCTGGTGTGGGCCGGCCGGCCGACCCACAAGAACGACCGCAACCGCTCGGTGGCCCTCACCGGCCTGGCCGCCCTGACCGCCTTGGAAGGGGTGAGCTTCGTCTCCCTGCAGAAGGGCCCGCCGCAGGCCCAGGCAGCGGGGTATTTCGGCCGCGCGCCGCTGATCAATCTGGGGCCGGAGATCGACGACTTCGCCGACTCCATGGCGGTCATCGAGGGCCTGGACCTGGTGATCACGGTTGACACCGCCATCGGCCACCTGGCCGGCGCCATGGGCAAGGACGTCTACATCATGCTGCCCTTCACCAGCGACTGGCGCTGGCTGGAGGGCCGCGCCGACACCCCCTGGTACCCCACCGCCCGCCTCTTCCGCCCGCCGGCCCCCAGGGACTGGGACGCGGTCGCGACGGCGGTGGCGGGGGCGATGACGGAGAGGTTCGCCGAGGAACGAGACTAAGGAACGGCCCCGCTCCGGGGCCCACGGGGGCAGCCATGACCACCAAGCACATCATCGGAACCTATTCGGCCGGCTACACCCTGGCGCCCAACTATTCGGCGGTCAGGATCGGCCCGACCGGCGAGATCGCGGGGACGGGCCTTCTGGCGCCGGCCCCGGCCACCGTGTTTAACGCCGGATCGATCTTGGCCGACGCGCCCAGCGCCATCGGCGTCGATCTCGCCGGCGGCGGCCAACTCGTCAATTCATCGGGGGCGGCCATCGGCGGCGGCGTGGGGGCGGCGGGCGCCAACTACTACTATGTCGTCGGCAGCACCGGCGGGACCGGCGGCGCGGGCGGGGCCGGGGCGGTCATGGCCGCCGGATCCATCGCCAATCACGGCGCGATCAGCGGCGGCAGGGGCGGCGCGGGCGGCTACGGCTACGACATCGGCGGTCAGGGGGGCGGCGGCGGCGGCGGCCTGATCGTCTCGCAGATCGCCACCCTCAACAACAACGGCGCGATCGCCGGCGGCGCGGGCGGCCTGGGCGGGCCGGTCTACTATACGCAGTTCGCCGGGCGCAGCGCCGGCGGGGCCGGCGGCGCCGGGGCCGACGGCGTCGCCTTGCGGGCCGGCGGGCGCATCGTCAACGGCGGGACGATCGCCGGCGGGGCCGGCGGCGGGGGAAACGCCGGCTATGAGACCGGCGGAACGGGCGGAGCCGGCGGGGCGGCCATCGCGCCGTTTTCGGGAACCCTGATCAACAAGGGCGCGATCCAGGGCGGGGCGGGCGGCCGGGGCGGCCAGAGCTACTATGTGGGCGGCGCGGGCGGGGCGGGCGGCTCCGGCGTCTCGCTCACCGGCGGCCGACTGGTCAATCACGGCGCGATCGCCGGCGGCGCGGGGGGCGCGACCGGCTCGGCCGAAGATGGGCTGGCCAGCGGTCGCGGCGGGGTCGGGGCGCGCCTGAGTGGGGGCGCGAGCCTCGCCAACGACGGAGTCATCGCCGGCGGCGCTGGCGGGGCGGGCGACGGGGTCGCCGGGCAAGGTGCCGGCGGGGCGGGCGTCGCCCTGGCCGGGGCGGGCGCGGCGACCAACGGTGGAACCATCGCCGGCGGCGCGGGCGGGGCCTTCGGCGAGGCGAGCGGCGGCGGCGCGGCCATCGCCCTGCTTTCGCTCGGCGGGCCGGTGACCAACCTCGGCCTGCTGGCCGGCGGGGCTGGCGGCTCGGGCGGCGAGGCCTATTACACCGGTCACGACGGTGGCCGGGGCGGGGCGGGGTTGTCGGCGGTGGCGGCGGGGGCGTTCGCCAACCGGGGAAGCGTGCGGGGCGGGGCCGGCGGGGACGGCGGCGAGGGCGAAACCTACGGGAGTTCCTTCTACAGCCAGGGCGGCCAGGGCGGCGTCGGCGGGGTCGGCGTGAATCTCGCCGCGGGCGGGCTGGTGACCAACTACGGCGCCATCGCCGGCGGGGCGGGCGGGGGCGGGGGCTATGGCTACACGGGGGCCGGGCGTGGCGGGGCCGGCGGCGACGGCGCGCGGCTGACCGGCGGCGGCGGCCTGGTCAACGCGGGGACGGTGTTGGGCGGGGTCGGCGGCGGCGGCGGCTACGAGGGCGGTTTCGGCGGCGGGGAACAGGGTGGGGCGGGCGCGGCCGGCGGGGCGGGCGTCAGGCTCACGGCCGGCGGCGACATTCTCAACACCGGAACCATCGCCGGCGGCCTGGGCGGGGCGGGCCACGACGATTTCTACGGCGGCGGCCACGGCGGCGCCGGCGGCGCGGGAATCGTACTCGCCAACGGCGGCACGGTGGTCAATCGCGGCCTGATCGAGGGCGGGGCGGGCGGGGCCGGCGGAGTCAACCGCCACCACCACTATGCCGCCGCCGGCGCGGCCGGTGTCGGGATCTACGGCGGGGCCGGCGCGGCGGTCACCGTCACCAACAGCGGAACCATCGTCGGCGCGGTCAATTCGGTGGTGTTCGCCTCGGCCAGCGACGTGCTCATTGCTGAAATCGGGGCCCAGTTCGTCGGGGCCATCGCCGGCGGCGGCGGAACCTTGGTGCTGGCGGGCGGAACCGGCGTTGTCAGCGGCCTGGGCGGCGCGGGCCAGGTGTCGGGTGACGACAGCGCGACCTTTTCTGGCTTCGGATCCTACGGCATCGGGGCCGGCGGCCACTGGAGCCTTTCGGGGACGAATGCCCTGGGGGCCGGCCAGAGCCTGACGGTGGACGGCGTGCTCACCATCGGCGGCGCGCTCACCGAGGCGGCCGGGGCGGTCATCGCCATCGGCCAGGGCGGGGCGCTGCGCTTCCAGATCGTCGGCCAGACCCTGGCCGGGTCGATCGTCAACAACGGCCTGCTGGCGGTCCAGGGGACGACCCTGACGCTCGCCGGCGCGGTGAGGGGTTTTGGAACGGCGGCGGTCGATGGCGGGACCCTCGCCATCCTGGCCGCCTTCAGCGAGAACGTCGCCTTCACCGGCAAATCCGGCGTTCTCCAGCTCGCCCAGTCGCTGGGCTATTTCGGGACCGTCTCCGGCTTCGCGGCCGGCGGACGCGACGCCCTCGATCTGCGCGACATCAAGTTCAAGAACGCCGGCGAAGCAACCTTTTCTGGAGATACGAGGGGCGGCGTTCTGACCATCAACGACGGGACCCATTCAGCGCGGATCCGGCTGACCGGCGACTATGTGGGCGACACCTTCGTCGCGGCCAGCGACGGCGCCGGCGGCGTCACCGTCACCGCCATGCCCCCCGCCGCGCCCTCCCCCCACGCCATGGTCGCCGCCATGGCCGGGCTCGGCGCGGCGGGCGCGGCGTCACCCGTGCTCGCCGGCTTCCACGCCCAAGATCGGCCGATGCTGTTCGCGCCGCAAGGCCAGCGGTTCTGACTGGCGAAGCGGGATTCCTTCTCCCCTTGCGGAGAAGGAGGCCGCGAAGCGGTCGGATGAGGGGTTTTCCACGATCTGTTCGTGGCGCCCTCCCCAACCGCGGAGAAGGCGGCGCGGCCCGCGTCGGTCAATGCGCCCCAGGTGTCGCCAGACGCGGCGTCTGGGGTGTTCCGGCGCCGCTCGACCCCGCCGATCCGGCCGACCCGGCCGCTCCACCGCCCAAGCCCGCCATGGCGGCGGCGAAAGCCGTCGGCGAGGCTGGGCCAGCGGGCCGATCGATCACGACGACCCCGCCGCCGCCGTCGCTGTAGGCGGTCCAGGTCGAGCCGACGTAATCGCCGGTGAAGGCGATCGTGGCCGTGTGCGTCCCGTCGGTCACGGTCAGCGTGCCTCCCCTAGCGTTGCCCGAGAAGGTCGCTTCGGAGGCCGACACAAATCCGATGTCGCGCAGATCCAGCGACGTGGCCCCCGTTTTGGCGAAGCCCGCGACCTTGCCGTGAAAGCCCTGGGCATCCCCCAGGACCAGTTCGCCTGTCGAGCCGGTGAAATCCACGTTCTGGCTGAACGCGGTGACAAAGGTCATTACGCCGCCGCCGATCATTGCCGAGCCATGCCCGACGACGGGGCCATCGACAGTGAGGGCGCCGCCTTTTGTTTCGAACACGCCGCCGTTGAGGACGGCGCCGGTGATGGTGACCCCGCCCACGCCGGTCGCCTCAATGAGTCCGTCATTGATGATCCGCCTCACGCCGGTGTCGATCGTGAGCGAGGCGCCGGCCTGTTCGATGACGCCCGCCGCCTCGTTGACCAAAGCCATCTTGCCTAAGCCGATCTGACCGGAGCCGGCGATGGTGTTGTCGATATTGGTCAGGGTCGCGCCCTTGGCCGCGCCGATGATCCGGTCAAACGCATTACCCCCCAACGTCACCGTGCCGCCGCCGCTCAGCGTGGCGCCGGTCTTGCCGACGACCAGGCTGGTCGTATGGGTTGAAGCCGCCACGACGATCTGGCCGCCGTTGACCACATTGCCGTGGATCGTCAGCGCAGCCCTGTCGGCCAGGGTCAGGGTCCCGTCGATGGTGAGGTCGTCCGTGGCGCTGTTGTTGCCCGACAGCGTCCAGGCCGCCCCCGCGTCGATCACATAGGCGCCGAAGTTGCTGAACGCCATCGCCACGGACCCGGAGGCGGCGCCGGCCCCACCGAGCCCGGTGATGGTCCCGCTTCCTCCGGCCAGTTCGAGCGTTCCGCCGCCACCCTGCACCGGGCCGATGAACGTCGAGCCCGCCTCGGCGATCAATCGGTCGCCGGCGTTGTTGAACTGGACCGAGACGGCGCCGGCGATCGTGCCGAAGTTGGTCACGGTCGTCACGCCCCCCCCGCCGGCGTAGACACCCACCCCTTCGGCGCCGGGGGAGCCAGGGTTGCCCGGGCCGCCCGCCCCGCCCGTGATCACGCCATGGTTGTCCACCACCCCGCCCGCCGAGAGCCCGACGCCGGCCCCGCCGGCGCCGCCGGCGCCGCTGTAGAAAGAGCTGTTGAACGCGCCGCCCGCCCCGCCGGTGATCGCGCCATAGTTGCTCACCACGCCAACCGCCGAGAGCCAGACGCCGGCCGCGCCCGCGCCGCCGGTGCTGGCGTTGTTATATAGGACCGCGCCGCCCGCCCCGCCGGTGATCGCGCCATAGTTGTTCACCGCCCCACCCGCCGAGAGCAGGACGGCGGTTCCGCCCGCGTTGCCGCCGGAGTAACCGTAGCCGTTGTTGCTGAAGCCGCCCGTGCCGCCGGTGATCGTGCCGTGGTTTGTCACCACGCCGCTCGCCGCCAGCGAAACGGCTGCCCCGCCGGGGGCGTAGGCATACTGGCCATAGCCGCCCGCGCCGCCGTTGATCGTGCCGGAGTTGGCCACCGCGCCGCCCGCCGCGAGCGACAGGCCCACCCCGCCGGCGCCCCCGCGGCCCAACGCGCCGTAGCTGGCGCCGCCGGCGCCGCCCGCGATATAGCCGGCGTTGTTCACCGAGCCGTAGACCGCAAGCGAAACTCCCGCTCCGCCGCCCCCGGCATGACCGAAACGGATGCCGCCGCCGGCGCCGCCGTCAATCCTGCCGGAATTGGTCACCGGGCCGCCCGCCGCGAGCGATAGGCCCGCCCCACCGGCGCCCCCGTAGCTAAAGCGGCTGTAGCCGCCGGCGCCGCCGGCGATATAGCCGGCGTTATTCACCGAACCGTACGCCGCAAGCGAAACACCCGCTCCACCGCTCCCCGCCGCATAACTGCGGTTGTAGCCGCTGGCGGCGCCCGAAATTGCGCCCGTGCCGGTGATGCTGAGCGCGTCGTAGTTCGCCGCCAGGCTGTAGCCGCTGGATTAGGTTCCGCTGATGGTTTTGGTGTTCATGGCGTGGACTCTCCGGGTGGCGGCGCGCGGCCGGCCAGGTGCGCGCGGCTGGATGGGCAAATCGGACCACGTACGAAAGGCCGGCGTGGAGGACGCTGCGTAGGTTTGGCCAACGGCGAAGGATTTCGCCCCTCGAAGTTGCGTCGAGGCCTCGGTTCCAATCGGCCCCCGCGCGACTATTGATTAGCCAAATGCGTGTTTCGGCGGACTGTCAAGGCGGCGTCCGCGGCGGTGGTGGAATTCGCCGGGCGAGGCGAGGCGTCTCTGAATCTTCGCGACGCGATCATATTCCGTATCGAATAGTTCGCCCTAAATCCCGCAATATCTCCCGCGCCGCGTTGTGGCCGGGGGCGCCGGTGACGCCGCCGCCGGGGTGGGTTCCGGCCCCGCACATGTAGAGGCCGGGAACCGGGGCGCGGTGGTTTCCGTGGCCGAGCACCGGGCGGGCCGAGAACAGCTGATCGAGCTCCAGCTTGCCGTGAAAAATGTCGCCGCCGATCAGGCCGAAGGTGCGTTCCAGATCGAGCGGGCTGAGAACCTGGCGGCCCAGCACAGAGGCCTTGAAGCCCGGCGCGTAGCCATCCACCGTGGCGATCATCAGGTCGGCGACCTCGTCGCGATGATCGTCCCAGGACCGGCCGTCGGAGAGGGTCGGCGCGACATGCTGGCAGAACAGGCTGGCGACGTGGTGCCCCGGCGGCGCCAGGCTGTCGTCGAGGGTCGAGGGGATCAGCATCTCGACGATGGGCGCCTTGGACCAGCCGAAGGCGCGGGCGTCGGCGAAGGCGCGGTCCATGTAGGCGAGGGAGGGGGCCATGATGATCCCGGCGGTGAGGGCGTCGGCCAAGTCGCCGGAGGCGTCCGGCAGGCAGGTGAAACGTGGCAGCTCCGAAAGCGCCACGTTCATCCGGAAGGTGCCCGAGCCGCTGCGGTAGCGGTCCATCCGTTCACGGAAGTCGGCCGGCAGGACGGCCGGATCGACCAGCTTCTGGAACAGAAGTTGGGGATGCAGGTTGGAGACGACGATCCGGGCTCGGATTATCTCGCCGGCCTCGGTGACGACGCCGACCGCCCGACCCTTCTCGATCGCCACTTCGCGCACCGCCGCGCCCGTCCTGATCTCCACGCCCTTGGCGGCGCCGGCCCGGGCCATGGCCCCCGTGATCGCGCCCATGCCGCCGATGGCGTGGCCCCAGGCGCCCTTCTTGCCATTCACCTCGCCGAACACATGGTGCAGCAGGACGTAGGCCGAGCCGGGCGTGTAGGGGCTGGCGTAATTGCCGACCACGGCGTCGAAGCCGAAGGCGGCCTTGATCGGATCGCTCTCGAACCAGCCGTCCAGCCAGTCGCCGGCCGACTGGGCGAAAAGGGCCAGCAGGTCGCGCTGGCCGGTGACGCCCAGCCGACTCATCCGCCGCCCCAGCCCCGCCGCCTTGAGCAGCTCCGGCAGCGACGCCGCCCACCCCTGGCTGACGTTCGGCGGCGTCTCCAAAACCAGGCCGCGCAGGACGTCGGCGATGGCGTCGAGGCGCGCGCCGTAGGGGGCGAGGCGCTCGGCGTCGCGATTGGAGAACTTGGCCACCTCGCCGGCCGTGCGGCCCTCCCCGGTCAGCAGATACTCGCGGTCGTTCAGCGGCAGGAAGTTGGCCGCCTTGCGCTCGACGATGCGAAGGCCGTGGCCGTGCAGATCGAGGTCGGCGATGACCTTGGGATTGAGCAGGGAGACGGTGTAGGCGGCCACCGAATTGCGGAAGCCGGGGTGGAACTCCTCGGTCACCGCCGCCCCGCCGACCACGGCGCGGCGCTCCAGCACGGTCACCTTCAGCCCGGCCCGGGCCAGGTAGAAGGCGCAGACCAGGCCGTTGTGCCCCGCGCCGATGATCAGGGCGTCGGTGTCGTCGCCGCGTTTCGCCATCGCCCTTCTTAGGGCGAGGCGCCCTTACGCGTCCAGAAGCTGGAAGCGCAGATCCATGTTGGCCCGCTCCATTACATCGCGCGCCAGATAGTAGAATTCGACCGCGCCGCGGGTCAGCGGGCAATGGGCGACCACCTCCACCCGCACCGCGCCGCCGGCGTAGCCCGGCCACACGCCGCGAATCTGGCCGCTCTCGACAAAGGCGATCTGGGCGTTGAGCTTGTCGCGCAGGGCGCCCAGGTGGCGCTGGTCGTCGGGAGGCCGCCAGGACAGCGGATCTGACACCACCAGAACCGGCGTGCGGTCGTCGTCGTCCAGATAGATGTAGTCGATCAGATCGGTTTCGAGCACGGACATGGCGCCCCCGCGACGGTTCGAATCACTCGTCTATCCCGACTCGCGCCGCCCGCCTCGTTGGCAGAGGGCGCCGGGCGCTGCCAACGACCGTGTGGGGGAAGGGTCAGCCGCCGCCCGCCGGCGCCTTGATCACGTCGGTGAGGCCCAGCCGGGTCAGCATGGTCCGGGCGAAGGCCTCGAAGTCCATGGACCGGTAGAGGGGGACGAGCATCCGCGCGTCGTCCCCGGCCAGGTAGCGCAGCTTGGGATCGTCGCTGGTCGCCGCCGCGACGATGAGGTCGGCCACCTCCTGGGGGTCCTGCGGCGGGCCGCTGCGGAAGCCCTCCATGGCCTTGGCGAAGCGGGCGGCCAGGGGGCGGTAGGGCGAGTCCTGGCCATAGTCCGGCTCGGTGATGACGTTCTGGCCGAACTGGGTCGGGAAGCCGCCCGGCTCGATGAGCACCACCCGCACCCCGAACGGCCGCAGCTCGAACCACAGGGCCTCGGAGAGCGCCTCGACCGCATGCTTGCTGGCCGAATAGGCCCCGGTGAAGGGGGCCGAGACGTGGCCGGCCACCGAGGACAGGTTGACGATCGTCCCGGACCGGCGCGCCCGCATGGCCGGAGCTACGGCGCGGACCGTCCGCACCACCCCCAGCACATTGGTGTCGAACTGGCGGGTCAGGCTGGCGTCGGAAAGGTGCTCCACCGGCCCGGCGACCTCGAAGCCGGCGTTGTTGACCAGGACATCGATGGGCTGGTCGGCGGCGGCGGCTCGCACCGCGGCGGCGATGCTGGCCGGATCGGTGACGTCGAGGGCGAGCACGCTCACCGGCAGGCCCTCCGCCTTCAGCGCCTCCAGGGCCTGCGCCTTGGCGAGGTTGCGCAAAGTGGCGTGGACGCGATGGCCCGCCCTGGCGAAGGCGCCGGCGGCGAGCAGGCCAAAGCCGCTGTTCGATCCGGTGATGAGCACATTGAGCGGCATGGGGGGGTTCCTTGTTTGGCGCGCGGGGTTTGTCAGCCCGCTTTTTCTTTGCTCTTATTGGGGGCGGGCTGGAAGCCCGCGCTCCTAAGCGCCCAGCGCCTCTTCGAACGTCTTCATCATCGCGGCCCAGGAGCGGCGGTCGGTGGGCTCATGATAGGCGAAGCCGGGGCGGCCCATCGACGCCGACGCCCGGCCACTTCCCCCTCCACCGCTTCGCGGTCCCCCTCCCCCAGCGGGGGAGGGGCGAATCTCCTTCCGCCGTCCCCCGCCCTAGCCAATCCCCCCGCCCTCGCCTACCTTGCCGTTCATGCCCCGTTCCGCTTCGACCGCCGGCGTTTCGGATGTTTCCGCCGCCTTTGTTCACGACCTCGCGGCGACGCCCACGCTGTGGACGCCGCACCGGCCGGCGCGGCCGGTCAAGAGCGAGGGGGGGCGGCGCTTCGAACTGGTCAGCGACTACGCGCCGGCCGGCGACCAGCCGGGGGCGATCGCCGAACTGGTGGCCGGGGTGAAGGCGCGCGAGCGCGACCAGGTGCTGCTGGGGGTGACCGGCTCGGGCAAGACCTTCACCATGGCCAAGGTCATCGAGGCGACCCAGCGGCCGGCCCTGATCCTGGCCCACAACAAGACCCTGGCCGCCCAGCTCTACAGCGAGTTCAAGAGCTATTTCCCCAACAACGCGGTGGAATATTTCGTTTCCTACTACGATTACTACCAGCCCGAAGCCTATGTCGCCCGGACCGACACCTATATCGAAAAGGATTCGTCGCGCAACGAGCAGATCGACCGCATGCGCCACTCGGCCACCCGCGCCATTCTGGAGCGCGACGACGTGATCGTGGTCGCCTCGGTCTCATGCATCTACGGCATCGGCTCGGTGGAGACCTACACCGCCATGACCTTCACCCTGACGGTGGGCGCGGCGGTGGACGAAAAGCGGCTGATCGGCGACCTGGTGGCCCAGCAGTACAAGCGCAACGACCAGGCCTTCGAGCGCGGCACGTTTAGGCGGCGCGGCGACACCATCGAGATCTTCCCGGCCCACTACGAGGACCGGGCTTGGCGGATCGCCCTGTTCGGCGACGTGGTCGAGGCGATCGCCGAGTTCGACCCCCTGACCGGCAGGAAGACCGCCGATCTTCAGAGCGTGAAGGTCTACGCCAACAGCCACTATGTGACGCCGCGCCCGACCCTGCGCCAGGCGGTCAGCGCCATCAAGGCCGAGCTCAAGCCGCGCCTCGACTGGCTGATCGCCCAGGGCAAGCTGCTGGAGGCCCAGCGCCTGGAGCAGCGCACCACCTTCGACGTGGAGATGATCGAGGCCACCGGCTCGTGCGCCGGCATCGAGAATTATTCGCGCTATCTGACCGGCCGGCGGCCGGGCGAGCCGCCCCCCACCTTCTTCGAATACATTCCCGACAACGCCCTGCTGTTCGTCGACGAAAGCCACCAGACCATCCCCCAACTGGGGGCCATGTACCGAGGCGACTACAGCCGCAAGTTCACCCTGGCCGAATACGGCTTCCGCCTGCCCTCCTGCCTGGATAACCGGCCCCTGAAGTTCGAGGAGTGGGAGGCGATGCGGCCCGACTCCCTGTTCGTCTCGGCCACCCCGGCCAAGTGGGAGCTGGAGAAGACCGGCGGCGTCTTCGTCGAACAGGTGATCCGCCCCACCGGCCTGATCGACCCGCCGGTCGAGGTCCGCCCCGTCGCCAAGGGGGGCGCCTCCCAGGTGGACGACGTGATCGCCGAATGCCGCGATTTCGCCCTCAAGGGCTACCGCGCCCTGGTGACGGTGCTCACCAAGAAGATGGCCGAGGACCTATCCGAATACATGCACGAGCAGGGCCTGCGGGTCCGCTACATGCACAGCGACATCGACACCCTCGAGCGCATCGAGATCATCCGCGACCTGCGCCTGGGGGCCTTCGACGTGCTGGTCGGCATCAACCTGCTGCGCGAGGGC
>JBBRQW010000046.1:0-22875 GCA_038225765.1 Caulobacterales bacterium | reverse complement strand
GCAGGATGCGGAAGGGATAGCCGCGCTCGCCTTCGAAGGCGAGAACGGCGTCGACCATGTGCTCCACCACCCGCGGCCCGGCGATCTGACCGTCCTTGGTGACGTGGCCGACCATGACCACCGCCACGCCGCGCCGCTTGGCCAGGCGCACCAGTTCGCCGGCGCAGGCCCGCACCTGAGTGACCGAGCCCGGCCCCGCCTCGTGGGCGTCGCTCCACAGAGTCTGGATCGAGTCGATGACGACCAGGTCGAAGGCGTCCTTCTTGAGCGCATCGACGATGTCGCGCAGGGCGGTCTCGGCGGCCAGTTTCACTGGCGCGTCGGCCAGGCCCATGCGCTGGGCGCGGGCGCGAATCTGGGCCGCCGCCTCTTCGCCGGAAATGTAGGCGCAGGACGCGCCGCGCCTGGCTGCCTCGCCGCACACCTGCAACAGGAGGGTCGATTTGCCCACCCCCGGATCCCCGGCCAGCAGGATCGCCGATCCGGGCACGATTCCGCCGCCGCACACCCGGTCGAACTCGCCGACGCCGGTGACGATCCTGGGCGGCGTGGGGGAGAGGGCGTCCAGGGCCTCGAAGGCGAGGCCGCGGGCCTTGGCGCCGCGCGCCGGCGCCAGAGCGCCAGGCGGCCGCGAGACCACCTCTTCGGCCAGGGAATTCCATGCGCCGCATGCGCCGCATTGGCCGGCCCATTTGGAATGGACCGAACCGCAAGCCTGGCAGGCGTAGATGGCGCCGTCGCGGGCCATGGCGCTCCGATTCTACAGGGCGTCCATCCTACCGCACCGCAGGCGCGGGCGCATCCGTCGCGCGACAATCGCCCTCTCGCCATGGGCGATCGTTTGGATTAGCTTGGCGCCAGGACATCGAGTCTCATAAGGGGAGGGTTGAAAATGAGTGTGGTCGAAGAGCCAAAAAGCGCCGGTCTGATGGCGCGCGTCCAGGGAATCCTGCTTCACCCCAAGGCCGAGTGGGACGTCATAGACGCCGAACCCGCGACCACCGGGGGCCTGTTCACCGGCTACGCCTGCATCCTGGCGGCGATTCCGCCGGTGGCGATGATTCTGTCGCACCTGTTGTTCATCCATTGGACGATCGTGCCTATCATCGTCATCGCGGTGGTCAGCTATGTGGCGTCGCTGATCGGCGTGTTCATCGTCGGATTGATCATCGACGCCCTGGCGCCGAGCTTCGATGGGCAGAAGAACCAAGTCCAGGCGATGAAGCTGGCGGTCTATTCCTACACCGCCGCTTGGGTCGCCGGCATTCTGAACATCGTGCCGCTTCTGGGCATTCTGGCGATCATCGCCGCGTTCTACGGGCTCTACACCCTCTACGTGGGGCTGCCGAAGCTGATGAAGTCGCCGCCGGAAAAGACGGCCGGCTATTTCGTCGTCACCCTGATCGCGGCCATCGTCGTCAACGCGATCATCGGCTGGATCATCGTCCTGATGACCGCCTCGCTGGTGGTCGGCGCGGCCTTGGGTGGAGCGGCGGCGTTCACCAGCGCGGCGACCCACAATGGCAATCTCGCCCGGCTGGAGGCGGCGTCACAGCAGATGGCGGCGGCGGCCGGCGCCTCGTCGGCGGCCATGAAGGACCAGGCGAATGGCAAGGCGGTGGCGGCCATCGACCCGGAAAAACTCAAGGTCCTGATGCCCGAAACCGTGGCGGGGCTGCCGCGAACCGAACTCTCGGCCGAATCGGCGGGCGCCGCCGGCGTGTCGGGCTCCAACGCCACGGCGGTCTACGCCAAGGACGGCGCGCGCGTCACGGTGACGGTCACCGATATGGCCGCCATGGGGGCTCTCGCGGGCATGGCCGGGGCCATGGGCGTGCAGAGCAGCAACCAGACGGCCACCGGCTACGAGAAGGTCGGCAAGGTCGGCGGGCGCATGACCACGGAAAAATGGGATAGCGCCGGCAAGAGCGGCTCTTTTGGCGTCCTGGTGGCCGATCGCTTCATGGTCATGGCCGAAGGGTCGGGGACCAGCATGGACGATCTCAAGTCGGCCGTGGCCGCCGTGGGCCCCGACCGCCTGGAAGGCCTGGCCAAGGCTTGAGCTGATTCACCGCGCCTCGAACCGCCCTTCCCGGGCGTGGTTCGAGAATTTGGTGAGATCCTCGTTGTAGTGCAGGCGGACCACGCCGATGGGGCCGTGGCGCTGCTTGCCGATGATCACCTCGGCGAGATTGCGGATCGGGTCGAGCTTTTCCTGCCAGGCGAGGTGCTCGGCGCTGCCTTCCTTGGGCTCGCCGCGGCTCAGGTAATAGGCTTCGCGGTAGATGAACATCACCACGTCGGCGTCCTGCTCGATGGAGCCGGATTCGCGCAGATCAGCGAGCTGGGGCTTCTTGTCCTCGCGATTTTCCACCTGGCGCGAGAGCTGGGCGGCGGCGAGGATCGGCACGTTCAGCTCCTTGGCCAGGGACTTGAGGCCCTGGGTGATCTGGCTGACCTCCTGGACCCGGTTTTCGATCCGCCCGTCGCCGGCGGTGACCAACTGAAGATAATCGACCACGATCAAGTCGAGTCCCACCGTGCGCTTCAGCCGCCGCGCCCGAGCCGCCAGCTTGGCGATGGAGATGCCGCCGGTGGCGTCGATGTAGAGCGGCGCCTCGGCGATCTCGAAAGAGGCGTCGCGGATGCGGCCGTATTCGCTCGCCGTGATCTCGCCCTTGCGGATCTTGTCGGACGGCACCTCGGTCACCTCGGCCAAAAGGCGCATGGCCAGTTGCTCGGCCGACATTTCCAGCGAGAAGAAGGCCACCACGCCCCCGCCCACCGTCTTGCGCCCGCCTCCCGGCTGCGGCTCCCAGGCGTAGCGGCGGGCGACGTTGAAGGCGATGTTGGTGGCCAGGGAGGTCTTGCCCATGGACGGCCGGGCGGCCAGGATGACCAGGTCCGACCCGTGCAAGCCGCCCAGCTTCTGGTCGAGGTCGGTGAGGCCGGTGGACAGGCCCGAGAGGCCGCCGTCGCGGTTATAGGCGTCGCCGGCCATCTCCACCGCCCCCGCCAGGGCGCTGGCGAAGTCCAACAGGCCGCCGGAGACGGCGCCGGTCTCGGCCAGGGTGTAGAGCTGCTGTTCGGCGGCTTCGATCTGCTGGCGCCCGTTGAGTTCGGGGTCCCCCGCCTGGGCGGCGGCGGCGATGTCGCCGCCAATGCGGATCAAGTCGCGACGCAGGGCGAGATCGTAGATCACCCGGGCGTAGTCGGCCGCATGGGCGGCGGGCGGCGCGCGGTCCACCAGATCGGCCAGATAGCGCACCGCGCCCAGTTCGGCGAAGGCCGGATCGCGCTGGAACTGTTCGGCCATGAGGATCGGTTCGGCCAACTGGCCGCGGCGGATGTGGCCCTGGACGGCGTCGTAGAGGCGCCCGTGAAAGGGCTCGTAGAAGTGCCGAGCCTGCAGGTCGTCGCTCAGGCGTTCATAGGCGCTGTTGTCGTAGAGCAGAACGCCGAGCAGGGCCTGTTCGGCTTCGATGTTGCAGGGGGCGTGGGCGGGGTCGGCCGCCGGCGCGGTCGCGCGCAGATCGAGGAGGGGGACGAGGGCCATGGCCTAACGATAGCTTAACGTGGCCTCGCGGAAATGGACAAGTTGGGCTGTCTTCACAGGAAAGCGCCGGCCTGTGGACGGACCGGCGCGAAGGCGGCCTTGCGCCCGGCCGAGGTCCCTAAAAAGGAGCCCCGGCCGGGCGGTTCGGCGGACACGGCCGAGGCTAGCGGTTGCTGGCCAGGGCCATGGCCGGGGCGCGCCCGCGGCTGTTGAGCGCGGTCACCATCGGACTGGCGAACGAGGTCACCGCATGATCGGTGATCGTGTTCACGCAGCTCCGGTATTGACCGTCCCGGAACAGGTCCTTCGAATCCGGCGTCGGTTCGCAGATCGACCTGGCCGCATTGCGGAAGCGTTGCAGCATGACCTTCGCGCCGGCTTCGGTGGAAAGGTTCAGGTCGGCATAGGACACCTTGATCGAAACGCTGTCGGCGCTTTGGGCCGAGGCGTTTTGGGCGGCGGCGGCGAGCCCGAGGGCGAGAACCGCTGAAAACCCGGTGAGGGCTGACTTGGTAAGCATGGTTTAGTCTCCGTTTGGTTGGTTGTCGGTTGGTTGTTGTTCTCGGCCTGACCGCTCCATCGAAATGATCGCCGCCCGGTCGATGGAAGGAACAATGCGCCACCGACCGTCAGCCCAGGCGCGGGTTCGCCATCAGACGATCGTCAAAAAGGCGTCAAAAAAGCCGGCCAGCGGCGCCCGCCTCACGCCTTGACTTTCGCCGCGCCGCCTCGGCCTATGGGTGAAGCGGTTCGAGCGAAACGGCTCCGATCCCCGGGGCGTAAGTCGCCGACGAGGCCGCATCACGAGGGGTGCTATCAAATGATGAGAGGACAGGCCCTGCTGCCGATCGTCGGGCATTTGAACGCGGCGTTCTCAAAGGGCGAAATTCACGACTTGTTAGGCCTGAAGGAAAGCTTCGCGCCGGGAAAACCGCTCGGTCCGGCCCTCGCCAATGTCATCAGGGAGAGCGATTCCCAGGGTGGCAAGGCGATCGAGGTCTTTATCGGGCGGGTCCCAGGCGGGCTTCAGGAAGCCATGCGGAGCCTCATTTACTACGCGCTGTCGACCACGCCCCCGACGTTGATAACCTTCGCCTGGTCGGCCAGCTACGACTATGGGCTGGAGACGTGGCACGTGGTCGAGCCGGCGCCGGAATTTTCCGGGATTACGATCCTGCTGAAAAGCCGCTATCCGGACGACAAGCATCCGCAGGACTTGGAAGGAACGGGTTAGGTCCGGCCGCCCATTCGCGCCAGACGCACACCCTGGCGCAGATGTTCGAGCTGGGCGGGGTCGGCGTAAGGGGCGGCCATCGGACTTTGGGGTGACGCCGCGCCCCGCCCCTCGCGCGGAAGCGACTTGGCGGCCTCCTCGTCCCGCCCCAGCTGGGCCAGGGCCGCCGCGAGGACGACCGACGCTCTGGCGTGATTGTGGTGCATCGCCGCCCTGGCGTGGATGACCGCCTGATCGTATTTGCCGATGTGATAGTGGGCGAGGGCCAGCGACTCGAGCATGACGCCCTGCTGCGGATCGTAGGGGCTAAGGCGCAAGCAGCGCTCGATCGGGGCGATGGCCTCGGCCGGGCGGCCGCTGAAGATGAGAACCTGGCCGAGCCTCACCTGACCGGGGGCGAAGTTCGCGTTGAGGCTGACGGCGCTCTTCGCTTCGTCGAGAGCCGCGCCGTGGTCGCCAAGATAGAGTGATGTGCCCGCGCTGGCGAAATAGGCGCAGGCGTCGCGATTATCCAGGCCGATCGCCGTGCGCGCGGCGGCGCGCGCTTCCTTGAGGTCGTCCATCGGCTGGGAAGACCAGCCGAACACCGCGCCACCGAACAGGATGCGCGCCAGGCCGATGTGGCCAAGCGAGAGAAGCCCGTCGCGCTCGATGGCCTCGCGAAACAGGGTGAGCGCCTCGCCATAACCGTCGTTGGACACCCTATTGAGGTGCCACATCCCGCGGTAGTAGCAATCGAGCGCGCTGAAATCGGCGGGGCGCTTGCGGACGATCCGCGCGCCTTCGCGGTGCAGCATGGCCGGTTCGATGGCGGCGGCCACCCGTTCGGAAATCTCGTCGTGGAGAGCCAGAATATCGACGAGATCGCGATCGAATCGGTCGGCCCAGATATGGGCCCCGTCGGCCGCGTCGACCAATTGCGCGGTCACCCGAACCCGGTTTTCGATCGTCCTGACGCTGCCTTCGAGGACATATCGCACGCCCAGCTCGTTTCCGATCCGCGCCGGGTCGATGTCGCGGCCCTTGTAGGCGAAGCTGGAGTTCCGGGCGATCACGAAGAACCAGCGCCAGCGCGAAAGGACCGCGGCGACGTCCTCACTGATCGCGTCGGCGAAATATTCCCGCTCCGGATCGCCGCCCAGATTTCTGAACGGCAAGACGGCGATCGAGGGCAGGGCCGGCAGGGCCGGGGGCGTCGGATCGCCTGGCCCGGCCTGATCGGGAACCCGATGGCCGACGCCACTCGTCAGGGCTTCGCGCACAGCCGGGCCGGGCGGAACGCCGAACTCCTTGGCGAGCGCTGTTTCCAAAAGCTGGAAGCGGCGGTGAGCGGCCGTGGTGGCGCCCAGGGCGATGTCGGCGCGAATGGCGGCGGCGACCACGGCTTCGTCGAGCGGATCGCGGCGCAGAAAGGCGTCGGCGATAACGCGGACCTTGGGCCAATCTCTCCTCGCCTCGAGGCGTTCGAGGTGGGCGATGACGCCGGCGCCGATCGATTGATCGAGGCGCGCGCGCGTCTGATCCAGCCAATCGCGATACAGGCCGCCGATTTCCAGATCGTCGAGAAGCCGGCCAATTCCCACCGCCGCGAGGGCGACCGAAAGGGCGCCGGCGTCCAAGCTCGCCAAGGCGTGCTCGAGTTCGGTGACGTCGCAAGCCACCGCGTCCAATCGGAGCGCCACCGATTCGCGGCCGGCGTCGATCAGATCCAGGCCAGCCGCTTCGATCAGGCCACGAAGTTCCAGCAGGGACTGCCGCAGGCTCGCCCGCGCCTGGGCTTCGCCCCGATCGCTCCACAAGAGGCCGCAGAGTCTCTCGCGCGTCGCCGTCTGTTCGGGGGCGAGGGCGAGATAGGCCAGAAGGCCGCGCGCTCGCCGGCTGGTCACCGCGACGGTCAACCCGTCCGGCCCAGCCAGCCGAAAAGCGCCCATGAGGCGAAGTCGCGCTCGATCCGGTGCGGGGTCGGGGTCCGACATGCCTTGGCCATCCCAGCTTTCGAAAGCCAAGGGTAGTCGCGCGCGGCGCGTTTAGCTACCGCCTCGCCCACCGCGCCGCCCGGCGGTTTCAGTCGTCGCGGTCGTCGCGATCCTGGCACCCGGCCCCGCCTTCGACCATGTCGGCGGCCGACTGAGCGGACGAGGCGCGATCTTCCTCGAACTGCGAGGTTGTGACGTTCTCGCCCCTCGCCTGGCGCTCGCCCTCGTCGGGACTGCGGGCGATGTTGATGTTCACCGTCAGCGTCACCTCGGCATGCAGGCGGACCTTCACCGGATGCACGCCCAAGGCCTTGATGGGTTTGTCCAGCACCACCATGGCGCGATCGATCTTGCCGCCCTCGGCGTTCACCGCGTCGGCGATGTCGCGCCCGGAGACCGAGCCGTAAAGCTGGCCGCTCTCGCCGGCCTGGCGGATCATCACATAGGACGTCCCGTCCAGTTTTTCACCGGACTTGGCGGCCGCCTCGCGGGCCTTGGCGTTGCGCGATTCGATTTCGACACGCTGGCCCTCGAAGACTTTCATGTTGGCGCCGTTGGCGCGCAGGGCCTTGGCGCGTGGCAAGAGGAAGTTGCGGGCGAAGCCGTCCTTCACCGTGACCACATCGCCCAGCGCCCCCAGGCGTTCGACGCGTTCGAGCAGAATGACTTTCATGTGCCGGCCCCTATTTCACGACGTGGGGGAGAAGGGCGAGGAAGCGGGCGCGCTTGATCGCCTGCGCCAGTTCCCGCTGCTTCTTGGCCGAGACGGCGGTGATGCGCGAGGGGACGATCTTGCCGCGCTCGGAGATATAGCGCTGCAGGAGCTTGACGTCCTTGTAGTCGATCTTGGGGGCGCCGGCGCCGGAAAAGGGGCACACCTTGCGCCGGCGCATGAAGTTGCGGCGGCCGGCGGAGGCTGGGGCGTCGGGGATGATGGTTTCGTCGGTCATTGGTCTCTTAAGCTCCCAGGGCCGGGGCGGGCGCATCCTCGAAGCGCCGTTCGCGCTCGCGGTCGCGGCGGGCGAGCACCGGCGAGAGCTCCAGGTCGAGCGCATCGACCCGCAGGGTCAGGAAGCGCAGCACGTCCTCGTTGATGGCGAGCTGGCGCTCCATTTCCTTGACCGCCGGCGCCGGGGCGTCGATGGCCAGCAGGGAATAGTGGCCCTTGCGGTTTTTCTTGATGCGGAAGGTCAGGTTGCGCAGGCCCCAGTATTCGATCTTGGCGATATGGCCGCCGAGGGATTCGATGAGGGCCTTCAATTCTTCGTTCAGGGTCTCGGCCTGGGCCGGGGAGATATCCTGACGCGCGATGAGCACGTGCTCGTAAGTGGCCATGGGTTCCTTCTTCCGATGGGGAGGGCGGCGCGGCGGGCGCTCGGAAGCAGGCGCGCACACAACGATGGCTCTTTGATCGCGGCGGCCGGGAGGCTCCCGAACCCTTTGACGCTCCGCGAAAAGACCGCTCTCCGTAGGGGAGGGGGGTCGATAGAGCCAAATGGCGATGAACGCAAGGCGCACGAGCGACTTTTGGCCCGATCGGCCGAACGCGCCGTCAGCTGATCGTCACAGAAGGATTTAACCACAAAGACACGAAGGACACGAAGTCACGCGCCAAGAACGAAACGAGCGCTTCGCGCGAAGCGCAATCCTTTCTTCTTCGTCTTATCCTTCGTGCGCTTTGTGACCTTCGTGGTTGAACTTGAAAATATTCTACGCCGGATGCGCCGCGCGCCACGCTTTCACCGCCGCCAGGGTCTGGGCCACGTGCTGGGTGGGGCTCAGGTCCGAATAGGCCAGGAGGATCTTGCCGCCGGGGGCGATGACGTAGGAGGTGCGGTCAGACCAACCGGGCCGCATGGCCAGGGTCGCCTGGTAGGATTTGGCGATCACCGCGTTGGGGTCGGAGGCGACGGGGAATTTTCCCGAACAGTGCTCGGTCTCGGTGGAGAAGGCGGCGAGCTGATCGAGATTGCCGGCCGTGACGCCGATGACCGTGGCTCCCTGGGCGTGGAACTGGTCGATGGCGTCGGCGAACAGGTGCGCCTCAACGTTGCAGCCGCTGGTGTGGGCCGCCGGGAAGAAATAGAGCACCACCGGCCCCTTCTTCAGCGCCGCGGCGAGGTCGAACCTGAGCGGCTTGCCGCCCTGATAGCCGGGGGCTGAGAATTCCGGCGCGGTCGCCCCGACCTTCAGGGCCGCATAGGCGGGGAGGGCGGCGAGGAGGGCGGCGGCGGCGCTGGCGGCGAACAGGCGATTCATCGGAAGGGCTCCAGAGGGTGGGCGGCGTCGAGGGCGACTATGCGCTTCTACGAAGATGGCGCGCCAGCGGATTTTAGCGATGCTTGTCGGGCCGAGCGGTTTCGCCTAACCCTCGCGCGCGCCATGGACCCCCCGGAGTTTCGCCCTCGATGAGCCTTGCCTTCCTCTTTCCCGGCCAGGGCAGCCAGGCGGTGGGCATGGGCGCCGAACTGGCCGTCGCCTTCGCCTCGGCGCGGGCGGTGTTCGAGGAGGTGGATGACGCGCTGGGGCAAAAGCTCGCCCGGCTGATGCGCGAGGGGCCGATCGAGGATCTGACCCTGACCGAGAACGCCCAGCCGGCGCTGATGGCGGTGAGCCTGGCGGCGATACGCGCCCTGGAGGCGGAATTCGGCGTCGGCGTCGGGCGGGCCGCCTTCGTCGCCGGCCATTCGCTGGGTGAATATTCCGCTCTCGCCGCGGCGGGCGCGATTACCTTGGCCGACACCGCTAGGCTGCTGAAGTTGCGCGGCCAGGCCATGCAGCGGGCGGTTCCGGTGGGGGAAGGCGCCATGGCCTCCCTGATCGGCCCCAAGAGTGACGTGGCGCTGGCCGAGGCGGCGGCCGAGGCGGGCTCGAAGGCCGGCGTGTGCGTGGTCGCCAACGACAACAACGCCGGCAACGTGGTGATCTCCGGCGAGGCGGCGGCGGTGAGCGTGGCCATCGAAAAGGCCAAGGAACTGGGCGCGCGGGCCATCCTGCTCAACGTCTCGGCCCCTTTCCACTGTCCCCTTATGGCGCCGGCCGCCGAGGAGATGGCGCGGGCCCTGGCGGAAACGACGATCGGGCCGCCACGCGCGCCCCTGGTGGCCAATGTCACCGCCCGCCCGACCCTCGATCCGGACGTCATCCGCCACCTGTTGGTCGATCAGGTGACCGGGCGGGTGCGCTGGCGCGAGAGCATGGAATGGATGGCACGCGAGGGCGGTGTCGATCGTTTCGCCGAGGTCGGGGCCGGCAAGGCACTGAGCGGAATGACGCGGCGCATCGCTCCGGACGCGGTGGCCGTGTCCCTGAACTCGCCCGCCGATCTCGAAGCGTTCGCCAAATCGTTGTGAATCGCGGGAGTTCAAGGCCATGTTCGATCTGACCGGCAAGACCGCCCTGATTACCGGCGCCAGCGGCGGCATCGGCGGCGCGATCGCTGGGGCGTTGCACGCCCAGGGCGCCCATGTGGTGCTTTCGGGAACCCGCCGAGCGGCTCTGGACGAACTGGCCGGCGAACTGGGCGAGCGGACAAGCCGCGTGACCTGCGATCTTGGCGACGCCGCGGCGGTGGACGGCCTGATCGCGGCGGCCGAGGCGGCGGCAAACGCGGAGGTCGGGATCCTGATCGCCAACGCCGGGATCACCCGGGACGGCCTGCTGCTGCGCATGAAGGACGAGGACTGGGCCAGCGTCCTCAAGGTCAATCTGGAGAGTTATTTCCGGCTGGCCCGCGCCGCCTTGCGCGGCATGATGAAACGGCGGGTCGGGCGGATCATCGGCATTACCTCGGTGGTCGGCGTCACCGGCAACCCCGGTCAGGCGAACTACGCCGCGTCGAAGGCCGGCATGATCGGCTTTTCCAAGGCCCTGGCCCAGGAGGTGGCGAGCCGCAATGTCACCGTCAACTGCGTCGCCCCCGGCTTCATCGAAAGCCCGATGACCGCCGCCCTGAACGAGGCCCAGAAGGCTCAGATTTTGGGGAGGATCCCCCTGGCCAGGCTGGGTCTCGGCACCGACGTGGCGGCGGCCTGCGTCTATCTGGCCAGCGACGAGGGGGCCTACGTCACCGGCCAAACCCTGCACGTCAACGGCGGCATGGCGATGATCTAGCCCCGCTAGCAGCGCCACGGGGAACATGCTAGGCGGGAATCTTAAATTTGCAGAGCTTGAAAGTCCGGCCGCCGACAGCGGGCGCGGACGCCAACCACTTTAGAGGGACTGGATCCTAAATGTCCGACATACTCGAGCGGGTGCGTAAGATCGTCATCGAACACCTGGACGCCGATCCCGAAAAGGTGACCGAAAAGGCGAGCTTCATCGACGATCTGGGGGCCGACAGCCTCGACAACGTCGAGCTGGTCATGGCCTTCGAGGAGGAATTCGACATCGAAATTCCCGACGACGCGGCCGAACACATCCAGACCGTCGGCGATGCGGTGAAGTTCATCGGAGAGCGCCTGGGCGCCTGACGCCTTGAGCTCCATGCGCCGCGTCGTCGTCACCGGACTGGGCATGGTCACCCCCCTTGGCTGGGGGGTCGAAGCCACCTGGAAAGGTATTCTGGCCGGCAAGTCGGGGGCCGGGCGCATTACCGCTTTCGATCCGGCGGACTACGCCTGCCAGGTCGCCTGCGAAGTGCCGCGCGTCGATGGCCGAGGCGGCGGCGGCCCCGACGTGCCGGACTCCTTCGATCCCGATCAGGTGATGAGCGCCAAGGAGCAGCGCCGGGTCGATGATTTCATCCTCTACGCCATGGCCGCCGCCGACGAGGCGGTGCGCGACAGCGGCTGGTCGCCGGGGGGCGAGGAGGACCGCGACCGCACCGGCGTCAATATCGGTTCGGGCATCGGCGGCCTGTCGACCATCGCCGACACCGCCGTCGAACTGCATGAGAAGGGTCCCCGGCGGGTCAGCCCGTTCTTCATCCCCTCGGCCCTGATCAATCTGGCCTCCGGCCAGGTGTCGATCCGCCACCATTTCAAGGGCCCGAACCATTCGGTGGTCACCGCCTGCGCCACCGGCGCCCACGCCGTGGGCGACGCCATGCGCCTCATCCAGCACGGCGACGCCGATGTGATGGTGGCCGGCGGGGCCGAGGCGGCGGTGTGCAAGATCGGCATCGCCGGCTTCATCGCCTGCCGCGCCATGTCCACCCATTTCAACGACTGCCCGACCCGCGCCTCGCGGCCCTACGACCGCGACCGCGACGGCTTCGTCATGGGCGAGGGGGCCGGGGTCCTGGTGCTGGAGGAGCTGGAACACGCCCGCGCGCGCGGGGCCAAGATCTACGCCGAGGTGATCGGCTATGGCCTGGCCGGCGACGCCTTCCACATCACCGCCCCGGCCGACGATGGCGACGGCGGCTTTCGGGCCATGAAGGCGGCCATCGCCCAGGCCGGCGTCGAGCCGGCCGACATCGACTACATCAACGCCCACGGCACCTCGACACCGCTGGGCGACGAGATCGAACTGGGGGCGGTGGAACGCCTGTTCGGCCAGGCGGCGGGCAGGACCGCCATGTCGTCCACCAAGTCGGCCATCGGCCACCTGCTGGGGGCGGCGGGCGCCGTCGAAGCGGCGTTCAGCGTCCTGGCCCTGCGCGACCAGATCGCCCCGCCGACCATCAATCTGGACCATCCCTCCGTGGACACCGCCCTCGATCTGGTTCCCAAGATCGCCAAGCCGATGAAGATCGATGTCGCCCTTTCCAACAGCTTCGGTTTCGGCGGCACCAACGCCAGCGTCGTGTTCAAGAAGGCGCCGTGAAACGCCGGCGCCGCGCGCGCGCCGCGCCGGCCGCGCGCCAAAAAAGGCGTCGTTTTCGCCAGGTCGCGCCGTGGTGTCTCGCCGCCCTCGCCCTCATCGTCGCGGTGGGCCTTTGGGCCTACGCGGGGCCGGGGCCGGCGACGCGGCGCGGCGGCGCCACCGATGTGGTTCTGCCGCCCGGCCGCAGCCTGCCCCAGATCGCCCAGGCTCTGAGCGCCGCCCACGTCATCCGTTCCCCCGCCCTGTTCGTCGTCGCCGCCAAGCTGACGGGGGCGGCGCGCCGGCTGAAGGCCGGCGAATACCTGTTCGCCTCGCGCGCCCCGATGGCCAAGGTGCTGGCCGCCCTGCGCGGTGGCCAGGTGGTCCGGCGCTTCGTGACCGTCCCTGAGGGGGTCACCTCGGCGGCGGCGGCCGCCATCCTGCGCCGCGCCGACTATCTGAGCGGCCCTGTCGATACGCCGCCCGAAGGCGCCCTCCTGCCGGAAACCTATGAGGTCCGGCGCGGCGAGGCGCGGGCCGAGGTGCTGGGTCGGATGGAGGCGGCCCAGAAGACCCTCCTCGCCGACCTGTGGCCGACGCGGGCGCCTGGCCTTCCCTACGCGGCGCCGAATCAAGCAGTCACTCTGGCCTCCATCGTGGAAAAGGAGACCGCCCTGCCAGGCGAGCGGGCGCGAATCGCGGCGGTGTTCGTCAACCGGCTGAAGGCGGGGATGCGCCTGGAGAGCGATCCCACGGTGATCTATGGCCTGACCGGCGGCGCGCCCCTTGGCCACGGCCTGCGCGTCTCCGAACTGGCCGCCCAGACCCCCTACAACACCTATGCCAATGCGGGTGTGCCGCCGACGCCGATCGGCAATCCCGGCCGCGCCTCATTGGCCGCGGCCCTCGATCCGGCGCCCACCGACGATCTCTATTTCGTCGCCGACGGGACCGGCGGCCATGTGTTTTCGGACAACTACCAGACGCACCTGCGCAATGTCGCCCGCTGGCGCGCCATCGAGCAGGCCAGGGCAGGGAGGGCCAGACCGTGACGGTATCGGGAATGACCGGATTTTGCCGCCGCGAAGGCGCGGTGGGCGCCTGGGCCTGGGCGGTGGAGGCCAGAAGCGTCAACGGCCGGGGCCTCGAGGTGCGGTTCAAGGGGCCGCCGGGGTTCGACGCCCTGGAACGCCTGTCGCGGGAGGCGGCCCAGGCCCGTTTCCAGCGCGGCCAGGTGGGCGTCAACCTTCAGGCCCGCCGGACCGAGACCGCGGGGGCGGCGCGGGTCAATGCCGAAGCGCTCGAACGCTATGTGACGCTGTGCGAGCCCTTCGTGGCGGCGGGCCGCGCCGCGCCGCCGCGCATGGACGGTTTGCTGGCTCTGCGCGGCGTGGTCGAGGCCGGCGATGAGGACGACGATCCCGAGGTTCACGCCGCCGTGCAGGCGGCCATGGCCGCCTGTATGAACGAGGCGCTGGATGGGCTAAGGGCGGCGCGCCTCGAGGAGGGCCAGGCGCTCCTTGGCCTCCTGCATGGGTTCTTGTCCCGCATCGAAGCCCTGGTCGGCGCGGCGGAGGACGAGGCGCGCGCCCAGCCGGCGCTGATCAAGGAACGCTTCGAGCGGCGCCTTGTGGAGCTGGCCAGCGAAGCGGCGACGCCCGAGCGGATCGTTCAGGAAGCCGCCGCCATGGCCGTCAAGGCCGACGTGCGCGAGGAGCTCGACCGGCTGGCCAGCCACATCGACGCGGCGCGGGTGCTGCTGGCCGGGGAGGGGGCGGGCGGCCGGCGCCTGGATTTCCTCACCCAGGAAATGATGCGCGAGGCCAACACCTTGTGCGCCAAATCGGCGGCGACCGCCTTGACGGCCATCGGCCTGGAGGCGAAGGCGGCGATCGATCAATTTCGCGAACAGGTCCAGAATGTCGAATGAATCGCCCGGTGAGCGTCGCGGCCTGCTGCTGGTGATCTCCAGCCCGTCGGGGGCCGGTAAGACCTCCCTGTCCCGCCGCCTGACCGCCGACCATCCGGATCTCACCCTCTCGATCTCCGTCACCACTCGCCCGCCGCGCCCCGGCGAAGAGGACGGCCGGGAGTATCATTTCATCGGCCCCGAGGCCTTCGAGGCCATGGCGGCGCGCGGTGAATTCCTGGAATCGGCCGAGGTCCACGAGCACCGTTACGGCACGCCTCGCGCCGCCGCTTTCGAGGCCCTCGCCCAAGGCCGCGACGTGCTCTTCGACATCGACTGGCAGGGGGCCAGGTCGATCGCCGCCGCCGCGCCGGGCGACACCGTTCGCGTCTTCATCCTGCCGCCCACCATGGCCGATCTGGCCGCGCGCCTGCATTCCAGGGCCCAGGACGCCGAGGACGTGATCGCCCGCCGCCTTGGCCGCGCCAAGGGCGAAATCGAGAAATGGCGCGACTACGACTACGTGATCGTGAACGACGACTTCGAGCGGGCGTACCGGGCGTTGGAGGCCATCTACCAGGCCGAGCGCCTGCGGCGGGGCCGCAACCCTTGGATCGAAGGGTTTGTGGACGGCTTGGTGGCCAAGCCCATGGCGTGAAGCGATGCACGGCCGGATGGCGAGCTTTCACAGTTCACCCGCCGCGGCCATCGCCTTGATCCGGTCGGCGGTGCGCAGGGCGAGGGCCTGGATGGTCAGGGATGGATTGACGGTGCCGGTGGTCGGGAAGACCGAACCGTCGCAGATCCACAGGTTGGATATGTCCCAGCTTCGGCAGTCGGCGTCGACCACGCTGGTCTCGCGGTCGAAGCCCATGCGGGCGGTGCCGGCCAGATGGTTGGTGTCGTCGCCCTGCTCGAAGATGTCGGCGGCCCCGATCGCCTCGAGGCTCATCCTCATCTGCGCCAGGGCGTGGGCGATCAACTTCCTCTCGTTCTCGCCCCAGCTGTAGGTGATCCGCGCCACCTCAATCCGTATTGGTCGATCTCATCGGCCAAGGTGACCTGGTTGTGCTCGTAAGGCAGCGCTTCGCCGACGATCTTCAGGCCCATCTGGTGATTGTAGTGCATCATCTCAGAGCGCAGCCGCTCGCCCCACAGGCCGCGCGAGCCGGTCTGGATCGAGGCTCATTCGATCGGCAGGGGCCCTTGGCCCAGCCAGATGTAGCCGCCGTGGAAGTCCTTGCCGCGATCCTCGTAATTCCAGTGTTCGCTGATCGCCAGGGAAGGCGGCCCATTGTACCAGCGCACCTCCTCCTCCATCCGTCCCCAGACCGCCTGATTGCCTTGGGTCATCAGGTATTTTCCGACCAGGCCCGAACTGTTCGCCAAGCCGTCCGGGTGGCGGGCGTTGGCGGAATTGAGCAGCAGGCGCGGCGTCTCGATGGCGTAGCCGGCGACGACCACATTGCGGGCGCGCTGGAAGCGCCACGCGCCGCCGCGGTGGTAGCGCACACCGGTCGCCAGGCCCGAAGGCCCGGTCTCGATGCATCCGACCATGGCCAGGTCCCGCACCTCCGCCCCCGCCGCCACCGCGCGAGGGATCCAGACGGTAAGCGCGCTCTGCTTGGCGTTGGTCGAGCAGCCGAAGCGGCAGAAGCCGCGATAGGCGCACGGCGGCGACTGGCCTCTGGGGGCCGACACCGTGGCCAGGGGCGTGGGGGTCCATTTGTAGCCGAGCGCCTCGCACCCCTTGGCCAGCAGCAGGCCGGCGGCGTTGACCTCGTGAGGGCGGTAGGGATAGGGCGGCCGCTTGGGTCCCCAGGGATAGGTTAGCGGCCCCGAGATGCTCAGGGCGCGTTCCGCCTTGGCGTAATAGGCCCACATGTCGCGCCAATCGAGCGGCCAGTCGGCGCCGTAGCCCAGGGTCGTGCGCGATTTGAAGCGGTCGGGGCGCATGCGCAGGGCCACCATGGCGTAGTGGACGGTGCTGCCGCCGACCGCCTTGCCGCTGTTCTTGCCGCCCATCTGGATCGGGTTGGCGCCGTCGGTGACCCGACGGTCGGTCCAATAGAGCTTGTTCTGTTCGGTCTCATCGGAAGCGAAGTCGTCGAGGGGGCGAAACCAGGCGCCGGCGTCGAAGGCGACCACCGAAAAGCCCAGTTCGGCCAGCCGCGCCGCCAAGGTCCCGCCGCCGGCGCCCGTGCCGACGATGGCGAAATCCACCGCCTCGTCTTCGCGATATTCGCGTATCGCGGTCCAGCCGCCGGCGCGGAAAACGTCGGGGGCGCGACCGCCGGTCGCCCGCGGCGCCGCGTTCCTATCGTCCGACACGGCGATTTTTCCGGCGGGCCTCGGCTTCATGGCCGCGCGCCGCCTCGGCCGCCTCCCAGGGATCGCGCCGGTCCAAGGCCATGCGGACATAGCCGCGCGGACTGGCCGGCCCGCCAAAGCCGATCTCGTTCCACGCCGTGGGATGGGCGTAGTAGGCGGCCGGAATATCGCCCAGGACGCGTTTGCTGAAGAACAGGTCGGACGGCATTCCACGCCACGCCGCGCCGGCGAGTTCGCCCCGTTGCGCCCGCGCCAGCAACGCATCCTGCCGGTCGGCCGCGAGTTGGTGAAAGCCGTTGCCGTGGGCGGCCAGCGCCTCCGCGTCGAGGGCGGCGAGGCCGATCTTCCACGCCTCGCGGTCGTGCGGCAGGGCGCCGATGCTGAAACCCTGCGTGCCGCCGGCCAGCAGCTTGGCGTCGATGAGCGCCGCGATGGAGACCGCCGGTCGATCCGGCGGTTGCGGCAGAATCCGGCCGCACAACGCCTCGAGGGTCTGCCATTCCTGGGCGGCGAAGAAGCGCGGCCCGCGCGGCGTCGCCAGCCGGCGTTCGATCACGTCGCGAGTGACCTGGTTCCAGGAAGGGGTGTCCCGTTTGTCGAGCACATCGTAGCCGGGGAAGCGGTCAGCCATCGGCAAACGCCTCCATCAGAGTCAGGGCGGCCAGGCCCGCGAGCGCGAGCGCGGCGAAGGCGGGCGGGGCGGGCAGCGGCGGCCCGTTCAGCACGTTCTGGCTCCAGTTTCGCCAGCCGCCCATGCCGCGCGACACCCCCCAGGCGTGAAAGCCGACGCCGGCGAAGCCGAGGGCGGTCGTCAGCCGCAGCCACCAGCGGGTGACCGGCCGCGATGTTCGGCCCGGGCTCAGCGCCGCGCCGGCGAGCAGGGCGGCGGCGAGCGGCGGCGCGCTGACCGGCGCGAACATGAAGGGATTGTGATAGGCGCCGCGAAAATGCAGCAGGGCGACTTCGCCGAACGTGCCCAGAATGCCGGCCGAGGTCGCCGCCGCGACGACCCGCCCGGCCGCCACCCCGCCGACGCGCGGCGGCTTGCCCGGCGCGGCGCCGCGCACCCGCTCGGCCAGAAAACCCATCAGGCCGGCCAGGGAAAGCGCCGCCGGCGCGCCGATGGGCGCTGAATAGAACAGGCTGAGCCACGGGAACCCGCCCGGCTTCTTGGCCACATTGTAGAGGTGAAATCCCGTGCCGATGAGGCCGATCAGGCCGGCGGGGGCGTAAACCGTGTCGCGGAAGGCGTGTGAACCTCGCCGATGATCGGCCAGGCCGTGGGCGCTGACCGCCAAGGCCAGGGCCGACGAAACAAGGGGCGTGAACATGGCCTTGTTGTGGAAGGAGCCTCGATAGTGCTCGACGCCGCTATCGGCGAGCACCGAGGCGGCGAGCATACCGGCGGCGAGATTCAGGCGCCGCGCCCCCTGCACGGTGATATCGGTCTTCCTCCGGTCAGCGATGCGCATCGCCGGTCCCTGATTTCCGCGGCTCTCGGCTAATCCGGGAGAATCCCGGCCAGAACCTGTTTGAGGCTGTTCTTCACGACCGCGCCCAGATCCGGCTCGGAGGGCATCATGGTTATAAAGTTCTTGGCGTCCTTCAAGGTGATGTGGGGCGGCAGCGGCGGCACGTTGGGGTCGGTGTAGGCTTCCAGGATCACCGGCCGGTCGGCCGCCAGCGCCTCGTCCCAGGCCGCCGCGACCTTGTCCGGATCATCGACGAAAACGCCTTTTAATCCAAGAAGTTCGGCGTATTTGTGATAGGGAAAGTCGGGAATACTCTGGGTGATTTCGGTCTTGCCTTCACCGATTTCGATTCGTTCTTCCCAGGTCACCTGGTTCAGGTCTCGGTTGTTCAACACCAGCACGATAAAATTGGGAGTCACCCATTCCTTCCAGTATTTGGCGACCGTGATCATGACGTTCAGCCCGTTCATCTGCATGGCCCCGTCGCCCATGAAGGCGATGACGGTGCGTTCGGGAAAGGCGAATTTGGCGGCGACGGCGTAGGGCGTTCCGGCGCCGAGGGAGGCCAGGCCCCCCGACAGCGAACCCTTCATGCCGCGCCGCATCTTGATATCACGGGCATACCAGTTGGCGACCGTTCCCGAATCGCCGGTCAGGATGCAGTTGTCGGGCAGGCGCGGAGACAGGTCCCAGAACACGCGCTGCGGGTTCAGCGGTTCGGCGGAGGCCAAGGCGCGGGCTTCGAGGGTTTTCCACCAGCCGGCGACGCCCTTCTCGATCTTCTCCCGCCACGCGGTGTCGGTTTTCTGCTCCAGCATCGGCAGCAGAGCGCGCAGGGTGGCGCCGCTGTCGCCGACCAGATTGACCTCCATGGGGTAACGCAGACTGAGCATCGTGCCGTCGATGTCGATCTGGACCCCGCGGGCGTCGCCCGGATCGGGGAGAAACTCGCTGTACGGGAACCCCGAGCCGACCATCAACAAGGTATCGCATCCCTTCATCAGGTCCCAGCTCGGCTCGGTGCCCAGGAGGCCGATCGATCCGGTCACGAAGGGCAGGTCGTCGGGCACGGCCGCCTTGCCCAGCAACGCCTTGGCGATCCCGGCGTTGAGTTTTCCGGCGACCGCGATCAATTCGTCGGTCGCCGCCAGAGCCCCGGCGCCGGCCAGGATGGCCACCTTTTCGCCGGCGTTCAGCACGTCGGCGGCGCGGCGCAGAGACGCATCGTCCGGCAGCAGCGCCGGAGCGGCATAGCCGATCCCGGTATGAGTGTAGCCATGGCCGGTCGGCGGGTCCTTGTAGGGCAATAATTGCAGATCGTTAGGCAGGATCACGCAGGTCACGGCGCGCCGGTTGTGGGCGATGCGCACGGCGCGATCGATCAGTTGCCGCGCCTGCGTGGGTACGCTGGCCGTCATCACGAAATCGCCGGCGACGTCCTTGAACAGGTTCTGCAGATCGACTTCCTGTTGGTATCGCGAGCCGAGCGCGCTGCGCTGCTGCTGACCGACCAGGGCGACCACCGGCATATGGTCCGCCTTGGCGTCGTAAAGCCCGTTCAAAAGATGGATCGCCCCAGGTCCCGAGGTGGCGTAGCAGAGCCCGACCTCGCCGGTGAACTTGGCGTGCGCCGAGGCCATGAAGGCGGCCATTTCCTCGTGGCGCACCTGCACATAGCGCATGTAGCCCTGGGCTCTCTGCAGCGCCTCGTCCAGTCCGTTGACGCCGTCGCCGGGGTAGCCGAACACACGGCTGATCCCCCATTCAGAGAGCCGTTTCCAGACGAATTCGGCGACGTTCTGGGACATGGCGGTCCTCGCAAATTTTGGACCCCCGAACGGGAACGTCGATATCTCGCGAGGGTTGCTACATCAATTGACGGGCGGGCGGATTTGCCGTGAGGCGCGCGAGACATGCCCGACCGAACCCGATCGTCCGCCGGCCATCCCTCCATCGACTGTGTGCTGCGTCGAGCCTCGATCACCGGAGAGGGGCCGGTGTGGTGCGAGCGCGAGGCGCGCCTCTACTGGGTCGATGTTCAGCAGCCGGCCCTTCACTGTTTCGACCCGGCAAGCGGCGAGGATCGCGAATGGGTCATGCCGGCCTGGATCGGCAGCTTCGCGCTTGGCGGCGGGGCCATGGCGGGGCGGGCGCTCGTCGCGTTGCGCACCGGGCTGCACATCCTCGAGTTCGCGACGGGCGGGATAACGCCGCATGTTCCCACACCCTACGATAGCCGACGTTTTTTGCTCAACGAGGGCAAGTGCGACAGGGCTGGGCGCTTCTGGATCGGGGGGATGTACCACCCACTGCCGCCGATCGTCGAGGGTCCCGGCATCGACGAACAGGCGCCGCTCTACCGGCTGGATCCCGGCGGGCTGACGGCGGTTTCGCCACCGGTGTCGCTCTCCAACGGACTGGCCTGGAGCCCGGACGATCGCACCATGTATCATAGCGACACCAATCAGGGGACCGTCTTTGCCTGGGACTTCGACGCCGCCGACGGGGCTGTCGAAAATCGCCGCGTCTTCGTCAAGTTTGACGAAAAGGGCCCCGACGGCGCGGCGGTCGATCGCGATGGTTTCTATTGGGTCGCGATGAACGGCGGCGGCCGGATCGTCCGCTGCGATCCAAGCGGGCGGATCGAGCGCGAAATACCCATGCCGGTCCGCTACCCGACGATGTGCACATTCGGCGGCCCGGATTTCCGCACCCTCTATGTGACGTCGGCCACCTGGGCGCTGAGCGATCTCGAAAAGCCTCGCGATCCGTTGGCCGGGAGCTTGTTCGCGTTCGAGGCGCCGGCCGCCGGCTTCCCGACAAATCGTTGGCCCGGCGGCGGTTGAAGCCCAGGACGTCCGGCCAGCTCAAGCCATGGCCGCCCGCGCCAGCGCCAGAAATCCCGCCACTGGCACGGTCTCGGCGCGGGCGTCGGGGTCGATAGCGGCTTTCACGCACAACGCCTCGCCGCCCATCTCGCGAAGCGATGAGCGCAGCATTTTGCGGCGTTGGCCGAAGGCCGCCTTGGCGACCCTTTGGAGAGCGGCGATCAGAGTGGGGGAGAGGCGCTCGGCGCGGGGGGTGAGGCGAACGACGGCGGAGGCGATCTTGGGCGGCGGCGTGAAGGCGCGGGGGGAAAGCTCCATGACGATATGCGCCTCGCACAGGGCCTGGGTCAGCACCGCCAACCGCCCATAGTCGCCCCCTCCGGGCGTCGCGACAATTCGCTGGGCGACCTCCCTCTGGAACATCAGGGTCATGGCCGTGGGGCGGAAAGGGCCGGTCAGCCATTTGACCAGAAGCGGTGTTCCCACATTGTAGGGAAGGTTGGCGACGATGGCGCTTGGCGCGCCGGGCAGCGCCGTCTCCTCCATGCCCATGGCGTCGGCCCGAATGACGGTCAGGCGCCCGTCGCAAGCCTCGGCGAGGTCGGCCAGGATCGGCGTGAACCGCGAATCCTTTTCCACCGCGACGACTCTGGCGCCGGCCTCCAACAGAGCGCGGGTCAGGCCGCCGGGGCCGGGGCCGACTTCGATCACCGTCCGGCCCTCCAGCGGGCCGGCCAGACGCGCGATCTTGCGGCAGATGTTGAGGTCGAAAAGGAAGTGCTGACCGAAGCGTTTGTCGGCGGCGATCCCGGCGGCGGCGAGAACCTCGCGCAGGGGCGGCAAGCCGTCCAGTTTCATGCGCCGGCGCGCCGCGCGGCGATGGCGGCGGCGAGGCGCAGAGCGGCGATCAGGCTGTCGGGGCGGGCGACGCCCCGGCCCGCGATATCGAAACCGACGCCGTGGTCAGGCGAGGTGCGCACGATGGGCAGGCCCAGCGTCACGTTCACCCCGCCCCAGAAGTCCAGCATCTTCACCGGGATCAACGCTTGGTCGTGATAAAGGCAAAGGGCCGCGTCGTATCTGGCGCGGGCCTCGGCATGGAAAAGGCTGTCGGCGGGATGGGGGCCGGTGGCCAGAATTCCGGCCGCCTGAAGGGCGCGCACGGCGGGCGCGACGACGGCGATTTCTTCGCCGCCCAGGGCGCCGTCCTCGCCGGCGTGAGGGTTGAGGCCCGCCACGGCCAGCCGGGGCGCCACGACGCCGAAGTCCCGGTCCAGGGCGCGGGCGGTGACCAGGCCGGCGTTGACGATCGCATCGAGGGTGAGGAGGCCGGGGACTCGCGCCAGAGGTTCGTGAATGGTGACCAGGCTGACGCGCAGATCGGCGGTGGTGAGCATCATCACCGGCCCGCGCCCCGCCACCCCCGCGGGCGCCGGCGCCAGGTCGCCCAGGAACTCGGTATGCCCGGGGAAGCGGAATCCGGCCGCGTAGAGGGGAGCCTTGGCGATCGGGGCGGTGACCAGCGCCGAGGCCGCGCCGGAGATGGCGAGGCCGGCGGCGACCTCGATCCAGCGGACGACCAGGGCCGCCGCGGCGGCGTCCGGTCGGCCGGGGGCGACTTCGCCCGGGAGCGGGATGTCGAGGACGGGCAGAGCCCTTTCGAACACCGCCGCCGCCTCGCCGGCGCCTTGAACCGCGTGGATGGCCGCCGCCTCGCCGGCGGCGACCGCCAGGGATCGAGCGTCACCGACGACCATGAAGGCGGGACCGGTGCGCCGCAGGGCGCGCCACGCCTTGACGACAATCTCCGGGCCGATGCCG
>JBBRQW010000045.1:0-22930 GCA_038225765.1 Caulobacterales bacterium | reverse complement strand
GGGTGAAGGCGGTGCTGCGCCGCGCCAATCCCGAAGAGGACGACGCCGGCGGCGCGACCGGCGCCGGGTCGGCGTCCAAGGCGATCAAGCGCGGGCGCCTTACCCTCGATCCGGCGCGCCACGATTGCCTGTGGGAAGACAAGCCGGTGCGCCTGACGGTGACCGAGTTCCTGCTCCTGCAATCCCTGGCGCAACGGCCGGGCTTCGTGAAGAGCCGCGACAACCTGATGGACGCCGCCTACGAAGATCAGGTCTATGTGGACGATCGCACCATCGATTCCCACATCAAGCGCATGCGCAAGAAATTCCGCGAGGTCGATGAGGAGTTCGACGCGATCGAGACCCTCTATGGTGTCGGATACCGTTACCGCGAATCCTGAGCTGAAGGCCCGCCGGGCCGACGGGCAACCCGCCGAGGGGCGCGCCGCCGGATCGCGGCGCGGCGGCTGGCCGCTGGGTTCGCGCCTGGGCCGGCTGATCATTGTTCTCAACCTGCTGGGCCTGGCCATTCTGGTCGGCGGCGCCCTGGTGCTCAACGAACTGCGGCAAGGCCTGGTCAACGCCCGACTGGAAGGCCTGCAACTCGAAGGCCAGGTGATCGCCAACGTCATCGATCAGTCGGCCACCGTGGGCGATCCCGAACCGGCGCTGGAGGCCGACACGGCGAGCAGCGTCCTGCAGGCGCTGTTCGACACCGCGCACGAGCAGCGCGCCCGCCTCTACGATGTCGACGGTCATGTGATCTTCGATTCGCGGGTGGTCGCCGATCGGGTCGAAGCCACGCCATTGCCGCCGGCGGCAAAGCCGGGCCAACACGGTGTCGATCTTCGCCTGGGCGCGGCCTCGCCGGCCAAACGCCTCAGCCGGGCCCAGGCCGCGCTGGCCCGCGAACTGGGCCGCGCCCTGCGCGGCGACACCGTCTCGAATGTGCGGATCGGCGAAGACGGGCGCAAGGTGGTGTCGGTCTCCATCCCCATCGAGCATGTGCGCGAGGTTCTCGGGGTCCTGGTCCTGGAGGCCGGCGACGTCGACAAGATCATCGCCGCCGAGCGGGTGGCGCTGATCCCGTTCATCCTGATCGCCGTGGCCGTGACCCTGCTCTCGTCGCTGCTGCTCACCACCCTCATCGCCCGGCCGGTCCTGCGCCTGGCCAGGGCGGCGGACCGGGTTCGCCTGCAGCGCGCGCGGGCCATCGCCCTGCCCGACCTCGCCCGCCGCCGCGACGAATTGGGCGACCTCACCCGCTCCTTGGAGGACATGACCCACACGCTCTCCGAGCGCATGGAGGCGATCGAACGCTTCGCCGCCGACGTGGCGCACGAGTTGCGCAATCCGATGACCTCGATCCGCTCGGCGGTGGAGACCCTGGACCTGGTCAAGGGGGCCGCGCCGCGCGCCCGCCTGCTGGCCATCCTGCAGCAGGATGTCGGGCGCCTGGACCGCCTGATCACCGACATCTCCAACGCCTCGCGCCTGGACGCCGAACTGGCCCGCGAATCGCCAAAACCGCTCGATCTCGCCCGCCTGCTGGCCGACATCTGCACCTTCTACGAGGCGACCAGCAAACCGGGCGAGCCTCCGGTGCGCTTCGTCGATATCGCTTCGCCCGAGGCGATGCGGGTGTCCGCCCGCGAGGGGCCGCTGGGTCAGGTGATCCGCAATCTGGTGGATAACGCCCGCTCGTTCAGCCCCAAGGGCGGCGAGGTTCGGGTCAGCGTCCGCCGCCGCCGCGGCGAAATTCTCGCCCAGATCGAGGATGACGGGCCCGGCATGCCGCCGGAGAATCTAGAGACGGTGTTCCAGCGCTTTTACACCTCGCGGCCCAAGGGCGCGGCGTTCGGCGGCAACTCCGGCCTGGGCCTGGCCATCGCCCGCCAGATCGTCGAGGCGCACGGCGGCCGGATCTGGGCGGAGAATCGGCTGGCCGGCGGCGCCGTCGCCGGGGCCCGGTTCATCGTCGCCATGCCCAGCGCATGATCCGTCACGCCGGCCTGATCGCGCGGCGCCTGGACGGCCTTTGGCGCGGCGTGCTGATCGAGGGTCCCTCGGGGGCGGGCAAGAGCGACCTGGCCCTGCGCGCCCTGGAACTGGGCCTTCGCCTCGTCGCCGACGACCGCACCCTGGTGTTCGTCTCGCGGGGCCGCCTGTTCGGCCGCGCCCCCGCCGCCCTGGCGGGGCTGATGGAAATCCGCGGCGTCGGCGTCGTCTCCGCGCCCACCCTTGCCTTCGCCGAGATTGTGCTGGCGGCGCGCTGCGTTTCACACCCTGATTGCGTGGAGCGACTGGCCGATCGGGCCCGCGAGCCGATCCTGGGGATCGAAATTCCGGTCCTCGATTTCTGGCCGCTGGCCCCCTCCGCGCCGGCGAAACTCACCCGCGCCCTCGAACGCCTTGGAGCGCGCGCCCAACCAGAGTATCAAGCGCGCTTCGCGTCCTGCGGGCGGCGCGGAGGCGCTTAGGGGTTGCCGTTGAGGCGGACTGTATGATCGGGCTCGTGATCGTGACGCACGGGCGGCTGGCCGAGGAATTCGTCTACGCCATGGAGCATGTGGTCGGCCCGCAGACGGCGGTGGCGTCCATCTGCATCGGCCCCGACGACGACATGGAGCGGCGCCGCCGCGACATCCTCAAGGCCTGCGAACAGGTCAATCTGGGTCAGGGCGTGATCCTGCTGACCGACATGTTCGGCGGCACGCCGTCGAACCTCGCCATCTCGGTGATGGAACAGACCCGGGCCGAGGTGATCGCCGGCCTCAATCTGCCGATGCTGATCAAGCTGGCCAGCGTTCGCGGCCGCGAACCGCTGGACGCCTGCGTCGCCCATGCCCAGGAGGCGGGCCGTAAATATATCTCTGTCGCCTCCTACGTGCTGGCCGGCGAGAAGTGAGAGCCGAAGCCACCGTCGAAATCGTCAACGAGCGAGGCCTGCACGCCAGGGCGTCGGCGAAGTTCGTCAAGCTCGCCGGCGCCTTCGACGCCGAGGTTCGGGTGACCCGCGACGACCAGACCGTCGATGCGCTCTCGATCATGGGCCTGATGATGCTGGCCGCCGGCCCCGGCGCGATCCTCCATATCGGCGCCCAAGGCCCGCAGGCACGCGAAGCGGTCGCCGCGCTGTCGAAACTGGTGGGAAGCCGGTTTGAGGAAGACCGGTAAAGGAGGAACCTTCAGGCGACGAGCGGGCCGCGAGGGGACATAAAGATATCCTTATATCCTTATTGCCGACCGCGCTCCGCCCGGTTATAGAGCCGGCCCACCGCACAAGGAACACCCCGTGGCCGACCATATCGTCAAGGACATCGCCCTCGCTCCCTGGGGGCGCAAGGAAATCGACATCGCCGAGACCGAGATGCCCGGCCTGATGGCGATCCGCCGGGAGTTCGGGACCGACAAGCCCCTGACCGGGGCCCGCATCGCCGGCTCCCTGCACATGACCATCCAGACCGCGGTTCTGATCGAAACTCTGCAGGCCCTGGGGGCCACGGTGCGCTGGGCCTCGTGCAACATTTTTTCCACCCAGGACCACGCCGCCGCCGCCATCGCCGCCACCGGCACACCAGTGTTCGCCGTCAAGGGCGAGAGCCTGGTCGAATACTGGGAATACGCCCACAAGATCTTCGAGTGGGCGGGCGGCGGCCACCCCAACCTGATCCTCGACGACGGCGGCGACGCCACCCTGCTCACCGTCCTGGGCCCGAAGGCGGAGAGCGATCCCACCCTTCTCGACAAACCGGCCAACGAGGAGGAGGAGGCCCTGTTCGCGGTGATGAAGCGTTATCTGACGGAAAAGCCCGGCTTCTACTCGGCCATCCGCGCCGCGATAAAGGGCGTCTCCGAAGAGACCACCACGGGCGTCCACCGCCTCTATCAGATGGCCGAGCGCGGCGAGCTGCCCTTCCCGGCCATCAACGTCAACGACAGCGTCACCAAGTCCAAGTTCGACAACCTCTACGGCTGCCGCGAAAGCCTGGTGGACGCCATCCGCCGCGGCACCGACGTCATGCTGGCGGGCAAGGTCGCCGTGGTGTGCGGCTATGGCGACGTGGGCAAGGGCTCGTCCGCCTCCCTGCGCCAGGGCGGGGCGCGGGTCATCGTCACCGAGGTCGATCCCATCTGCGCCCTGCAGGCGGCCATGGAAGGCTACGAGGTCCGCACCCTGGAAGACAGCCTGAAACAGGCCGACATCTTCGTCACCGCCACCGGCAACAAGGACGTGATCACCGTCGATCACATGCGCGGCATGAAGAACAACGCCATCGTCTGCAACATCGGCCACTTCGATTCGGAGATTCAGATCTCCGGCCTGCGCAACTTCAAATGGGACGAGATCAAGCCGCAGGTCCACCATGTGGAATTCCCCGACGGCAAGAAGATCATCGTGCTCTCGGAAGGCCGGCTGGTGAATCTGGGCAACGCCACCGGCCACCCCAGCTTCGTGATGAGCGCCAGCTTCACCAACCAGACCCTGGCTCAGATCGAACTTTGGACCAACGCCGGCGCCTATAAGACGGCGGTCTACACCCTGCCCAAGCACCTGGACGAAAAGGTCGCCATGCTCCACCTGGACAAGCTCGGGGCCAAGCTCACCCAGCTTTCCAAGGACCAGGCCGACTACATCGGCGTCCCCCAGCAGGGGCCGTTCAAGCCGGACCACTATCGCTACTAGGTCGCCGTTCGATATGACCCGCCCGATCGCCGGCCTCGCCGATGTGGCCGACCGCTACGATGTGCTGCTGTGCGACGTGTGGGGGGTGATCCACAATGGGCGCGAGGCCTTTCCCGTCGCCTGCGCGGCGCTGGCGCGGTGGCGGCGCGAGCGCGGGCCGGCGATCCTGATCTCCAACTCGCCGCGGCCGTGGCGCGGCGTGGCCGAACAGATGGATGGCCTGGGTGTGCCTCGGGAGGCGTGGTCCGGCCTGGTGACCTCGGGCGATGTCACCCGCGACCTGCTGGCCGCCCGCGCGCCGGGGCCGGCCTGGCGGATCGGGCCGGAGCGCGACGCGCCCCTCTACGACGGGCTCGGCCTCGATTTCACCGGCCTGGAGGCGGCGGCCTTCATCGTCTGCACCGGCCCCAACGACGACGAGGTCGAAACGCCGGAGGACTACCGCGCCCCGCTCGCCCGCGGCGTCGAGCGTGGGCTGACGATGATCTGCGCCAATCCCGACAAGGTCGTCCAGCGCGGCGATCGCTTGATCTATTGCGCCGGCGCCCTGGCCGACCTTTACCTCGATCTCGGCGGCGCGGTGGTAATGGCCGGCAAGCCATTCGCGCCGATCTACGATCTGTGCCTGGCGCGGGCCGGGCAATTGCGCGGAACGCCGCTCGACCCTCGGCGCGTGCTGGCGATCGGCGACGGCGTCGCCACCGACCTCATGGGGGCCCAGAACCACAGGCTCGACGCCCTCTTCATCGCCTCGGGCATCCACGGCGCGACCGCCATCGCCGGCGGCGGCCTCGACATGGCGACCGCGGAGGCCCTGTTGGCGGCGGAGGGCGCAAGCGCGGCCTTCGCCATGGCCCACCTTGCCTGGTGAACACCTCTCGCCAAGCGCTTCGAACAGGCTAATACCGCGCGGCGGTGAACGGAGGCGAGCGGTTGAGCGGACTTTGCCTGGAAGACCTGAGCGTTGGCCAAGCGGCGGAATTGACGCGCGAGGTGAGCGCCGCCGATCTGGACGCCTTCGCCGCCGTCACCGGCGATGTTAATCCGCTCCATCTCGACGAGACCTGGGCCGCGGCCACGCCGTTCGGCGGGCGGATCGCCCACGGCATGCTGGCCGCCGGCTATATTTCGGCGGTGATCGGCACGAAACTCCCCGGCCCTGGGGCCGTCTATGTCTCCCAGACCCTGCGGTTCCGCCGGCCGGTGCGCATCGGCGACGCCGTGACGGCGCGGGTGGAGATAACGGCCCTGGACGAGAAGCGCTCGCGCGTCACCCTGTCGACCGTCTGCCGGGTAAACGGCAAGGCCGTGGTCGAGGGGGAGGCGGAAGTCATGGTTCCCCGTCGGGGCGCGCGGGAAGACCGATGAAGACACTGCACGGCTGGAAACATCTGGCGCCGGACGACAAGGGCGCCGCCGTGGCGCTCGGCAATTTCGACGGCGTGCATCTGGGCCACCAGAGCGTGATCGCGCAGGCCGCCCTCGCCGCCGGGCGCCTCGGCGCGCCGCTGGGCGTGATCAGTTTCGAGCCCCATGCGCGGATGCATTTCCAGCCCGACGCGCCGCCGTTTCGCCTGATGAACGCCCGCCAATTGGCCAGGACCGTGGCCGACCTGAGCGCCGAGCGCCTCTACCTTCTGCCCTTCGGCGCGGAAATGGCCAACTTCACCGACCATGAATTCGTGCGCGACGTGCTGGTCTCCGGCCTCGGCGTCCGCCACGTCGCGGTGGGATTCGACATAACCTTCGGCAAGGGCCGCACCGGCGATCCCGCCGCCATGCGCCGCTATGGCCAGGAGTTCGGCTTTTCCGTCTCCGTCGCCCCGGCCCGCGAGGCGGCCGGGGTCAAGATCTCCTCCTCCGCCGTTCGCGACGCCCTGCGCCAGGGCCGCCCCGAAGCCGCGGCGGCGCTGCTGGGCCGGCCGTTCGCCATCGAGGGGGTCGTCCAGAAGGGCCGCCAGCTCGGCCGAAAGCTGGGCTTTCCCACCGCCAATGTGGCGCTGGGCGACTATGTGGCCCCCCGGTTCGGGGCCTACGCCACCCGCACCCGCCTTCCGGGCGGCCGCCACCTGCCCGGCGTCGCCAACATCGGCGTCAACCCGACCACCGGCGAGGTCGCCCCGCGCCTGGAGGTGTGGCTGTTCGATTTCGACGAGGACATCTACGGCGAAGTCATCGAAACCGATCTCATCGCCTTCCTGCGTCCGGAGGAGAAATTTCCCTCGATCGAGGCCATGGTCGAACAGGTGCGGCGGGACGAGGCGCGCGCCCGCTCCATATTGGCGCCCTAGCGAGGCGCGGCGGGCTCTGCTACATCGCGCCGACGGCGATGGTGCGGACGGCCTCGCGAACTCACCGCCCGGCGCGACGCCGCCCGACCCTCTTCCAGCGCGCGCCTTGGAACGCCTCGTCCCATCTAGCTCGGACTTCACAAAGACCCGTCATGGCCGACGACGCCGAAAATCTCCGCCGCGACTATCGTGAGACCGTCTTCCTGCCCAGGACGAGCTTTCCCATGCGCGCCGGCCTGCCCGCCCTTGAGCCGCGCATCCTGGAGGCATGGGGCGATCTCTACGGCCAGATCCGCGCGGCGCGGCAGGCGGCCGGGGCGCCTTTGTTCGTCCTCCATGACGGGCCGCCCTACGCCAACGGGGCCATCCACATCGGCCATGCCCTGGACAAGCTGATCAAGGACTTCGTGGTCCGCTCCCGCTTCGCCCTCGGCTTCGACGTCGACTATACGCCCGGCTGGGACTGCCATGGCCTGCCCATCGAATGGAAGATCGAGGAGGAGTTTCGGAGCAAGGGCCGGCGCAAGGGCGAGGTTTCCAAGGCCGAGTTCCGCGCCCGCTGCCGCCAATACGCGGCCGGCTGGATCGAGGAACAGTCGGCCCAGTTCCAGCGCCTGGGGGTGCTGGGCGACTGGGCGCATCGCTACGCCACCATGGATTTCGCCGCCGAGGCGGCCATCGTCGCCGAGTTTCACAAGTTCGTCGCCTCGAACCAAGTCTATCGCGGCTCCAAGCCGGTGATGTGGAGCCCGGTCGAGCGCACCGCCCTGGCCGACGCCGAGGTCGAATACCACGATCATGTTTCGCCCACGGTGTGGGTGAAATTTCCGGTGATCGATGGCCCGGCCGCCGCCCTGGGGGCCGCGGTGGTGATCTGGACCACGACCCCGTGGACCCTGCCAGCCAACCGCGCCATCGCCTACAACCCGGCCATCGCCTACGCGGTGTTCGAAGTCGAGGCGCTGGAAGAAAATCTGCCGTTCCAGCCGTGGGCCAGGCCCGGCGACCGCCTGATCGTCGCCGAGGCCCTCGCGCCCCAGGTCTTCGCGGCGGCGAAGATCGCCGGATGGCGCAAAGTGGAGGCGGTCGATTGCACCGGCATGGTCTGCGCCAATCCCCTCGCCGGCCTCGATCCCGGATACGGTTTCGCGGTTCCCCTGCTGGCCGGCGACCACGTGACCGAGGACACCGGGGCGGGATTTGTGCACACCGCGCCCGGTCACGGGGCCGACGACTATGCCGTCTGGATCGGCGCCGGCCATCGCGACATCCCCGAAACCGTGGACGAAGACGGCGCCTATTATCCGCACGTGCCGCTGTTCGGCGGCCTCAAGGTGCTGGAGACCGAGGGCAAGAAGGCGGGCAAATTCGGCCCCGCCAACGGCGCGGTGATCGAAAAGCTGATCGAGGCCGGAACGCTGCTGGCGCGCGGGCGACTGGAGCACAGCTATCCCCACTCCTGGCGCTCCAAGGCGCCGGTGATCTTCCGCAACACCCCGCAGTGGTTCATCCGCCTGGACGAACCTCTCGACGACCCCGTCCATGGCGGCGCCACCCTGCGCCAGACCGCCCTGGCCGCCATCGACGCCACCGCCTTCTATCCCGAGGCAGGGCGGGCGCGCATCCGCGCCATGGTCGAGGGCCGCCCCGACTGGCTGGTCAGCCGCCAGCGCGCCTGGGGATCGCCCATGGCCATGTTCGTGGACAAGGCGACCGGCGCGCCGCTTGGCGACGACGAGGTCAACGCCCGCATCGTCGGCGCGATCGCCGCCGAGGGCGCGGACGCCTGGTTCACCCGCCCGGCCGGCGATTTTCTGGGCAATCGCGATCCCGACGCTTACGAAAAGGTCGAGGACATCCTCGATGTGTGGTTCGATTCCGGATCGACCCACGCCTTCACCCTCGAGGGCCGCGAACACAGCCGCTGGCCGGCCGACCTCTATTCCGAAGGCTCCGACCAGCACCGGGGCTGGTTCCAGTCCTCCCTCCTGGAAGCCTGCGGCACCCGCGGCCGGGCGCCCTATGAGGCGGTGCTCACCCACGGCTTCACCCTCGACGAAAAGGGGGAGAAGATGTCCAAGTCGCTGGGCAACACCGTCGAGCCTCAGGACGTGACGCGGCAGAACGGCGCGGAGATCCTGCGGCTGTGGGCCGCGCTCACCGACTATTTCGAGGATCAGCGCATCGGCCCGACCATCCTGCGGACCACTGTCGACGCCTATCGCAAGCTGCGCAACACCATCCGCTATCTGCTGGGCGCCCTGGCCGATTTCGACGGTGCCGAGCGGGTGGAGCTCAAGGACATGCCGCCGCTCGAGCGCTATGTCCTGCACCGGCTTTGGGATCTCGACGGCCAGGTGCGCGGCGCCTATCGGGCCTATGCCTTCGCCGACGCGATCCGGCCCCTGGCTGAATTCTGCTCCAACGATCTCTCGGCCCTCTATTTCGACATCCGCCGCGACGCCCTCTATTGCGACCGGCCCGACTCGATGCGCCGTCGGGCCTGCCGCACGGTTCTGGATCTCGTCTTCGAGCGCCTCACCGCCTGGCTTGCCCCGGTGCTCCCCTTCACCATGGAGGAGGCCTGGGAGAGCCGCTTTCCTGGCGCGGGCGCCAACAGCGCGCGCCTCTTTCCGCCGACGCCGGGCGCCTGGCGCGACGACGCCGAGGCGACGCGGTGGGCGCGGGTGGAGCGGGTCACGCGGGCGGTCACCGGCGCCCTGGAAATCGAGCGGCGCGAAAAGCGCATCGGCGCCGCCCTGGAAGCGGCGCCGCGCGTCCACATCGCCGATCCGGATTTGATGGCGGCCTTCGACGGCCTCGACGCCGCCGAGGTGTTCCGCGTCAGCCAGGCCGAACTGATCGCGGGCGACGGGCCGCCGGGGGCGTTCCGCCTCGAAGAGGTGGACGGCGTCGCGGTCGAACCGCTGCGGGCGCGGGGGCAAAAATGCGCCCGCTCATGGCGGATCCTGCCCGAGGTCGGCGCCGATCCCCTCTATCCGGACCTGTCGTTGCGCGACGCCGACGCGGTGGCCTGGTGGGACGCGAATCACGCATGAGCCTCATCGGCCGTTGGGGTTGGCTGGCCTATGGCCTCGCGGTCACGGTGGTGGTCGCGGACCAGGCCGCCAAGGCCTGGATCGTCGGCGCCCTTCACCGGATCGCCGGCTTTTCTTTGGACGTCTGGGGGCCGCTGCGCCTCACCCTGGTGCAGAATACGGGGGTGAGTTTCGGCCTGTTTCGCGGCGACGCGCCCTGGACGCGCTGGGCCCTGGCCGGATTTTCCCTGGCGGTGGCGGTGTTCCTGGCGGTGTGGGCGCGGCGCCCGGCGCGACCGATCACCGGCCTTTCGGCCGGCCTGATCATGGGCGGCGCGGTGGGCAATCTCATCGATCGCGTCCGCGACGGGTCGGTGGTGGACTTCATCGACCTCACGCGCCTGCATTTTCCCTGGGTGTTCAATGTCGGCGACAGCGCCATCACCGTGGGCATCGCCCTGCTCCTGGCCGAGAATCTCCTGTCGCCGCGCGCCGCGCCGGCGTGAACTTGGGTTGGCGCCGCCGCCGCGAATGCGGTATCGAAGGGCGCCGAGGGCGGGCGGGCCATCTTTTTGGAAACGGATCACCAATGAGTTTCAACCGGGCTTTGGCGGGGGCGTTGATGATCGGCGCGGCGGGATTGGCGGGTTGCCAGAGCGCCTCGAAAGCGCTGGGCATGACCAAGATCGCGCCCGACGAGTTCCGCGTGGTGACCAAGGCGCCGCTCGTTCTGCCGCCGGACTTCGCGCTTCGCCCGCCGGCCCCCGGAGAGCCCCGGCCGCAGGAACTCCAACCCGAAAGCGCGGCGCGGCAGGCTCTTCTGGGCGCGCGGGGGGCGGAAGTGCGCTCGCAGGGCGAGAAACTGTTGGCGAGCAAGGCCGGCGGGGACAAGGCCGATCCGCTGATCCGCTACGTGGTCGATGACGAATTCGGCGCCGTGGCGCACAAGGACAAAAGCTTCGCCGACTGGGTGATGTTCTGGCGCAAGGGCCAGCCGGCCACCGAGCCGGGGGTCACGCCGACACCGGGCGCCGATACGCCGACGGCCGTTGACGCCGCCGCCGAGGCCAAGCGGATCCGCGGCCTCACCGGCGATCAACCGGTGGTTATCGCGCGCAAGAGTTCGAGCAAGATCAAATTGCCGGGGCTTTAGCCGCCGCCGATCTCCCCAGCCGGCCCACCGCCGCCTTCAGGGGTCGCGCCGCGTCGTCGTAGCCCTCCCAGGCGTTATTCCTGGCGCTGAGCGCCGGAACGGTGCGGATCGTAAAAGCTTGAGGGTCGAGGCCGGCGCGCACCTGGCCCCAGGTTAGCGGCATGGAGACGGTGGCGAGCGGGCGCGCCCTCGGCGAGAAGGCGGCCACCGCCGTCGCCATGCGGTCGTTGCGCAGATAGTCGAGGAAGATGCGCCCGGCGCGCAGTTTCTTGGCCATGTTCAGGACATAGCCGTCCGGCGCGTCGGCGGCCATGCGCGCGCACACCTTGCGGGCGAAGGCCTTGGCGGCCGGCCAATCGAGGCCGTCGCTCAGCGGCGTCACCACATGCAGGCCCTTGCCGCCGGTGGTCTTGCAAAAGCCGACCAGGCCGAGCCCCTCCAGCCGCTGGCGAATCTCGCGGGCGGCGGCCATGACCCTGTCGAAACCGACGTCCGGCGCCGGGTCGAGGTCGAACACCAGCCTCCCGGCCGCCTCGGGGCGGTCCGGCTGACACCCCCAGGGATGCAGTTCCACGCCGCCCGTCTGGGCGACCGCCGCCAGGCCCTCCTTGCGGTCGATCTGAAGATACGGCAGGCGGTCGCCCGAGACGGTGACCAGCTCCAGAAGACTCGAGGTTCCCTTCATGGCGTGACGCTGAAAGAAGCGTTCGCCGTCGATGCCGTCGGGGGCGCGGACGATCGAGCACGGCCGGCCGCGGATGTGCGGCAGCAGCCGCTCGCCGACGGCCTCGAAATAACGCGCCAAGTCCAGCTTGGTTATCGGCTCGCCGGCGCCGTCGTCGGGCCAAAGCGCCTTGTCCGGGTGGGAGATGCTCACCCCCATCACCGTAACCCGCGAAGCCGCGGCGCGGGCGGCGGGCGGCTGGGCCAGGCGGGCGTCCTCCACCGGGGTCGGCGTCTCGGCTTGCACCTCCGCCGCCGGCTTGTCTTGCCGCAGGCCCTTGAAGGCGGCCTGGCGCAGAGCGCCGTCGCCGGTGAAGCCGGCGTATTCGATTTCCGCCACCAGCACCGGCTTCAGCCAATGGACATTGGCCGCCGCCTTGGGGGCGCCCGCGCCGCTGAACGGCGAGGCCTTGGCCGCGTTGGCCTTCAGGACCGGCAGAAGGGCGCCAACGGCGCGCTTGCCAAACCCCGTGCCGATCCGGCCGACGTGAACCAGCTTGCCGCCCTGGAACACGCCGGCGATCAGGGAGCGAAAGGCCGCGCCGGTGGTGGTCCAGGCGCCCAGAACCACCTCGTGGCCGGCCCGGCATTTGGCCTTGGTCCAGGTCTCGCCTCGGCCCGAGCGATACGGGGCGTCGAGGCGTTTGGAGACGATTCCCTCTAGAGACATCCGGCACGCCGAGCGCAGCACCGCCTCTCCCGCCATCGCGAAATGTTCGACAAAACGGATGCGCTCCGCCGCCCGCCCTTCGAGACCGCGCAAGAGAGCCTGGAGCCGCGCCTTGCGCTCGGCCAGAGGCAGATCCCGCTGGTCGGCGCCCGCCTCGTGAAGGAGGTCGAAGGCGAAGAAGATCAGATCGTTGGTCGCCTCGCCGGCCAGGGCGGCCTGCAGGCCGGCGAAATCGGGCGAGCCGTGGCGATCGAGGGCGACGATCTCCCCGTCGATCAGGCAATCGGCCAGGCCCGCCGCGGCCTCGGCGATGGCGCGGAAGCGGGATGTCCAGTCGAGGCCCTTGCGGGTCTTGAGCGTGGCCTGGCCGTCCTGGACGCGCAGTTGCGCCCGATAGCCGTCGAACTTGATCTCGTGGATCCAGCCCTCGCCGGTCGGCGGCCGATCCACCAGCCTGCAAAGCTGGGGCGCGACGAAGTCCGGCGGGGCGGCGGTCGCTTCGAGCGCCTTGGCGGTCGGCGGGCGTTCCGTAGCCCGAGGCGTGGCCTTCCTCGCCTTGGCCCCCGATCGCCAGACAGCGTCGGAGGCGTTGGCCTTGGCCAGGATGAAGGGCTTGGGCGCGCGCCCCTTGCCGGCGGCGATGGCCTTCATCGTCCGTCCCGAAGCGACCGAACGGTCCTCGGCGAGCAGGCTCTCGGCGCCCCCCGGGCGCGCGGCGGTGTCCTTGTGCTTGATCAACAACCAGTTGGTGCGTTTGCCCCGCTCACGATCGCGCCCCATGCGCACCAGCACCCAACCGCCGTGCAACCGCTCGCCCTCGAGAACGAATTTCAGTTCGCCCTTGGCGAGAGATTTGGCCGGATCGGCGCCATTCTCCGGCGCCCAGTAGCCTCGGTCCCACATCTGGACCGTGCCGCCGCCATATTGACCCTCCGGGATCGTCCCTTCGAAATCGCCGTAGTCCAGAGGGTGGTCCTCGACCTCCACGGCCAGCCGCTTGTCGGCGGGATCGAGGGAGGGCCCGCGGGTCACCGCCCAGGATTTGAAGACGCCGTCCGCCTCGAGGCGCAGATCGTAGTGGAGGCGCGTCGCCTCATGCTTCTGGACGACGTAGCGAAGACGGTCCGATTTGGGCGAGCGGGCGCGCCCGCTGGGCTCGGCGGTGACCTCGAAATTCCGTTTGGCGCGGTAGGCCGCCAGCTTCGTCCGGGTCATGACCGTCGATCCCCTCGCGCAGCAGAAGCCGGGTCGGCGACTGGAACAGCGGCAGGCGCGGTTCGTGCGACGCCTGAAGGGCCGCGACAAAGGAATCGCGCCAGACCTCCACGTCGCTGCGCAGGATGCCGTCCATCAAACGCCGCCAGCGCGCGATGCGTTCCGCCCGTTCCATGGAGAGAGCGCGCTTGAGGCCCTCCGAAATCTCCTCGCGGCTGAACGGGTTGACGATCACCGCATCGGTCATCTGCCGCGCCGCTCCGGCGAACCGCGACAGCACCAGAACGCCTGGATCGTCCGGGTTCTGCGCCGCCACATATTCCTTGGCCACCAGGTTCATGCCGTCGCGCAGAGGCGTCACCAGACAGACGCGGGCGGCGCGATAGACGCCCGCCAGTTCGTCGCGCCGATAGTTGCGGTGAACGTAACGGATGGGCGTCGAATCCATGTCGGCGTAGGCGCCGTTGATCCGGCCGCAGAGGGCGTCGATGCGGGCGCGGAGATCCTGATAGGCCTCGACCTCGCCGCGCGATGTCGGGGCCACCTGCAGATAGAGCACCTCGCGGCGCAGTTCCGGATTGTCTTCCAGGAACCGCTCGAAGCCCAGCAGCCGTTCCTCAAGGCCTTTCGAATAGTCGAGGCGATCGACGCCGACGATCAGGGCTCGGAACACGCTCGCCGCGACCATGCGATCGTAGGCGCGGTTGGCCACCGGCGAGGCGGCGAGCGCCAGAAATTCCTTCACGTCCAGGCCGATCGGGAAGACCTGGGCGCGCAGGCTGGTGCCGAAGGCCTCCAGGCGACCGTCGCGGCCCCAGCCGCCCCCCGCCTCGCCCAGAACATAGGACTCGAAGGCCCACAACCATTCCTCGCTCTGAAAGCCCACCAGATCGTAGGAGAACAGGGCTTCAACAAGCTGACGGTTGCGCGGCAACGTCGTGAGAAGCTGGGACGCCGGCCACGGTATGTGCAGAAAGAAGCCGATCGGATTGGTGACGCCCAGGCGCCTGAGCTCACGGCCGAGGGGTATCATGTGATAATCATGGACCCAGATCAGGTCGTCGGGCTCGATCAGGGGCGCCAGGGTTTCGGCGAACCGCCGGTTCACGCGGTCATAACCTTCGCCGAAAGAACGGTCGTAGGCGGTCAGGTCGATGCGGTAGTGGAACAGCGGCCACAGGGTGCCGTTGGCGTAGCCGTTGTAGTATTCCTGGTAGTCGGCTTCATCGAGATCGACGGTGGCGACGGTGACGTCGTCCACCTGCCGGGTGTGTATTTCGCCGGTGAAGGTTTCGACCGTCTCGCCGCTCCAGCCGAACCAGAAACCTGAATATTCCCTCAGCGCCGCCGACAGGGCCACCGCCAGGCCGCCGGCCGGCCCTTCCCCCGGCTTTTCCGGCGCGCTGACGCGGTTGGAGACGACGATCAGGCGACTCATCGCACTGAACTCCACGGATGGCTCAACAGCACGGCGCAGTTGATCATTCCCACAAGCGAGTAGGTCTGCGGATAGTTCCCCCACAAGGCGCCGTCGCTGAGGCTGACATCCTCCGAGAGCAGACCGGCGTGGTTTCGCCGCGACAGCATTTCCTCGAACAGCCGGCGCGCCTCCTCGACCTCCCCGATCAGATAAAGGCCCTCGATGAACCAGAAGGTGCAGAAGTTGAAGGCCGTTTCCGGCGCGCCGAAATCGTCCGGCCGATCGTAGCGCAGGAGGTTTGAACCGCGCCTCAGATGCTTCTCGATCGCCTTCAAGGTGTCGCGATGGCGCCGATCGTCGGGTGTCAGGAAGCGCAGATCGACCAATTGGGTCAGGCTGGCGTCCAGCTCGTCGCCGCCGAAGGTGGCCGCGAAATGGCCCACCTCCGCGTTCCACGCCTTTTCCTCGATGGCGGCCCGAACCACGTCGGCCCTTTCGCTCCAGAAGAGGGCGCGCGCGGCGAGGCCGAGTTTCTCGGCCGCCTTGGCCAGGCGGTCGCAGGCCGCCCAGCACATGGCGGCCGAATAGGTATGGACGGCCGCGCGGGTTCGCAGTTCCCAAAGGCCCGCGTCCGGTTTGTCGAACACCGCGAAGGCCCGTTCGCCCACCCGCTCCAGCACCTCGAAATCGGCGTGGGTGGCGGGCCGCAACAGGCGCTCGTCGAAGAAGGCCTGGACATTGGAAAGCACGATCTGGCCGTAGACGTCATGCTGGATGTGTTCGTGCGCCTGGTTTCCCACCCGGACCGGGCCCATGCCGCGATATCCCGCCAGCGAATCGACGATGCGCTCCTTGAGGATCGGCTCGTAGCCGACGCCGTAGACCGGCTGGATGTGACCGCCGTTGGCCGCATCGACGATGTTGCGCAGATAGCCCAGATAGGGCTCCAGAATGTCCACCGCGCCCAGGCGGTTCAGCGCCTGGACCACATAGTAGGCGTCGCGAATCCAGCAGTAGCGGTAGTCCCAGTTGCGGCCGCTGTCCGGCGATTCGGGGATGGAAGTGGTCAGGGCCGCGACGATGGCCCCGGTTTCTTCATAGGCGCATAGCTTCAGGGTGATGGCGGCGCGGATCACCGCCTCCTGCCATTCGAGGGGAATGGCCAAGGTGCGCACCCATTCGCGCCAATAGGCGACGGTGTCCTCGAACATGGTGTTGGCGGTGGAAAGCACCTCGCCCTGGAACGGCTCGTCCGGACCCAGGAAGAAGGCGGCCGGCTCCTCGAGGCGAAACGTCCGCTCTTCCAGGACATGGGAAACGGGAAGATTGGTGGTCAGTCTCAGGGTCAGGTCGTGGGCCGCGTAGCGGATATGATTGGAGCCGGACGTGGCGCGCGCCGGGGCCGCGCCCCAATCGACGGCGGGCCGAAGGCGGACGGTCAGGCGCGGCGCCCCGGTCAAGGGGCGGACGAGCCGGATGAAGGATGTGGGTCGGTAGCCGCGTCCGTAGAGGCGAAAGCGCGGCGCGAAGTCGATGATCTCGGCCCGCGCGCCGGCGTCGTCGGTGATCTCCGTGCGCAGGATGGGCGTGTTGCGCAAATAGGCCTGCCGAATGTCGGCGGCCCCGGCGACTTCAACCGACCAGAAGCCCAGGGCGTCGGGGCCATTGGCGGCGTCGCCGGCCAAGAGGCTCGAGAACACCGGATCGCTGTCCACCCTGGGCGCGCAGCACCATACGAAGCACCCCCGCCGGTCGATCAGGGCGCTGATGGAGGAATTGCCGATGGGCGCGAGATCCAGATCGCGCATCGCTCAATTCGCTTCCAGCGACCGGCGCAGCCAGGCCTGCGTGGCGGCCACGTCGGCAAGCGCATAACGCGCCGCCGTGGGGCGGCGGGGCCCGACGATCACCCCATAGCCGCCCAGGGCGCTCGCCGCTTCGAAGCCGTGTTCGTCGGTCAGGTCGTCGCCGAGGAAGACGGGGACGAATCCGGCGAAGGGGGCCTCGGCCATGAAGGCCGTCACCGCCCCACCCTTGTCGGGCCCCAGGGCTCTGAGTTCGACCACCATGTCGCCTTCCTGGACCCTCAGTCCCAGGCTCGCGCCAAGGCGCCGCGCCGTCGCCCGGCAGGCCCCCGCCGAGGCGGGCGCGGCGCGGAAGTGCAGGGCGACGGCCTCGCCCTTGTTTTCCACCAGGAGCCGGGGGTCGGCCTTGGCGAAGGCGAGGAAGGCTTTCAGGGCTTCGCCGACCTTGGCCACATCGCTGGTGGCGGTGATCCGCCCGCTCGCGGTTCGGCGCACCAGGCCGTGGACGGCCGCCACCGCCCCAACCCGCCCCTCCAGCACCCGATCGAGATCGCCCAGCGCGCGGCCGCTCACCACCGCCAACCGGCCGGCCAGGGCGCGGGCCAGCGCGTCCAACAGGCGTCGGCGCGAGGCGTCGGGTTTCACGGCGTCTGGCGTCGCCTCGATAGGGGCGAGCGTGCCGTCGAGATCGGCGAAGAGCGCGATCCGCGCCAGAAGCGGGATCGGCGGCGCCGGCAACGCGTCATCGCTAGCCCTGGAGACCGCCGCCGATGTCAACAATCCGATCCTCCGCCGCAAGGAAGCCGCGCATGGCCGCGCGGCCTCACCCCTCGATCACCACCGACACCGACCGATCCGAACTTGGCCCGGGGATGGCCGCGATCCTGCCGCCGAGGCGTTGGAAGTCGATATCCACACAGGCGCCGCCCACCTCCAGGCCCGTGAGAGACAACTGGTCCACGCCGGCCGGCAAGGCCGGCCGGACCAGGCGCACCTCCCGCCGGTCGGCGTCGATGGAAAGGCCGAGGCAGGCCTGGAGCATCATGAAGGTCGAGCCCGCCGCCCAGGCCTGGGGCATGCAGGCCACCGGATAGGCGATGGGCGGCTCGTCGGCCTGACGGACAAAGCCGCACAGCAGTTCGGGCATTCGCATGTCGAAACTTTTGGAGACTTCGAACAGGTCGAAGAGGAGTTTAGCCGCTCCGGCCCGCTCGCCATAGCGGGCCATGCCCGCCACCGCCAGGGCGGTGTCGTGCGGCCAGATCGAACCGTTGTGATAGGACATGGGGTTGAAACGGGTCGCCCCCACGGCCAGGGTGCGGATGCCCCAGCCGCTGTCGAACTTCGCCGACAGCAACCGCTCGGTGACTCTGCGGGCCCGCTCGGCGCTCGGCAGCCCGACGAACAGCAGATGCCCCGGATTTGACGTCAGGGGGCCACAGAGGTCGCCCTCGCCGTCGATGGCCAGGGCGTAGAAACCGCGGCGCTCCATCCAGAAACGGGCTTCGACCGCCTCGCGCATGACATCCGCCCGCGCCGACCACCCTTCGGATCCCGGCTCGCCCAACCGGGCGGCCATGACCGCCATGGCCCGCCAGGCCGCGAAGGCGTAGCCCTGCACCTCAACCAGCGCGATCGGACCGGGGGCGAACCGCCCGTCGTCGTGAAACACCGAATCGACGCTGTCCTTCCATCCCTGGTTGGAAAGGCCGCTGTCGGCGGCCCGGGCATAGTCGATCAGGCCGTCGCCGTTGGAGTCGCCATAGTCGTCGAGCCAGCGGACGGCCGAGATCAGGGCCGGCCACAGGCGTCGGATGAGCGCCAGATCGCCGGTGCGTTCCAGATAGGCGCCGGCCAGGGCGACGAAGAGCGGCGTGGTGTCGACCCCGCCATAGTAGAGGCCAAAGGGAATCTCCTTCAGCGCCGCCATCTCGCCGCGGCGGGTTTCATGCATGATCTTGCCCGGAGCAGCGTCGCCGAAGGCCGATGTCGCCGTGGCCTGGCGAGCGGCCAGATAGGTCAGAACGCCTCTGGCCAGAGACGGGTCGAGCCACAGCATCTGCCAGGCGGTGATGATGCCGTCACGCCCGAACGGGGTCGAAAACCACGGGATGCCCGCGTAGGGATAAAGGCCGGTCGAAAGGGTGGTGGTGAGGACGGCCACGTCCGCCCGCGATTGCTCCAGCCACGCGCCGAAGGCCCCGTCGGCGGCCGTCAGGCGCGCGCCGCGATCCTTGATCTCGCGCACCAGCCGGCGCGCGGCGCCGATCGCCTCCACGAAGCGATCGCGCGCCGGCGGCTCCTCTTCCCCTGGCCCCGCCTCGACATAGAGATCCATGCGCTTGCCCGGCGCGACGGCGAACATGAAGTCGGCCCGGGCCGCCGTCAGCCGCCAGGGCGGCTCGGAGAACATCACCGCGCCATCGCGGTCAAGGCCGTCCAGGCCTCGGTAGCCGTAGACCACGCCGCGGCCGGTCAGCCTGGGCGCGGACAATACGCCGCGCGCCGCGCGCCGCATGCCGCGCACCTCGAACATGTCGCGGAAGTCGGCGGCGAATTCGAAGGCGATGGGCAGCATCACCTCGTCGAGCCCGAAGTTGGTCAGACGCAGCCGTTCGAACAGGCGACCGCCATGGAGGCAGCGCTTGCGCTCGAGGTGGATAACCCCTCGCGGGGTCGCCCGCCCGCCCACCGGCGGCAGGGCCAGGTTGGCGCCGTTGAAGGTGAAATCGGCATTGTCGCGCGATAGGCCGAAACTAAGCTTCGACGGCCGCTTCTCGCCGATCAGCAGGCGAAACCGCGACAGGATGCGGGTGTCGTCGCTGAACAGGCCGTCCGCGCCGCCCAGGATATCGCCCCAGGCGTCGGCCACGAGAAAGGCGTCGCCGTCCTTGATGGACAGCAATTGCCCAAGCTCGTCCGCCTGAACGGCCTCGTCGGGTTCCAAAACGGCGAGTCCAGCGAGATCGTCCATGGCCCCAGGGCTTTAGGCGCTCTGAGCGAACGCCGGAGTCTTGTCCGCCTCGCGCCGATTCGGGGCAAGCTCGGGGGCATAGGGCAGACGCGCCAGACGGTCGGCATAGAGATCGAGGTAGCCTCGGGCCATGGCGGTGGCCGAAAAGCGGCGGTCGAAGCGCCGGCGCACCTCACGCCGATCGAGGGCCTGGGCGGCGCCAACCGCCGCCACCGCCTGATCTTCGCCATCGACCACGAAACCGGTGACCCCGTCATCGACCACTTCGGGCGCCGCCCCGTGGCGATAGGCGACGACGGGTGTGCCGCAGGCCATCGCCTCGATGGCCACCAGCCCGAACGGCTCGGGCCACTCGATGGGAAAGAGCAGCGCCTCGGCGCCGCCCAGGAATTCGGATTTGTCGGCGTCGTTGATCTCGCCGATGAATTCGATCAGGGGATGGTCGAGAAGCGGCCGAATCTCCTCCTGGAAATAGGCCTTGTCGGCGGCGTCCACCTTGGCGGCCATCTTCAGTGGCAGGCCCAGCCGCTTGGCGATGGCGATCGCCCGGTCGGGCCCCTTTTCCGGCGACATCCGGCCCAGAAAGGCGAGATAGCCGCGCGGGTTAGGCTCGAAGCGATAAAGCGTCTTGGGAAAGCCGTGGTAGACCGTGCCGGCCCAGTTGGCGAACGGCAGGGCGTCGCGCTGCGAATCCGAGATCGAGACCAGCGGGTATTTCGGCCAGCGGCGATAGACTTCCGGCAGATCCTTTATGTCCAGCCGGCCGTGCAGCGTGGTGAGGGTGCGCGGCGCGACGGCCTCGAACATCGGAAAGTGGATCATATCCACGTGAAAGTGGATGATGTCGAAGCGATCCTGCTGGCGGCGCACTTCGCTCAGCATGGAAAGATGGGCCGCCAGGTCGGATTTGAGCGGGGCTGGATCGAGGCGAATCGCCTGATCGCGAACCGCCACGAGCTCGGCGCGGGTCACCGCCTCGGCGCTCGAAAACAGGGTCACCTCATGGCCCAGATCGACCAGCGCGTCGCACAAATGGGCCACCACGCGCTCGGTGCCGCCGTAGAGTTTGGGCGGCACGGCTTCATAGAGGGGTGCGATTTGAGCGATTCTCATGGGGAACTCCACTGCGACGGACGGCTGATGCTTCAAGAGGCGTTTCGGCGCTGTTTTGTTCCCGCGCCGCGGCCGAGATTCACGCGGGGAACACCATCGCCAAAAAGCGGATCGGCGGCGGCCAGCTCAAGCTAGATGGGGATGAAGAGCTCGTGCGGCTAGAGCCTGGCCGCCCCCTCGCCTGTTCGTGTCGTCCGGGCGGGCCGCCTCTAGGGAGGAAATCCCCCGGCCCGGCTGAGCGCCGAGACAGGGGATTTACCGATCTTTTCGCCGATCCAGCGGGCGGCGGCCACCAGAGCCTCCACGTCGAGGCCGGTCTCGAAACCGGCGCGGTGAAGCATGAAGGCCAGATCTTCGGTGGCGATATTGCCGGTGGCGCCGGGGGCGAAGGGGCAGCCGCCCAGGCCGCCGCAACTGGCGTCCAGCACCGTCACCCCGGCCTCGACGCTGGCGAAGGCGTTGGCGAGGCCGGCCCCGCGGGTGTCGTGGAAGTGCATGCGCAGGCGGACCTCCGGGGCCGCGGCGCGGGCCGCCTCGATCCGTCGGCGCACCGTCCACGGGTCGGCGACGCCGATGGTGTCGGCCAGGGCGATTTCGCCGATCCCCAGCCCGGCGGCTTCGCCAACGATGGCCATCACCTGTCCCGGTGCCACTTCGCCGTCGAACGGGCAGCCGAAAGCCACGGAAATGGTGAGGGAAATCGGCGGGCCGCCGGCGGCCGCCCGGCGCGCCGCGATCGCCCTCAGGGTCGCCACCTGCTCGGCCACGGTCGCCCCCTGATTGCGAATGCCGAAGCCGTCGGTGGCGCAGACAACGACGTTGGCCTCGTCGCAACCGGCGGCCACCGCCCGCTCCCAGCCGCGCTCGTTGAGGACCAGGCCGATGCGCGAACGGCCCGCCCTGGGGGGAAGGGCGGCCATGATTTCCTCCGACCCGGCCATCTGCGGCACGCGGCGCGGATTGACGAAGGACACCGCCTCGATCCGCCGCGCCCCGGCCGCTTCCAGGCGATGAATGAATTCAATCCTTTCAGACACTTCCAGGATCGCCTTTTCGTTCTGCAGCCCGTCGCGGGGTCCGACTTCGACGATCTCGATGGCGCGGCTCATGGGTAAACCTTCTCTGGCGGCGGCCGGTAGATCCTCAGTATGTCGGAGCGGTTGTTCGAATAGTCGAGGCCCGCGCCCTCGCCGACTCGCAGGGCGGTCGCGCCGTCGCGGGCCAGGGCGGCGTGGAAGGCCCCGTCCAGGCGGCCTTCGATGATGGCCGGGCGGCCTTCGGCGATGGCGGCGGCGGCGTCGTCGGCGTCGCCCAGTTCGGTGGCCGTGCCGAGGAGAAAGACCAGGCTCGGCTCCTCGTAGCCGGCCACCGTGACCGGCCCGGGAGAGATGCCCTGGCTAGGGCTCAGGCCGGCGGCCGCCAGGGCCCTGGCGGCGCGGCTGGAGAGCCACAGGGGCCGCAGCGCCGGGGCCAGGGCGGCGGCCAGCACGCCGTGGGCGGCGAGGCTGAAGGCGACCCCCACCGCGACCGCCCGGGTGGCGCTTTTGGACAGCAACAGGACAGCCGCCGTGCCGCCGGCGGCGAGAAAGAGGACAGCCGCCGACCAGCCCCAGGCCGCGCCGCTCCAATCGTGCAGTCCGGCCATGGCCAGCGGCCCGGCGGCGGCGAGGGCGGCGCCCGTCAGGCCGACCGCGATCGCCCCGATCCATCGGCTCGCCCGCCCCACCGGCTGCGCCAGGGCGCGGGCCATCAGCCAGGCCAGGGCGCCGTAGAGCGGCAAGGGGTAGTGGACGAGCTTGGTCGGCGCGGCCTCGAACACCAGCCAGGACGGGACGAGCCAGCACAGGGCGAAGCGGACGGCC
>JBBRQW010000044.1:0-23037 GCA_038225765.1 Caulobacterales bacterium | reverse complement strand
GGAGGCCGCCATGCCCATGCAGGTGGTGGCCACCGGGCAGCGCACATATTGCATGGTGTCGTAGATCGCCAGGCCGGAGGTCACGATGCCGCCGGGGGAATTGATGTACATGTCGATCTGCTTCTTGGGGAATTCCGATTCCAGATAGAGAAGTTGGGCGCAGATCAGGGCCGACACGCCGTCATCGACCGGCCCATTCAGGAACACCACCCGCTCGCGCAGCAGGCGCGAAAAGATGTCGAAGGCCCGCTCGCCGCGGCTGGACTGCTCCACCACCATGGGCACGAGATTGAGGGAATTGGCGGGGGTGTCGGTCATGCGAGGGTCCTTGGGGTTGGCGCCTGATATCGCCTCGCGCGCGGGGCGTTGCAAGGGCGGGGATCAAGCGATCGCCGCCGCCCGACGCCCCGTGCGTCACGCGATGCGAGAACGGTTCCTTCCCTCCTTGCGGGGGAAGGTGGCGCCCCCGGCTCCGAAAGGAGCCGGACTAGACGTCAGGATTTGGCGCCGGATGGGGGTGTTTCCACGGCGCCGGTTCGTTGACGCACCCCCCACCCCCAACCCCTCCCCGCATGGGGAGGGGAGCCCGTGAGTCGGGGGGCCGGACGCTACTTGACCTTCGTCTTCGCGGCCTTCGCCTTGGCTTTCGGCGCCAGGGTTTCGCCCTTGGTTTTCGCGGCCTTGGCCTTTTTAGCCGGCTTTTCAGGCGCGATGAACGACGCTGGCGGTTCGTCTTCCTTCAGCAGCTCTTCCTTGGAGACCGCCTTGTCGGTCACCTGGGCGCGGGCGAGGATCAGATCGACGACCTTTTCCTCGTAGAGGGGCGCGCGCATCTGGGCCTGGGCCTCGGGGTTCTGGCGCATCAGGTCGAAGGCCTGCTGGGCCTGGTCGCCGTAGCGCATGGCCTCGGCGCGCATGGCGTCGGCGAGCTCCTGGTCGGAAACCGTCAGGTTCTCGCGCCGGCCGATCTCGGCCAGCACCAGACCAAGGCGCACCCGCCGCTCGGCGATCTGGCGATATTCGGCGCGCAGGGCCTCCTCGCTCTTGCCCGCGTCCTCGGGCGAGGCGGCGCCTTCGGCGGCGTCCTTCTCGATCTGGCGCCAGATGGCGTCGAATTCAGCCTCCACCATGCGCGGCGGCAGGAGGATGTCGTGGCGACCATCCAGGGCGTCGAGCAGCGCCCGCTTCAGCCTGAAGCGCGAGGCGTCCTTGTACTGGTTCTCCAGGTTGCCGCGGATGGCGCCGGTCAAGGCCGCCAGATCGGCCAAGCCCAGGCGCTCGGCCAAGGCGTCGTCGGCCTTGGCGGCCTTGGGCGCGCGCACTTCCTTGACCGTGACCGCGAATTCCGCCGCCTTGCCCTTGAGGCGCGGGGCCGGATAGTCGGCCGGGAATTCCACCTTCACCGTCACCGCCTGGCCCGGCGCGGCGCCGAGAAGCTGGGCCTCGAAGCCGGGAATGAACTGGCCGGCCCCCAGAACCAGTTCGGCGCCCTGCGCCTCGCCGCCCTCGAAGACTTCGCCATCGACGCGACCGATGAAATCGACGACCAGCTGATCGCCGTCACGGGCCTTGACCGCCTTGCCGGCGCGGGGCTCGTAGGTGCGGTTCTGGGCCACCAGTTCGGCCAGCGCTTCGTCCACCTCGGCCGGCGGCGGGCTGTAGATCAGGCGGGTCAGTTTCAACGCCGTCACATCCGCCGGCTCGAAGTCGGGCATCACCTCGACCTCGAGGTCGTAGGCCAGATCCTCACCCCCGGCGATGACCTTTTCCATGTCCGACGACGGCTTGAGATCGGGCCGCGAGGCGACGCGCAGCTTGTGGTCTTCGAGCACCTTCTGGGAAGTCTCGCCCAGGGCCTTTTCCACCACCTCGCTCATCAGGGCCTTGCCGTATAGGCGCCGCACATGGCCGGGGGGCACATGGCCGGGGCGAAAGCCCTTGAGCTTCAGGGTCGGGGCGACCTCGGCGATGCGCGCATCGAGCAAAGCGTCGAGCTCGGCGGCCGGGACCCGGACGCCGTAGCTGCGGCTGAGGCCTTCGGCGGCCGATTTGTCGATGACCTGCATGTGCCGCTCATCCCGATATCGCCAAGGCGCCGCCAGGTTCGCACCCTGGCCCGGCGCCAAACAAAACGCCGCCGCCAGATTCGTACCCTGGCCGGCGGCGCGAAACGAACCGCCCTTATGTCACGCGGGCGCCGAGCCCTCAAGCCTTCGCGGGCGGCCCTGTCGGGGCGGCTTTGGTGCGGATGAGAGGACTCGAACCTCCACGCCTCGCGGCGCCGGGACCTAAACCCGGTGCGTCTGCCAATTCCGCCACATCCGCGCACGGGTGGGAGCCTTATCCCGCCACGGCGTTCTTGGAGCAAGCCATCTCTCCACCGGGCCCGTCCCGACACTGGAATAGAACCATACCGGGAACCCATGGTTTCACCGACCGGCGACCGGATCGAGCGCTATCTCGCGTGGAACTGGCCCGGCGAAGGCGCCACGATCAACGCGGGTTTGGGTAAAACAGTTTCCAGATTACCAGGTTGCTTCCGGTCAGAGTGGAACCGCCATCAATGGCGCCGTGTTCCAAAATATTGTAGCCGGCGAAGTGGTCGATCGCCCGCTGGTTGGCGATCGCGCTGGCCTCGCCAGGCGTGCAAAGGAACAGATCGACGGTGACGATAATCTGCTTGAAATTGAGTTTTCCGCTGACGCCTTTGAGAAAGTTGACGCTCGCAGGGTAACTGGTCCGCTCGATGCATTGATTCGGCCCCCCCCAAACATAGAGGCTGATGTAGTCGAAATTGGCCTTGATGTCGTCGATGCGGTCAAAAGCGAAACCGCTGAACTGGGGCGAAGCGCTGTCCCAGGGATTGGTGTAGAGGTAGGCCTTCAACCCATAGCTTCGAATCGTGGCGCCCAGATCGTCCAGGAAGGGATGCGTCTGGCGCGGGGTGCGATGGTCCTGGACCTCGTAGTCAATGAGGACACCATGGGCCGACGTCGAGACCGCGGTGGGTATGACCATCCTGTCAACCATCACCGTCGAATCTCCATCCTGACTGGTGCGCGTGAAATAGGCGCCTGGATGGGCGTTGAGGGCGTTCCAGGCGACGGAACCGATGCCGACCTTCTTCAACGGCGCCTGCCAGACCGAGGCCGGCGCGCCCATGATGTAGAGCACCTCGGCCTTGGTGGCGGCGTCGGCGCGGGCGACGGTGGTGAATTCGGTCAGATAGGGGTTGCCGCGGGGGTCCAGAATGGCCGGGTAGATCGGATTGGAGTGGATCAAATGCTGACCCGGCGGCACCCGGGCGCGGTTGGCCCATACGAAAGGCCAGTTGTGCCCGCCGGTCCACGTCGAGCGGTTCTGGGCGGTGACGTTCATGGCGGCGGAATCGGTGATCGGCCCATAGGCGTACGATGTCTTGTCCACACCGTCATTGGCCGGCGGCGCCGTCTGGCGCATGAAGATCAAGGGCGCGAAAGGCGCGGCGTCGCCGGTATTGAAATAGGCCGGCAAGACGGTCGAGGCGCGCGCCGTCCGCGGGCCCCCGGCCGACCACCCCGCCGCCAGGGCCAGCGCCCCCGTGGCGGCCAGGCAGCACTTCCCAAACCCGACCATCGCATCCCCCTCAAACGCGCGACTCGAATGCGCCACCGTAGACGATTTTCCGCAGCCTGGTTAGGATCGAATTGCGCCGATCGCGTGGCAAGGTCTTGACCGTTGTTCCAGCTTCATCGACCCTTTCTCGCGGCGATCTTGTGGTCGATGATCGATGGCGAGGCGGCGGCCTGGGCCCGCGCCGGCCAGGCGCCGCTTTTGTGGTGGCGCGACGACGATGCGCGGCGGCCCTCGGCGGCGCTCGATCGGCTCCTGCGGCTGTCGGAGGCGCGCCGCGTCCCCCTGGCGCTGGCCGTCATCCCCGATGTCGATCTCACCGATCTGGCCGGCGCCATCGCCGAGCGCCCCTTCATTCGCGCGATCCAGCACGGCTGCGACCATGTGGACCGCAATGTCGGCGGCGGCTTCTCGGCCGAATTCAATCCCGCCTCCCCCCAGGCCGACATCGCGGCGGCGGTGAACGGCGGGTGGCGGCGGCTGTCGGAGGCGACCAACGCGGCGCCGATCTATGCGCCGCCGTGGAACGTGCTGACGCCGAACGCGCGGGGCGCTCTGGCGGCCACGCCAATCCGCGCCGTCTCACTCCACGGCGCGCTTTCCGGCGCGCGGGATGGGCTGGCGGAGATCAATACCCACATCGACATCATGCGCTGGCGGCCGGCCCGATTTCGCGGAACCGCGGCGATCCTCGGCCGGCTCTGGCGCCAGCTACGGGCGCGGCGCAAGGACGGGCGCTGGGATGAGCCGATCGGGTTGCTGACCCACCACAAAAACCTCGACGCGGATGCCTGGGCTTTCCTCGAGGGCTTCCTGGAGCGCGCGACCGCGCCGACATCGGGGTTCCGCTGGCGTTCGGCCGCCGACCTCGTCCAGGGCGGCTCGGGGCGCGGATAGGGCGGCCCTCAGGCGGGCGGCGGCGCGAGGTTCCTCATCACGATGTCGCACAGATCGCCGACCGTGGCGGCCTTGTAGGTGTCGCTCATCTCGATGACCGCGCCGGTGCGCGCCTCCATGTTCATGACGATGCGAACATGGGCCAGGGAATCCCAGCCGGGGATATCGTTGGCGGTCATGGCCGGTTCGACCACCGCCTGGGGATTGTCGGTCTCCTCCCGAACGGCGACGATCATCGCCCGCCAAACGCCGTCGCGGTCCATGGGTTTCAACTCCACAATCGATCCGCCAAGGGTTAGGGGCAAAGACGCGCGGGCGCAACGAACGCCAACCCTGGGGGCCGCCCGATTGACAGCCAAATTGGCCGACGTGCTAAGAGCCCGCGTGCGCGAGCGCCAAGTGGAGCCGACCAGACCGGCATGGCCGATCCTCAATCGCTGTTGGAATTGAGAGAGCAGGCGTTCGGCGCCGACCTCGCGGTCCTCGGCGAACGGCTCGGCGCGTTCTCCTCGTCCGATCTGGCCCAGCCCGCGCTGCGGGAGATCCAGGGGGTCGCGAAATACCGCGGCGGTGATGTGCCGGCGGCGGTTTCGCTGATTTCCGAGGCGGTCTCGGCGCCCAGGCATGTCGCTCACTTCAAATCGCTGCTGTTTTTGATGCGCGGCCAATTCTCGACCGGCGACATCGACGGCGCCCTGATGACCGCCCGGCGGGTAATCGACGCCGACAGCGGCAACCAGGAGGCGCTCCGGCTGGCCGGCGGCATTTATAGTCAACGTCAGGATTGGGACCGCGCCGACCGTTTCTGGCGCCAGCTGTGCGAGATCGCCCCAGGCGAGCCCGAGGCGGCCCTGCAGGTGGCGCGGATCGGCGGGCGTCGCGGCGAATGGGCGACCCAGGCTTTCTACGCCGACGTGGCCCTGCGCGCGGCCCCAAGCCACGCTGAAGCCCTGCGACTGGCCATCGACGGGCGCCTCAAGCTGCGCCGCCTGGATGGCCTCGGGGAACTCCTGCCGCCGCTCTATCAGGCGGAGCGCGATCTCGCCGCTCTGCTGTTCAGGGCGGCGCGGCGGCTCAGTCCCAACCCGCGCGACGCCACCGCCGGATTTCAGCGCCTCAGCCGAACGGCGGCGACCACCCTGTTCGAGGCGCTCGCGGCCGGCGACGAGGCGGCCGTCGCCCCGGGCCACGCTCAGGGGGTCGCGGAGATCGATCCGGCGACGGAGGAGGCCTGGTTCTCCATGGGCCGCCTCCGCCTGGCTTCCGACCCGGCGCGGGCGGCGGTCTGTTTCGCGCACGCCGCCGAGCACAATCGCGACGATCCCTGGCGGATGCTCAACCTGGGCCGGGCGATGGAACGGGCCGAGCGGTATGTCGAGGCGATGGAGGCCTACGGCGCGGTCGTCCGCCTGATCGCCGACCCCGCCAACGACTGGCGCGCCGAGGCGGCCAAATCGATGATCAACAGCCGGCAAAAGTTGATTGGTCGCGGTCGCGACGCCTTTGCCGCGAAACGGCTGGAAGAAGCCTGGGCCGACTGCGCCGCCGCGGCCGGGGTCGGCGGCGACGCTTCGGATGTGGAGCCCATGCTGACCTCGATCAAGCGAGCCATGTTCCTGGCTCTGCGCGAGCGATTCAAAAACGACGATCCTGATTTCATCGCGGCGGCGGAGAACTACCTGCGCCTCGATCCCGACCATCCCGAAGCGTTGCTTTATGCCGGGCGCAAACTGATGGTGGCGCGGGGCCACGCACGGGCCAGAGAGGTGTGGACGAGGCTCGCGGCCCTCGAACCGGCCGAGGCCCACTATCAACTTCAGATCGCGCGCTGCTGCGCATGGCTCAAGTTGAGGCAAGAGGGCGCGGCGGCGGCGGCGGCGGCGCTGCGGCTCGACCCGACCCTGGCCGAAGCGGCCAAACTGGAAAAGCAGTTTGCCCAGGCTTAGCATAGGCCCCGCCATGTTCTTTCGTCGGCGCGCGCCCAGCCCAGCGGACCCTCCGCCGCCGACCGATTCGGCCACGGCCGACACGGCGGCGACGGGCGAGATCGAGCGCCTGCTGGCGAAGGCGGGGGCGGCGCCGAACGACGCCACGATTCTCTCCGATCTGGTCGGCCTGCTCGGCAAGGCCAAGCGCGACGGGGAGGCGGCGCTCCACGCGGCCCGGCTGCTCCAACTGAAGCCCGCCAATCGGCGGGCTCTGCGGGTGTTGACCCGCGCCCCCCGGGCCGATGTCGATTTGATCGGCGGCTGGCGGGCCTATGCCTTGACGGCGCCGGACGACGTGGAGCCGTGGCTGCAGATCGCCCGCCTGGCGGCGCGGGCCGACGATCGGCGGGCCAGCCTCGATGCCTGCGAGGAAGCCCTCGACCGCGATCCGCGGCACGCGGAAGTCCTGACCTTGAAGATCGCGGCGCTTCAAGCCTTGGGCCGTCATGACGCCGTGGGACCCGCCTGGGGCCTTCTGCGCGAGGCCGATGCCGAGCGGGCCGAGGCGGTGCTGACGCGCGCCGCCGACGCCGGCGACAGCGAGGGCGCGATCGCCATGCTGGGAGTGGCCCGATCCATGGGCCCGCTTAGCGCGGGCATGGAACGCGAGGCGCTTCGCCTGCGCTCGCGGCTGACCGTCGATGCCTACGCGGCGGAAGTGGCCGGCCGCCACCTCGCCGCCGCCGAGGCGTTTGCGCGCCTGAGCCGCCTCGAACCGGACCAAACCGACCACGCCGACGGGCTGCGGCGGGCGCAGGCGGCCCAGGGGCGTCCGGTCGCCGGCGACGAGGCGGTCGCGGACCGGGCCGACGCGGCGGCGACCCCGGGTCGGACCGGGCCCGAGTCCCTGGACCTCATGGCCGATTTCGACGACTCCGCCGGCTTGGACTAATCTGGCCGGCGGCGCGGCCGGCGTCGGGGTTCTGGGAAAGACGACAAGGAAGCAGCAAGATGTGCGGAATCACCGGCGCCTTGGACTTGACCGGCGCCCTTCCGGCCGAGGCCATGGCCGCCCGGGTCGAGAGGATGGCCTCTCAGATCGATCACCGCGGACCCGACGCCAAGGGCTTGCGGGTGGTGGGGCCGTGCGGCCTGGGCCATCGGCGCCTGGCGGTCATCGATCTCAATCCGCGCGCCTCGCAGCCGATGAGCACGGCCGACGAGCGGCTGTGGGTGGTGTTCAACGGCGAGATCTACAACTTCCCCGCCCTGCGCGCCGAGCTGGAGGCAAACCAATGCCGGTTTCGCACCACCAGCGACACCGAGGTGCTGCTGCACGGCTGGCGGGTATGGGGCGAGGGCCTGTTCGCGCGCCTGCGCGGCATGTTCGCCTTCGCCCTGTGGGACGACGACGCGCAGGCCCTCATCCTGGCCCGCGACCGGTTCGGCAAGAAACCGCTCTTTTACCACGCCGGCGACGAGGCGTTTCTGTTTGCTTCGGAAATCAAATCGATGCTGACGTGGCCCGGTTTCGAGCGGCGCGTCGATCTGTCGACGATCCACGACTACATGACCTATCACTATTGCATCGGCGAGAAATCGGCGTTCGTGGGTGTGCGCAAGGTTCCACCGGCCCACTACATGGTTGTCCAGCGCGGCCGGCCGCTTCGCCTGGAACGCTACTGGGCGTTGGCGGCGATCGATCCGCGCCAGGGCGCGCGCTCCCACGCCGAACTGGCGCGCGAACTGGTCGAGCGGCTGGACGACGCCGTCGCCTGCCGGATGATCGCCGACGTGCCGTTGGGCGCCTTTTTGTCGGGCGGCGTCGATTCCTCGGCGGTGGTGGCGCGCATGGCCACCCTGTCGAGCCAGCCCGTCAAGACGTTTTCGGTGGGCTTCGACATCGCCGGCTTCGACGAGACGCCCTTCGCGCTGCAGGTCGCCGAGCGCTACCGGACCGACCACCACGCGTTCATGATGGGCTACGACCTGGTGTCGGAACTGCCGAGATTGATCTGGCATTACGGCGAGCCCTACGCCGACTCCTCGGCTCTGGTGACCTTTGCTCTGGCGCGGGAGATCCGACGCCATGTGACGGTGGCCCTCACTGGCGACGGCGGCGACGAAATCTTCCTGGGCTACAGTCGCTACCTGCGCTTCAAGACCTTGGTCGAGCGCTGGCGAGACGGGGTGCGGCCCAGGTTGCCCTACGAGCCGGTCCTGCCCGGCGAAGCGACGCTGCTGCGCGACCACTACGGGCGCTGGATCGGTTCGTTCAGGGAGGAACATAAGCAGGGCGGATACGGCCCGGCCCTGGCCGAATATCTGCTTACCACCTCCATCGACCGGCTCGGCCTGACGCTGGAGACGGCCACCGCCGACAACGCCATGGATGTGGCGGCGCGGGTGGAGGTCGGCGGCTATCTGCCGGACGATCTGAACGTGAAGGCGGACATCGCCACCATGGCCGTGGCGCTGGAGGGAAGAAGCCCCTTCCTCGACCACCAGTTCGCCGACTGGGCCGCCAGCCTGCCGCAGGATCGGCGGGTGTTCGAGCGCGACGGCGCGCTGGAAACCAAGGCGCTGCTGAAACTGGCCATGGAGCCGTATCTGCCGCCAGAGATTCTCTACCGCCGCAAACAGGGATTTTCGGTGCCGGTGAAACACTGGATGCGTTTCGAGATTCGCGATTTCATGGTCGAAACCCTGACCAGCCAACGCTTCCGCCAGCGCGGCCTTATCAGCCCGCGCTATGTCGCCTTTCTGCTCGAGCGGCATCTGTGCGAGGAGGAGGACCACGGCACGCGGCTTTGGGGCCTGCTCTGCCTCGAGCTCTGGTATCAAACCTTCATCGACCGGAGCGCCGACGGGCCGCTCGACATCAACGTCGTGGGCGAGACGCCGGACCTGCGGTTGGCCGGGTGATCGCCGAGACGATGACGAGTCTCGCCGCGATCCGGCCGCGCACCCGTCCCGACAAGGCGCTGAGCGCGGACGAGTGGATCGCCCAGCGACTCAATGGGGTCATGCTGGCTATTGGTCAGAGCCGCGAGGACGAAGTCCGCGCGCTGGTCGATGAAATCATCGACTGGGCGCCGGCGGCGACGGCGGCGATCGAGATGGCGGCGGAATTCGCGGCCGGTCACGAGAACTGGGCCGACCTTGTCCGCTATCGCGCCGCCCTGGCCGCCGCCCGTCCCGCCGATCGCCGCGCCAAGGCCGCGCTCATCTGGGCTTTGATCCGCGCCAAGGCCACGTCCGCCGCCCTCGATCTGGTGGGCCGCGGGCTCGAACGCGAGGGCGCCGGGGCGGGCTTTCGCCGCCTTCGCCTGGAGGCGCTTCTGGCCGCCGGCGACCGCCCGGCGGCCGCCGCGCTGTGCCGGGAACTGGCCGAAGCGCCGGTCGGCGACGGCGCCGCCTTCGCGATCGACGTCGCCCTGATTCTGGCCCGAGGCGAGGCCTATGACATGGCGCGGGACTGGATCGCGCGGGCTCAGTCGCTTCACGGCGACGAGCCCGATCTGGCGCGCCTCGCGGCCGCCCTGGGCGACGGTGGCGCGGGCTGGGAAGCCTTCGAGCGGGCGCGGGGCGGATCGGCCTTTGCTCCGGAGGTCGATCAGCGCCCGGATGACGAACTCAGCCTGGGCGAATGGGTGGCCCGGCGCTTCAACCAGGTGATGTTGGCGATCCGGGACGGCGCGAAGCAGGACGTCGAGGCGCTGGTCGAGGAGATCGTCGCCCGCGCCCCCGAAGCGACGGCGCCCCTCGAACTGGCGGCGCAATTCGCCGCCAGCGATGGCGATTGGGCCGGCCTCGTCCGCTACCGCTCCGCCTTGACCGCCGCCGGCGCGGGTCGGGCGGCCGACGCGACCGCCCATTACCGCCAGGCCTTCGAGGAAGACGGGGCCAACGAAGGAGCCGCCCGCCACCTGGTGCGTCAAGCCATCGCCGAGGGCCGGCTAGAGGAGGCCCCCCCTCTGATCGCCCGTCTCGAACGTGGGGTCGGACGCTCGGTGGTGGTGATCGGCCTGAAGGCCCGGCTGGCCATGGCCAGAGGTGACAGCGAGGCCGCCGTGGCTGAATACCGCCAAGGGCTGGCCGACCGTCCGATGGATGTCAATCTACGGCGCGAACTCGCGGATTTTCACGGTGGCCTTGGCGATTACGAAGCCATGGGCGCGGTGTTGAGGGACGCCGAAAAGTTGGCGCCGCGCGACCCCCTCATCCTTTCGCGCCTGTTGACGGCCGGAACCACCCTCCAGACGCCGCCCGATCAGCTGTTGGTCATGGCCGATCGAGTGCTGGCCGTGCGCCCCGCCGATCAAGGCGTCCTGCGACAGAAAGCCAACCTGCTGATTCGCATGGGAGAGCGTCGCGACGCCGTGGCCGTCCTGATCGCGGCGATCGATATCAGTCCCGCCAACGTCTCGGCATGGACGGGGGCGATTTCCAATTTGATGATCCTGAACGAGCCGGCGCGAGCGGCCGAGCTGGTGGACCGGGCGCGCGCCAGGTTCTCGGCCGACACGGCGTCCGACCTGGTCGCCATGGCCGAAATCCTGGAATCCGCCGACCGCGGCGACGAAGCCGTCGACTACGCCGAACGCGCGGTCGCCAAAGGTCCAGCGTCGGCCGCGACGCGCATCATCGCCGCGCGCCTGTGGGAAAGCCGCGGCCTCTATCGTCGGGCTTGGCCGCATCTTCTGGCCCTGCAGGATATCGACGTCGAACCGGCGCGCGGCGCGCTGACCTTCGCACGGGTGGCGCGCGCGCTCCATTACGTCGATGCACGGCCGGTCGCCGACGCCGAGAGCGACCGGTTTCCCGACGCCATCTTCGATCGCATCGGCCGATCGGCGAGCCGGCGGCGGTTTGACGAGGCGGCACCGTTGGCCCTGCATGTCACCAGCTCCCTGGCCGCCGGCGGGTCGGAGCGACAAGTGGCGTTGACGGTGCGCGGTCTCGCCGCCACGCCGGGCGCCCTTGCCCCGCATCTCGTGGTCCAGGATATCAATCCGCTCACCGGGCGCGATTTCTTCCTGCCGACCGTACAGGCGTACGACGTTCCGGTCTCGATCCTGGCCAAAATGCGAGGCGAAGGCATGGTCCGCGAACTGGCGGCGATGTTCCCCGACCGGCGCCCGGAGATCGGCCTACTATCGGCGCTCCCCACCGAGGTCGCCAATGTCGCCCTCCCCCTCTACAGCCTGATCCACGAACGCCGCCCGCGCGTCGTGCACCTTTGGCAGGACGCGATCGTGGTGGCCGGCGGCGTCGCCGCCATGCTGGCCGGGGTTCCGCACATCGTGCTTTCGACCCGCAGCACCCGGCCGATCGAGCGGCAACGGGCGCGGCCCTATCTGAAGGCCGGCTATCACGCCCTGCTGCGCTATCCCGGCACGACGATGCTCAACAATTCGCTCAACGGCGCCCGCGACTATGCCGACTGGCTCGGAATCGAGCCGGAACGCATTCACACCCTCCACAACGGGTTTGTGTTCGAAGACCTTGAGGCGCGCGCCGATGCGAAACTGACCGCCGTTATCCGCGGCCAACTGGGGGCCGGGCGCGAGGACGTGGTGATCGGCGGGGTCATGCGATGTTCCTTCGAAAAGCGGCCCGATCTGTGGGCGGACACACTCATCGAATTGGCCAAGAACGACCCGCGCATCCGCGGCCTCCTGGTCGGCGAAGGCCCGATGCGGGCCGAACTGCAGGCGCGTCTCGACGGGCTGGGCCTGGGCGACCGCATCCAGTTCGTCGGTCGACAGGCCCCCATCGAGCCGTGGATGAACGCCATGGACATCCTGTTTCTGTCGTCGGTGACCGAGGGGCTGCCCAATGTTCTGATCGAAGCCCAGGCGCTGGGCGTGGCGGTCGCCACCCTGCGCGTCGGCGGCGCCCCTGAAACCGTGCGCGAGAACGAGACGGCGTTGGTGATCGACGACGGGCCCCTCGCCGAAATCGCCGGCGCGATCGCCCCGCTTACCCTCGATGCCGACCTGCGAAAGCGGTTTGGCGCGGCCGGCGTGAAATGGGCGCGGACAGCCTTCAGTCTCGACGCGGCGATCGCGCGACTGGGCGAAATCTACGCGGAAGGTTGACGTGACCGCGCGCGCCAACCGCTATCAGCAGGCGATCCTGCGGCATTTCAAGGAGAGGCCCGACGCCGTCTTCTGTCATCAGGTCGGCGATGCCGGCGAGGTGACGCTCACCTGGCGCGACCTCGAAGCCGGTTGCGGCGCCTTCGGCGGGGCCTATCGCGGCGCCGGATTGAAGGGCGGCGATCAGGTGCTGATTTTTCTGCGCCATGTGCCGGAACTTTACGGCGCCTTTTTCGGGGCCATGCTGTGCGGCTTCACGCCTGCCTTCATGCCCTGCAGTTCCCCCCGCCAGGATCCGACCCTCTATTGGCGGTCGCACCAGGCGCTGATGGCCCAGATCCAGCCCGCCGCCGTGGTCACCGACGCGGCGACTCTGGCGGAGATGCGGGCCTCGGGACTGGCCCTGGCCGGCGCGGCGGTGCTGCTAATCGAGAACCTGCGACCCGCGCCGCTCGAGCCGCGCGCCGTAGCGGAAGATTTCATCGGCCTTCTGCAGCACAGCTCGGGCACCACGGGGCTAAAAAAGGGGGTGGCGCTTAGCTATTCAGCCATCGCCGCGCAGACCGAGAGCTACGCGGCCGCGATCGCGCTGTCCGCCGACGACGTCATCGTCTCCTGGCTGCCACTCTATCACGACATGGGACTGATCGCCTGCCTGATCCTGCCGGCCTACTTCGCCAACCCGGTCGTTCACCTGGATCCGTTCCATTGGATCGGCCGGCCCGACACCCTTTTCGAGCATATCGTCAAACGAAAAGGCACTCTGACCTGGTTGCCCAATTTCGCCTTCGAACATCTGGCCGGAACGGTGGCGCGACGGGCCGGCGCCTGGGATTTGTCCGCCATGCGGGCGTTCATCAACTGCTCGGAGCCGTGCAAGGCCGCCACCTTCGATCGTTTCGCGGCCGCCTTCGCGCCCGCCGGGGTTCGACCGGACCAGCTCCAATGCTGCTACGCCATGGCCGAGACGGTTTTCGCCGTTACTCAGACCGGGGTTCGAAACGCCGGCGCCCTGCCCGCTCGGCTCACCGTCGATCCGGCCAGTCTGGATCGAGGGCGGGCGCCGCAGCCGGTCCCGGCCGGCCAAGGCGTGGAGCTCATCGAGACCGGGAGCGTCATCGAGGGCCTGAACCTCACCGTTCACGACGAGGCGGGCGCGATCGTCGGCGACGGGCGGGTCGGCGAGGTGGGCATCGCCGGGCGATTCCTGTTCTCCGGCTACAACCGCGATCCGGCCCGCACCGCCGAACACCTGCGCGACGGAATCTATTTTTCACGCGACCTGGGATTTATTCGCGATGGGCGGCTCTATGTCCTGGGCCGGATGGACGACCTGATCATCGTCAATGGGCGAAATCTCTACGCCCACGAGGTCGAGGCGCGGGTCAATGGCGTGGCTGGGTTGAAGGCGGGGCGCGCGGTGGCGGTGGCCTGGTTCGACGCCAGGATCGGCAGCGAGACCCTGGTCATCATGGCCGAGCGCGCCCGCGCCTCGGCCAGGACGGACGAAGCGGTTCGCCGCGAGGTGATCGGCCTGGTCCACTCAGTGTTCAATGTCACGCCCAGGGCGGTGGAGTTGCTGGACGAAGGTCGGCTGGTGAAGACGTCCAGCGGCAAGATCAGCCGCAAGGAGAATCTCGCCCGCTATATCGCCACCCAGGCATCGGTTCCCGCGCGGTGAAGCCATGGTGTTGTCAGCGACGCGCCCCCGGGGTATCGCGGCCGGGCTGAAAGGGGCGCGGGGCCAGGGGCGCGGATGCTTATCATTGACTTCGCGCGCCCCGACGGCCCCCCCGAACGCGTCGGCGTGATCGGCAGTTGCCGGGTTCACGATCCGCTCAAGGAAATCGCGCGCTCCGGCCGCGGCGTCTTCCTGTGGTCGGCGTTCAACAGCTTCACTCACACCCCCGCCGAAGCGGCGCAGCATATCGCCTTTTGCCGTAAGCGGCTTGAGATTCCCGAGCCTTTCGCTCCTTACATTCTGCGCCAAGACAAGGTTCCAGTCCTCGACGGCCGGCTGCCAAATCTGGTCGAAAGCTGCACGACGTTCATGGTGGAAATGTCAGGCTTGAACTACCTGCGGTGCGGCCATTACATCTTCAATCAAGATTATTTTTCCCAGCAGTTCGTCCGCGGCTCGGGTCCGGGGGTGCTCGATTGGCATCGAAATCTGTCGGCGGCGCCGCCGGCGCCGGAAAAGGCCCGGGCGGCCATGGCGTCCCTCGCCGAGAGCGGCAAGGCGCCGGGGATAGCGGCGGAGGAAATCGTTTTCACCCTGCGCAACCTTCCCTTGAGCCCGGAGACCTTCAGGGCGGAACTCAGCAAGGTGGTTTTCGAGCCGTCTCGGAGGTGGATTTTCGTGCCGCACTTCAACGTCTCGGAGGATCCCGCCGAACAGATCGCGAAACGGGTGGTGCTGCGCGACCTGCTCAGGCGCGACGCGGCGGCCCTCGGCTGCGATTTCTACGATCCCACGCCCATCGTGGCTCGGGCCGGCCGGGCGGCGGCGCTTGAAGGTGACGGCGTGGACACCTACCATTACGCTCCATCTTTCATGCCGGTTGCCGGCGAAGGGCTCTATGAAGCGATCATGAAAAGACCGACGCCGACCACGTCAGGGAGCGGGCCGCATGGCTAGTGTCATCTATTTCGTCAAACGCGACCCGGGTTTGTTTCGAAAGACCACCTGGTGCCTCCTGCTCGGGCCGCTGAAGATCGGCGACTACCCCGACCGCGATACCTGCATCGCCACGGCGATCGCCGAAGCCGAGCGCACCAGCACCCTTGGCCGAACGACCGAGGTCTGGGTAAACGACGGCGATGGATTCATCTTCGAGAAGAGCTTCCAGGCCAAGAAGGGAAAGGACAAGAAGGGCGGCGCCGGCGAGGAGGAGTTCTCCGGCGACGAGGACATCGTCTTCACCGTCGATAACCCGGCCACCGACCCCAACGCATTCTGATCGTCGGGCTAAAGGTGCGCGATAGCCGCCCGGGCGATCGAGAGCGTCCGGCTTTTCTCGACCACCCCGCCGCCGACGCTTTTCAGGAACGCCCAGCTTTGGTCGTCGTAAACGCCCGGCGTCAGGTTCAGATAGATTCGGCCGGCTTCGGCAAGGACGTGGTCGCGAAGGTCCGTGAGCAGGAATATCCAGTCCTCGACGGTCCACGGCGCGCGTTTGCCGTCGGTCGAAAAGCAGGTCATGAACGAGGTGATCAGGTCGAAACGTCCGGAAAGAACGGGTAGCGCGACCCTCGCCCGTATCCTGTGATCGATCTTGGGCGCGCCGAAGAAATCGCACAGATCGTCATAGAGATGCCGATTCGGGCCGGGCGCTTGCGCCCTCAACGGAATATCGAGACCGATGGTCTCGTGGCCGAAATACTCGGCCACCAGCTGGAAGTGACCGGGCCCCGCGCCAAGGTCGAGGATGCGAATGGGCGGCGATTTGTGGAGCCCCAGGCGAAGGGCGTGGTCGAATTTTCCGCCCGCCCAGGTTGGGGTGTCCAGATATTTCAATCGGTTGCCATCCTCGCCAATCGCCTCTCTCTTGAGGTGCGCGGCCTGGATGTCATGGTAGAGATCGGCATCGAAACGCTCCGACAGACCGAGGTAGAATCCGGCCTTGGCTTGGCGGGCCCAGTGAGGGTCGTCCTTGAGGGGCTCGGCCGCCGCCCGAGCGACTTCGTCAAAGCGACCGAAAATCGCCGGCAACCATTCATCACGGAGAGCCGGAATGGGAAATGGCGCCAAGCGGCCCGCGCGCCTTTCGATGGTCATCCGCGCCGCGTCTCCGCACCAGGCCCGGCGATTGCCCAGCTCATGCCGAGCGCACTATAGGACAAGGACCTTCGGATCGGGAAAGGGATGTTTTGCCGAATGAGCGGGCGGGGTCGATGAACTTGGCGCCGAGGGGCGACTCCGCGAAAGCCGACTTGACGATCGATGGGACGGCCAACGGCCTTCTGGCCGACGACGTTGTTCTTGGCATCGTCGGCCTTGGCCAATCGTGGATGCAGGGCGGCAACCGCGACCGCGCCGATCCTCTGGCGACGCCAAACGCGGAGCACCCCGGCTATGCGTTGCAGCTCAACGCCTTGCCCAAGCCCCGACCCGACTACGTCGCCCGCCTGATGGACCTGCATGAACAGGTGGGCGGCGACCGCCTGCGCGAGCGGCCCCTGTCGGGCTGCGCCGACGCGGTCGAGCGGGCGCTGCTTGCCAAGATCGGCCGGCGCCGCCCGTTGCTGATGATTACGGCGTCGAGGGGCGGCTCCACCCTGGCGGGCGGCCTGATCCCCGACGATGGCCTGTTGCCGGGGGCCATGGCCTACGACTGGATGCTCGCCCAGGTGGGGCAAGCGGCGGAACTGTTGAGGGGGCAAGGCAAGCGCCTGGTGGTGATATCGATCCTTGCCGCGCATGGCGAGACCGACGCCCGGTTGGGGACCTCCGGCGAGGTGTTCGCGCAAGGCTGGCGACGGGTGCGCCGCGAGGCCGACGACGCCATTGGCCAACTCACCGGTCAAAGCCGGCCGGTCTTTCTACACACCTACCAGACCACCGGCCTGGATCGCCGCTCCCGCCAGACCGAGGGCTGCACGGCGCCTCAGGTCGCCTGGTGGCAACTTAGGCTGGCCGATATCGATCCGCTGTGCCGCTGCATCGGCCCGGTCTATTGGGCCACGCCCGGCCCCGACGATTTTGTTCACGTAACCAATCGCAGCCTGCGGCGGGTCGGACTGCAATTCGGCCGCTACCTGTTCGACGACGTCTTCGGCCAGGGACGTCGGCCGCTGCGCGCTCTCGATGTGGCCTGGACCGACGAGCGCCGCCTGGCGGTGACCTACGAACATGAAATCGTCATGGAATCCGACGACTCGCGGGTGAATGTCTCTAACCTCGGGCCGGGCCGCGGCTACAGCCTCGAATATCAGCGTTCCGATGCGCAGCCGCTGATTGTCGCGGCGGAAGTCTCCGACCGGAATCCGCGCCGCCTCGACCTCATTCTCGATCGCCCGGCGCCGGCCGCCGCCGGCCGACTGCTGGTCGGCGCCAAGCCGACCGGCGCGGGCATAGGTCGCGACACCGGCAATCGAACGGCCGTGCGCTCGCGCGCGCCGATCGAAGAAGATCCCCAGGACGGCTTCGTCCTTCACGACTGGGCATGCGTCGAAGCGTTGAGCCTACCCGTGCCGCCAGGGGCCGCCGCCCCCACATGATTCGCCGGCGGGCGGTTATCCCGATCGCGTGCCGTCATTCGTCGAACATCCACTCGAGATCCCGCAAATCCGACGCCGCCAGCGCCTCGCGCAGGACGGCCAGATTGGGCACGGCGCTGGCCAGATCGTCGGGAGTCGCCTTGGCGAAGTAGGGGCGCGCCTTTCGCGCCACCGGCAGACTCAGCCAGTCGCACACCTGTTCGGCGAGTCGACCGCCGCCATCCCGAAGCTGCCCATACTCAATGTCCAATGTCCGCGTGGCGGGCGAAAACTCGGCGAGCATCGCGTCGGCCTGCCTGGCGCGGGCGGCGACCTGCAGGAAACGCTCGGCGTCCAACGGGGTCGGACCCAGCGGCTCGGAATCGCTGCGCACGCCCCAGACGGCGACGCCTGTCAGCGCCCGGCTTCGCGCGGCGTATATCTCGGCCCGCAACAGGGAAATAGCGACCTTGACGATGTTCTCGCGGCGCAGGCGGATGAGAGAAACCGTCAGCTCGGCCAGCAGGTCGCTCAGCCGACCGCGGTCGGCGACCGAGAGGATATTCTGCTTGCAACCGACCAGCGGCGGCCGATCCTCGGCGATGTAGAACGTCCGCGTCCAGGCAAGCTGCTGATCGGCATCCTTCAGCGTATTGAAGTTTTCATTGGCGAACTTCCGCGGGATCGGCCCAACGATCTGGCCCATGCTGTTGAAGAGCAGATTGCTGCCCACCCGGCCCCAGGGCATCATGATCAGAAAACTCGCGGTGGCCGTCACGGGTTCACCGGGGCGCCGGCGGGCGTGCCGTCGTAGTGGGCAAACAGGTTCTCAACATAGCGTTCGATGCTGAATCGCTGGAGAGCGAACGCCCGTGACATCTCCTTCGCGTTCGAGCGCCAGCCCTCGTCGGCCAGGCACGCCACCGCGGCTTCCGCCAAGGCCTCCGGTGTCGCCCGCGCCACCAGGCGGCCGGTCACGCCCGGGGAGAAGGTTTCGCGCGCGCCTCCCACATCGGTGGAGAGCACCGGTACGCCGGCCAACTGCGCCTCGACCAGTGAATTGGGCAGGCCCTCGCTGACGGAGGTCAGCATGAACAGATCGAAGCAGGCGAGGTAGTCAGGGACGTTCTTCACCTGGCCAGGGAAGTGGAACACCGACTCCATGCCCAGGGAAGCCACCCGCGCCCGCGCCTCGTGCCAAAGGGGACCGCCGCCGACCATGACGAAAATGACGTCCGGGAGCGCCTGGTGAACCGCCCGCGCCGTTTCGACCCACAGCAGCGGTCGCTTCACCGCGTGGAAGCGGAAAACCGTGCCAACGATCAGGGCGTCCAGCGGCAGGCCGAGAGCCAGGCGCGCCTCGTTCCGGCCGGGTATTCCCCCCTCCGGCTGCGCGAACCCATTGAACAGCCTCTTGAACCTTGACGATCTGGCGACCGACCACCAGTCGGCATAATCGTTGGCGCTGGCGTCGGAGACGAACAACAGTTGTATCTCAGGCCGCTCGAGCAGGCGTCGATAACAGTGCGGGTACGCGCGCGCCAGATTGCGGTCGCTCGACAGATTGATCGCCCGCATATGGTGGAAATGAATGAAAATTCGCGGGCAGCCGGCCAACAGCCCGGCATAGGCCGCCACGATGCCGGGAAGATCGTTCCAGGCGTGGATGATGCGCGGTCGCTCGCGAAGGACGAGCTCGTAGGCATCCCGCACTCGCCGGCCCAGGCCGATCGGCAGAAGCGAAACCGGGAACTCCGGATCGCGACCGCTGGACAGAACCGCGATGTCATCGGGGTCGGCGCCGCTCTCGGCCAGATAGAAGGCCGAAGGCGTTCCCGGCTGGAAGGTCAAAAGCGCCATGCGGACGCGTTCGAAGGCCCCCGCCGCCGACACCGCGCGATAGCTGTTGGCGAAGATGCGCTCCATGCCCCCTCCGGCCAGGGAGGTGCCGAACATCAACAGGGCGTCGGCGGGCTCATAGCCGACCCGCGTCGGGAGAATTTCGTCGAGCAGATAGTCGAAGGCTACCTCGGGCGTACCCAGCATTGAATAGAGATGCGAATAGGTTGTGGTGCCGGGCAGATTGGCGTGAGCGTCCAGGGCGGCGCCGGCGCCCACATAGTCCAACGCCTCGGCGACTGCTTGCGCCCGCCATGGCCAAGTCGATTTGACATCGGCCTCCCGCGCCCTCAGCAGCACCGGCGCATCGCGACCCCAGCGGTCGCCCGACAGAGCCAGGTCCGCGGCCTCGCGCAAGGCCACCGCCTTGAATCGACTGGAACTCGGAAGCTCCTCCCACGCCGCCATATAGTGTCTGAGGGCCGTGACGTTGGCGCCCATTTCCCGGTAGTAGCGGCCGAGCCACAGGCGCCGCTCGGAAGAATTATTGAGCACGGTCAAGAACCGTTTCGCGACCCGATCGGCAAGACCCTCGGCAATGGAATGCCCGGCGTTGGCGGCTCGATTTACCGAAATAACCATCCGATAGGCCAGTTGAGCGTAGGTCAGGCTTGCATCCACCAACCCTTCAATCGTGGAGATCAGCGCATCGTATTGGGCGAGCGCGAGCTGGAATCGCAGAAGGATATCGGCGAAACGCTCGTCGCCCTCGAAGCGTTGGACGAAGACGTTGACCAGTCGCAGGCCCACCGGCGAGAAACCGCGCTCCACCTCCAATTCGAGCAATCGGATGGCCGCGCTCGGGTTCACATCGATCGCGGCGAGGTGGGTCGCCATGGCCGCGTCGAGCGACGCGGCGTCGCACTCGGCCCGCGCTTGATGAAAGGCGGCCAGATCGTGGTTGGCCGGAGGCTGGCCGGGCAGGGTTTCGAGCAGATCGGACAGGCGTTTCAGGACCTCGGCTTGACCCCTCGCGTCAGGCGCGGAAGAGGTCATGTCAAAGCTCGCCCTCCGATGGCCTTGGGCGATCTTCGACGATCGCCGTAAGGAGCGCGCCCGCCGGGTGTTCCCGTTGGAACCGTTGTAGGTTTGTCAGCGGAGTGTCCGACTGGCGGCTGAGCAGCCTTCGCGCCCGCGCGACCATAGCCGCGAGATCGGCATCGTCCAGACGTCCGGGTTGGCTCTCGTGAAGGGCGATCAGGCTGGCGTGCGCGCCGAGCATCGCATAGGCGCGCGCCAGGAGCTTGAGGACCGCCGGCGAATCCCTTTCGGCCGGCGCCAGAACCAGAAAACACCTCACCGCCTCGCGATAGAAATGCAGCCGCATCAGTTCGCCACCCGCCACCGCTTCCTTGGCGCGACCTTCGAGTCCGCGGCCATAGTAGGTCATTCTCGCCGAACGAATGGGTTCATTCTCCTCCCGCAGAATGCGAACGAAGGCCGGCGCCTCGGCCGGATCGCCAAGTCCAAGATAGAAATATTCGGCCATATCGAGCAATCCGGCGCGGAGCGAGGCCTCCGCGCCGCACTGGGCGGCCAGGGAACGGAATCGAGAGTCTCGATAGACCTCGAACCACAGATCCGCCGCCTCGAACCATTCGCCGCAGATGGTGGCGCAAACCGCGTCGATCAGGGGCGCGCCCAGGTTCAACACGATAGGGTCCAGAGCGCCCGTCACATCGACTCCCAAGTCGGATTCCCCGTGTCGGGAACACCGGCGCGACGCGCACGCCAACGCCAAAGATGGCCGCCCGCCCAGGGCGGATTTCGCCGCCGCCGCGATTTATCCAGAGGGCGGGCGGGCGCGACCCTGCTGACCGTCCCTCGCCATGTCAAGAATTTCCTCCCGGTTCGCCGCCGTGACGGCTGGCGAAGACAGTCGATGCCCCGCCAAAGTTTCTGGTAGGATTTCCCAGCAGTTCGGCCAGGAGGTAGACATGACTGAACGCGACCGCCGGCCGCCGGTGCTCGTGACGGGTGGCGCGGGGTATATCGGCAGCCACGCCGTTCTGGCGCTGAGGGACGCGGGATTCCCGGTGGTGGTGATCGACGACCTTTCGACCGGATTTCGCTGGGCGGTGCCGGCGGAGGTGCCTTTCGCGCGCGGAGACATCGCCGACGAAGCTCTGACGAGGCGTTTGATCGCGGAATATCGCATCGGGGCGATCATGCATTTCGCCGGTTCGGTCGTGGTTCCCGAGTCCGTCGAAAATCCGCTCAAATACTATCGTAACAACACGGTCAAAAGTCAGGCGTTGCTGGCCAGCGCGGTGGCCGCCGGCGTTGGACATTTCGTATTTTCCTCGACCGCCGCCGCTTATGGAATCCCGGACTCGACGCCAACCGCCGAACACGCCGCGACCCGGCCGATCAATCCCTATGGCCGATCCAAGCTTATGACGGAATGGATGCTGAAGGACGTCGCCGCCGCCCATGAGTTGAACTATTGCGCCCTCAGGTATTTCAACGTCGCCGGCGCCGATCCGGCCGGGCGTTCGGGTCAGTCCACCGCCGGCGCCACGCACCTGGTCAAGGTGGCGGTGGAGGCGGCGTGCGGAAAACGCGATGGGGTGGATGTGTTCGGCGGCGATTTCGCCACCCCTGATGGAACCGGCGTGCGCGACTATATTCACGTAACGGATCTGGCCGCCGCGCATCTGTGCGCTCTGGACGCCCTGATCGCCGAGCCAAGGGTCAACCACACGCTCAATTGCGGCTACGGCCGAGGCTTTTCCGTCCTCCAGGTTCTGGACAGCGTCGATCGGGTCGCCGGCGTTACCCTGGCCCGTCGCCTCAAACCGCGCCGCCCCGGCGATCCCGACGCTCTGATCGCCGACAACGACCAGATAGGGTCGCGCCTCGCCTGGCGACCCGCGCTCGACAATCTCGACACCATCGTCGCCCATGCCCTGGCCTGGGAACGCCAGTTGGACGGCCGGGGGGGCAAGCCGCGCAACTGAGGCCTTTCAGGGGTCGCTCTGGATGTCGCCCCGCGCATTGAACACGAACGCCTCCGCCCCCTCGGCGGCCTTCGTATTGACCAGGTCGCGCGAGTGTTTCTGCACCGCCTCGCTGAAGGCCGCCGCCATGATGCCGGTGGGCATGGCGACCAGGCCGATGCCGCCGATCGCCGACATGGCCGCGAAAATCCGGCCCATCACGGTGATCGGATAGGTGTCGCCATAGCCGATGGTGGTCAGGGCGGCGGTGGCCCACCACATCGCCCTTGGGATGCTGCCGAATTTGTCTGGCTGGGCTGGCCCCTCCACCAGGTAGAGCAGGGAGGCGGAGAACACCATGAAGGTCAGGCTGACGAACAGGCTGAACAGCAGTTCGTAACGCCGCGCCACCATGGCTTCGATGAGATAGCTCATGGCGTTGGACATGCGGCCCAGCTT
>JBBRQW010000043.1:0-23088 GCA_038225765.1 Caulobacterales bacterium | reverse complement strand
CAAGGGCAAGCGCCTCACCTATCGAACGACTAGTGGCCGAAGGGCGGCTTAGGCCGGGGTCGCTACGTGGGCGCCGCTGGCGACGCGGACAGGAAGCGCCCGATCCGGATCAGTTGGAATTGCCATTTGTAGGCTATGATTCGAAATCATCATAAGTTTCAACTAGTTGAAATCTAAGAAAGATTCTTGATTTTCCCTCCGTTTTGTGGGATAGTGCGCTCCGATGGCAAAGGAGCGCACATTTCTATCCGGACCCCCCTTGATGCTTGGCGCGACCGCCTAACCGTCCCCACCTATGGGGTCGGAGAAGCGGCCCGTTATGCCCGGACTAGCGCGTCAAACGTGAACCGCTGGTTCAAGGACCCGCAACTCAGATTGCCCGTGAAAGCGCGCGGGGGTGAACTTTCCTACCTCCAGTTGATCGAAGTGGCCTTTATGGCCGCTTGCCGGAAGGCCGGTGTAAAAATGAGCGCCGTTAAGGAAACGCGGGCCTACGTTCAAAACAAGCTCGGTATTGAAAATCCTTTCGCAACGCTCCGCTTCAAGACTGATGGCCAATCTCTCATTTTTGACCTTGCCCAGATTATGCCCGAAGAGGTGGGGAAGCTTGTCCACACAAACCTAGGTGGCCAATTGGAGTGGAATGAGATTGTCTCGTCGCTCCTCCAAGAGTTTGACTACGAAGGGTCGCTGGCTGTCAGGTGGCGAGTGGCTGGAGCCGGCTCCCCCATCATCATAGATCCCCGGATTTCGTTTGGGGCGCCCAGTGTCCGGGGTGTCGCGACATGGCTGCTAAAGGCGCGATACCTGGCAGGTGAACCGATCCGGGAAACGGCGAAAGACTTTGGGCTTAGGGTCTCGAATGTTAAGGAGGCTCTGCACTTCGAAAAGATCGATCCTGACGGCGGCATGCAGGCGTGGTGGGCGAACCGACATTCTTCTTCGACAGATGCTTCGGAAAGGCGCTCCCGCGCCTAGTTCGCGCCGCCCATCCCCCGTTCGGCGTGGTGGGGTTCGATGAGGATAAATCTCTCGGGTTTGGCGAGACAACCGGGGACGATGAATGGTTGTCGGTCGTAGGTCAGAGGGGATGGGTGGCTCTGAGCCACGATAAGAAATTCCACGCGGAAAATGCGCCCCTTCTCGCGGTTCGGCAGCACAAAGTGGCGTGTTTCTATTTGGCTGGCGCCACACTGTTATCTTGGCACAAGTTTGTAGTGTTTGCGAAAGCCTCTAGGAAGATCATGGAATATATCGAAAACGAAAAGCCGCCCTACATCTTCCGGGTGCATGACAATGGGCGCATTACAAAGCTAAAGGGAATCTAAACGTGGCCAAACCGAAGCCCAAGCCCGACAATCCGGCCCAGTCCAAACGGTTCCGCGACATGGCCCGCCAGCTAGAGGCGGACGATAGGCCGGAGGAGTTTGAGCGCGTGTTTGAGAGTGTAGTCGTCGTGCCCAAGGCGAAGCCATCGCAAGAGCCACCCTTCGACTAGGATGAAACCATCCCTTTTCAACCGTTACTTTCTCATGGCTCTGCTGTCTCTCGGATTAGCGGCCATCTTGCTCTATACGGGTTATTGCAAGATTGTAGATCGACCTGCGCCAACTTTTCTCGGCCTCGCGGCCGCCGTTGCCGCAGTCGCCCTAGTGGTGATCGGTCGTCGCCTTTCGAGTCCGCCGAAGGATTAGCTCAAATGCTCTCCATGGGTATGGGAAGTGTAACATCGCCCCGACTCCGGTTAAGGAACGGACCATGAACCCCGCCACCCTCCCGCTCATGGCCGCCCTGGCCGGCGCCGCCGGGACGGTCGCCATGGCCTTCTGGGCCGTCGCCGAGCGGGCGCGGGCGGCGCGGGCGGACCTGCGGGCGCGCCTGATGGAAGGCCAGGCGGCGGCGGGCGCGGACATCCTCAAGGGCCAGGCCGCGATCGTGGCCAATGCGGTCGCCGATGGCCTGGTCAAGCGGGCGGAAGAGACGTTCAAGGCCCAGGATGTCTTGGCCCAGGCCAAGCTCGAGGCGCAGTTGAAGCCGGTGGCCGACACCCTGGCCAAGTTCGAAGCGCAGGTGACGGCGGCGGAAAAGGCGCGGGCCGAGCAGAGCGGCGGCCTCAAGGCGCAGATCGAACAGCTGATGGCGGCCTCCGCCGCAACCCAGGACGAGGCGCGCAAGCTCTCCGCCGCCCTTCGTCGCGGGGCCGGGGTGCAGGGCCGCTGGGGCGAGCAGATGCTGCGCAATGTCCTGGAGATGGCCGGGCTCAAGGCCAGGGTCGATTTCGAGGAACAGGTTCACGTGGACGCCGGCGAGGCGCCCATGCGGCCCGACGTGGTGGTGCGTCTGCCGGGCGGCGGCGTGTTCGTGATCGACGCCAAGTGTTCGCTCAACGCCTACTTCGACGCCCAGAACGCCATCGACGAGGCGGCGCGCGAGGAAGCCTATGGGCGGCACGCTCAAAGCATCAGGGCCCACGTCCAAAGCCTGGCGGCCAAGGCCTATTGGGAACAATTCGAAGTCGCCCCGGACTTCGCCGTCATGTTCGTGCCGGGCGAAGCCTTTCTCGCGCCGGCCGCCGAGCGGTTGCCGACCCTCTACACCAACGCCATGGAGCGCCGGATCATCCTGGTGACCCCCTCAAGCCTCTTCGCCCTGTGCAAGGCGGTGGTCTACGGGTGGCGGGTGGAGGAACAGCATCTCAACGCCAAGAAGATCGCCGTGCTCGGCCGCGATCTTTACAAGCGCTTGTCGGTGATGGGCGGCCACGTCGAGGGGGTGGGCAAGGCCCTCGGGTCGGCGGTGAGCAAATACAACGCCCTGGTCGGCTCCCTGGAATCCCAGGTTCTACCCCAGGCGCGCAAGTTCGAGGACCTCAAGGTCGATCATCAGTCGGTGCGGATCGAGGAGCTGAACGGCCTCGACGCCTCGATCCGGCCCCTGGTCAAACTGCCGACTTCAGAGGTCGCGGCGGACCCGCCGGTCTTGACGCTCGTCGAGGCGGCGCCTACGTCCGCGCCATGAGTCTGCGCCGCATCCTGACCGTCGATGGCGATCTTACCGCCCTCAAACGCAAGTCCGCGCCGGTGCCGGCGGTGGATGACGCTCTGCGCGCCCTGATGGACGACATGCTGGAGACCATGTACGCCGCGCCCGGCGTCGGGCTGGCGGCCATTCAGGTGGGCGTACCCAAACGCGTCATCGTCATGGACGTGGCCAAGGGCGAGGATCCGCCGGCCCCCCGCCATTTCGTCAATCCGCGGATCCTCTGGGCGTCGGACGAGACGGCGCCCTATGAGGAAGGCTGCCTCTCGGTGCCGGACGTCTACGACGAGGTGGAGCGCCCGGCGCGAGTGCGGCTCAGCTATCTGAACTATCGCGGCGAGGCGGTGGAGGAAGACGCCGAGGGCCTGTTCGCCGTCTGCATCCAGCACGAGATCGACCATCTGGAAGGCATCCTCTTCATCGACCGCCTGTCGCGCCTAAAGCGCGAGCGAGCGGTGAGCAAGGTCCGCAAAGCGGCCCGCGTGGACGCCTGAGGGCCTTGCGCCTCGCCTTCCTCGGAACCCCCGAATTCGCCGTCCCCGCCCTCGCCGCCCTGATCGAGGCGGACCACGACATCGCTTGTGTCTACAGCCAGCCGCCAGCCCGGCGCGGGCGGGGGCAGATAGCGCGCCCGTCGCCGGTTCAGGCGTTCGCCGAGGCGCGCGGCCTGGCGGCGCGCACGCCGGTCTCGATGCGCGCGCCGGAGGCGGTGGCGGCGTTTGTGGCGTTGGCCCTCGACGCGGCGGTGGTCGTGGCCTTTGGCCAGATCCTGCCGATCGAGGTTCTCGACGCGCCGCGCCTGGGTAGTTTCAATCTCCACGCCTCCCTGTTGCCCCGATGGCGCGGCGCCGCCCCGATCCAGCGGGCGATCATGGCCGGCGACGCCGTCACCGGCGTCCAGGCGATGCGTATGACCGAAGGCCTCGACGAAGGGCCGGTGCTGGGCGAGGCGAGGACGCCGATCGGGCCGCTGGATACGGCGGGAACCCTGCACGACCGCCTCGCCTCGGCGGGCGCGCGGCTGATGGTGGAAATCCTAGGCAAGGTGGAGCGCGGCGAAGCGCGCGAGACGTCCCAGCCGGCCGAGGGAGCGACCTACGCCCGGAAAATCAAGCCCGGCGAGGCGCGCATCCGCTGGGACCGCCCCGCCTGCGAGGTCGATCGCCAGATCCGGGGGCTCTCCCCCTTTCCCGGCGCCTGGTTCATGGCCCCCACGCCACGCGGGCCGATGCGGGTGAAAGCCCTGCTGTCGCGGTGCGAGGACGCGGGCGGCGCGCCGGGCGAGGTTCTGGACGACGGTCTGCTGGTTGCCTGCGGTACCGGCGCGGTGCGCATACTGCGCGGCCAGCGGGAGGGGCGCGCGCCTCGGGAGGCGGCGGCGTTTCTGCGCGGCTTTCCGCTTGGCCCCGGATCGCGACTGGCCTGATGCCGCGCTACCGGCTGACGGTCGAATACGACGGCGGGCCCTATCGGGGTTTCCAGGCCCAGGGCGACCTGCCGACGGTTCAAGCCGCCATCGAGCGGGCGATCGCCGCGTTCAGCGGCGAGGCCGCGCGGCTGCACGGGGCCGGGCGCACCGACACCGGCGTTCACGCCGCCGCCCAGGTGATCCACTTCGGCCTGGAAAAGGCCTGGCCCGCCGAGGTGGTGAGGAACGCCCTCAACGCCCACCTCGCCGCCGAACCGATCGCCGTCATCCGGGCCGATTTCGCGCCGGACGATTTCCACGCCCGCTTTTCGGCCAAGGGGCGGCGCTATCTCTACCGCATCCTCAATCGGGCCGCCCCGTCGGCCCTCGATCGGGGACGGGTGTGGCATGTCAAAAAGCCCCTCGACGAGCGGGCGATGAACCAGGCCGCTCGGGTTCTGGTCGGCCATCACGACTTCACCACCTTCCGCGACGCCGCCTGCCAGTCCGCCTCGCCGGTCAAAACCCTCGACGTGGCCGAGGTCTGGCGCCAGGGCGAAGAGGTTCGCCTGGAGTTCGCCGCCCGTTCCTTCCTGCATCGCCAGGTCCGCTCCATGGTCGGCTCTCTCGTCTGGGTGGGGCAGGGGCGCTGGAGCGCCGACGATCTGGCGGCGGCGCTGGCGGCGCGCGACCGCGCCCGCTGCGGCCCGGTGGCCCCGGCGGCGGGGCTTTGCCTGACGGCGGTGGACTACGACGAAAAGGCGGTGAAATAGTCCGCGATCAACCGCTCGTAGATGGCCGCCAGCGTCCTGATTTCGGCCACCGGCGCCCGCTCATCCACCGCGTGCATGGAGGCGCCGACCAGGCCGAACTCCACCACCGGGCACAAGGCGCGGATGAAGCGGGCGTCCGACGTGCCGCCGGTGGTGGAAAGCTCCGGCTCGACGCCGGTCATCGCCTCCACCGCGCCCGCGACCGTCGCGGTGAAAGGCCCCGGCTCGGTCAAGAACGCCTCGCCGCTGATTCGAGGCGTCAGGGTCACCCGGCCGGCAAAGCCGTCGCCCGCCGCTCTCGCCTCCTTGAGAAGCCACGCCGCGAGACTCTCGCCGGTGTGGGCCGGGTTGAAGCGGATGTTGAGCCGCGCCGTCGCCCTGGCGGGGATCACATTGCCGGCCGGGTTGCCCACGTCGACGGTGGTGATCTCGAGATTGGACGGCTGGAAGCCGTCGAAGCCGTGGTCCAGAACCCGCGCCTGGAGTGTGGCCAGCAGGGCGATGAGCACCGGCACGGGATTGGCGGCGCGGTGCGGATAGGCGACGTGACCCTGCACCCCCTCGACGGCGATCTCCGCCCCGATGCTGCCGCGCCGGCCGATCTTGATCATGTCGCCCAGAACCGCGCTGGAGGTGGGTTCGCCGACCAGGCAATGGTCGATGACCTCGCCCTCGGCGGCCAGGGCCGCGACCACCGCCTTGGTGCCGTGTTCGGCCACGCCTTCCTCGTCGCCGGTGATCAGGAGGGAGAGCGAGCCGGCCGGTTCGCCCTTGGCCAGCGCGGCCGCCGCGGCGGCGATGAAGGCGGCGACGGCGCTTTTCATATCGACGGCGCCGCGGCCGAACAACACCCCGCCCTCAATCCCCGCCGCGAACGGCCCGTGCGTCCAGGCGGCCTCGTCGCCGACCGGGACGACATCGGTGTGTCCGGCGAAGCACAGATTGGGCCGCGCCGTTCCCCGCCGCGCATAGAGGTTTTCGATCTCGCCGAACCGCATCCGCCGGCAGGCGAAACCCAGGCCCTCCAGCGCCGCCCGCACCACGCCCATGGCCCCCCCGTCGGCCGGTGTGACCGAGGGGCAGCGGATCAACGCCTGGGTCAGGGCGACCGGATCGAGAGGGGTGGCGCTGTCCATCGCCGTTGCTTTAGGCTGGCGGCTCGCCCACCGCAAACCAGCCAGGAGCGCCGTCCGTGAAAAAGATCGATCTCGCCGCCGCGCCGGTCAGCGCGGGAACCAACTACCCGCCGCCGCACCGTGAACCGTGCCGGGGGCGGGTGCGCAAACGCCTTGGCAAGGCCGGCGGCCTGACCGAATTTGGGGTGAACCTGCTCACCCTGCCGCCCGGCGCCTGGTCCAGCCAGCGCCACTGGCACAGCCACGAGGACGAGTTCGTCTGGGTGGTCCAAGGCGAGGTGGTCCTGGTCACCGACGCCGGCGAGGAAACCCTGCGCGCCGGCGACTGCGCCGCCTTCAAGGCCGGCGACGCCGACGGCCATCACCTGATCAACCGTTCCGACAGCGACGCGACGGTGCTGGAAGTGGGCAACAGCGATTTCGCCCGCGACGCCTGCGACTATCCCGACATCGACATGATCGCGAGGCCCGCCGAGGACCACTATCGGCGCCGCGACGGGACGGCTTATGCGAAGGTGGAGCGGTAGAGCCCGATGACGTCCCGCTTGTCCGGAGCGGATTAACAGGCGAAGGTCGCCGACCGGGGAAGGGCGGGGAGCCGATCCATTGCCGATCAATCTCCGATTGACGCCGCCGAGGCGGCCATGAACGACGCCGTCGCCGCCATCGCCCTGGGGCGCCGGATCGATCTGACGCGCCAGCCGGACTTCCTTGTCGGCGGCGTGCAAATCCAGCCAACGGCCTGCGAGGTGGTCGCCGGCGGCCGGCGCACGCGGCTGCAGCCGCGGGTCATGCAGGTGCTCATCGCCCTGGCCCGGGCGGGGGGGGAGCCGGTGTCGCGCGAGGCTTTGACCGAGGTCTGCTGGGGCCAGGTCAGGGTGGGCGACGACGCCCTCAACCGCTGCATCCAAAGGCTGCGCCGCCTGGCCGAGGCGGAGGTCGGCGGCGCCTTCGTCATCGAGACGATCCCCCGGCTCGGCTATCGGTTGGCGCCGCCCGGCGACGGGGGGAGCCCGCCGCCGACGCCCGCGCCGCCGCTGCTGGCGGTCCTGCCGTTCGACAACCTCTGCGGCGACGCCGACATGACCTGGTTTTCCGACGGCGTGTCGGAGGAGATCCAGCAGGCGGTGGCCCGTCGCGCCGATCTGAAGGTCATCGGGCGAACTTCCAGTTTTCAGTTCCGCGGCGCCGACAAGGCGATCGCGCGCGTGGCGGCCGACCTGAAGGCGACCCACGTGCTGGACGGCTCGGTGCGGCGAGAGGGGCCCAGGGTGCGGATCGCCGCCCAGCTCATCGAATGCGCCGGCCAGACGACCCTGTGGTCCGATCGCTTCGACCGCGAACTCACCGACATCTTCGCCCTGCAGGACGAGATCGCCGGTGCGGTGGGCGCCGCCCTGGAGGTGGCGTTCGCGCCCACGACGCCCGCGCCGCCGATCGATCCGGAGACCTACGATATCTATCTGCGCGCGCGAAGCATGTTGGGCGGCGGGGGCGGCGGCGGCGGCGAGGAGCTGGCGCGCCTGCTCGAAAAGGTCAGCTCCCGCGCCCCGGCGTTCGCGCCCGGCTGGGCCCAGCTGGCCTATATCCGGGCAACCCTGGGCCGATTCGAGAGTCCGGAAGGCTTTTCCAGAGCCGCGCGCGACCTGGTGATCGAGATGGCCCAGACCGCCCTTCGCCTCGACCCCCGCTCCGGCCTGGCCCACGCCGCTCTCAGTTGGGTCGAGCCCTACGCCAGCTATATGAAGCGCGAAAATCTCCTGGCGAGGGCGCGCGCCGAGGCGCCGGCCGACATCGGGGTGCTGGCCGCCCTGGTGGACTTCTACTCCAGCGTCGGCCGCCTCGAGGATGGGTTCGCCAGCGCCACCCTGGCCTACAAGCTGGACGCGCTGAACGCCCCGGGGGTGGTTTCCTACGCCAACGCCCTGTTCGACGCGGGATCGCGCGAGGAGGCGCTCAAGGTGTTCGCGAACGCGCGCGTCCGCTGGCCGGGCGCCGAATCGTTCGCCGCCCTGCCGCTGCAGCTCTGCGCGTTTCACGGCGATTGGCAGGCGTTCGACGTCTTGGCGGCCGAGGTCGCCGCCATGGGATCGCTGACGCCGCACGTTCGCGAAAGTCTTTTCGTCCGCCGGGCGCTTCGCGACCCCAACCCGCAAATCCGGGCCCGCCTTTCCGACACCCTTCGCGACGAATTGGCGCGCACCGGGACAATTTCGCTCGGGCCGCTGGTGCTCGCCTACAAGCTGGAACTTCATGACGAGGTCTTCGAGGCGATCGGCAAGGCGTCGTTCGAGCACCTGTTCGACCCTCGCGGCGTCGCGCCGGGCGGCTGGTACAACGCCACGGTGATCTTCTCTTCGGTCACCGACATCGATCGCGACCCCCGGTTCGTCGGCTTGTGCGCCAAGCTCGGCCTGTGCGCCTACTGGGTGGAGAGCGGCCGCTGGCCCGACTGCGCCGCCGACGACGTTCTGCCCTACGACTTCAAGGCCGAGTGCCGGAGCCTGGCGGCGGTCAGTCCCGCAGCAATTCGTTGATGCTGGTCTTGGATCGGGTCTGGGCGTCCACTGTCTTGACGATCACCGCGCAGGCCAGGCTGGGGCCCTGGCCATGCGGATCGGGGATCGATCCGGGAACCACGACGGAATAGGCCGGCACGACGCCGCGATGAATCTCGCCGCTCTTGCGGTCGACGATTCTCGTCGAGGCGTTGATGAACACCCCCATGGAGAGCACCGCGCCCTCGCCGACGATCACCCCTTCGGCCACTTCGGAGCGGGCCCCGATGAAGCAGCCATCCTCGATGACGGTCGGGGCGGCCTGCAAGGGCTCCAGCACCCCGCCGATTCCCGCCCCGCCGCTGATGTGGACGCCCGCCCCGATCTGGGCGCAGGAGCCGACCGTGGCCCAGGTGTCGATCATGGTCCGCTCGCCGACATAGGCGCCGATGTTGACGAACGAGGGCATCAGCACCGCGTCGCGGCCGATGAAGGCCCCCCGCCGCACGATGGCCCCGGGCACGGCGCGGAACCCGGCGGCCTCGAATTGCGCCGCGTCCCAGCCCTCGAACTTGCCGGGAATCTTGTCCCACCACGGCCCGATCCCGCCGCCCAGGGCCCCGGCGCGCATGACGGTGTTGGGGCTGAGGCGAAACGACAGCAGGATGGCCTGCTTGAGCCACGGGCGGACGATCCAGGCGCCGCCGTGCTTTTCCGCCACCCGCGTCTGGCCCGTGTCGAGGCGATGCAGCGTCTCCTCGACCGCCGTCCGGATCGCGCCGCGCGTTTCGGGGCCAAGCGAGTCGCGCCCCTCCCAGCCGACTTCGACTTCGGCCTGGAGGTCGGAGAGGGCGAGGTCGGCCATGTCAGGGCGGCTCCTTGACGAGCGCGGCGGCGAGGAAGGGGGCCAGGCGCTCGGTGCGATGATCGACGAAGGGGGCGGTGGAGGCGGCGGCGTCGGCGCCCACCAGCACCGTGGTCATGCCCAGGGCGGCGGCGGGGGCGAGGTTGCGTTCGGCATCCTCGAAGAAGGCGGCAGCCTTGGGCGCGATGGCGTGCGCCGCGACGATCGCCTCGAAGGCCTGGGCCGAGGGCTTGGGCCAAAAGGCGGCCGAGCCGATGTGGAATATGTCGTCGAACAGGCCCGCCAGCCCCAGGTGCTCGATCACCCGCTCGGCGTGGACGGCGTCGGCGTTGGTGAAGATCAGCCGACGGCCCGGCAGGCGGGCGAGGGCGGCCCTCAGCGCCTCGTCGCGGTCCAGGCCCTCCAGCGGCAGGTCGTGAAAGCGAGCGTGATAGGCGTCCGGGTCGGCGCCGTGATGGGTCATCAGGCCGCGCAGGGTCAGGCCGTCCTCGGCCAGATAGCGCTTCTGCAGGGCGTAGGCCGCCTCGCGCGGCAGGCCGGTCGCCTCCATGACAAAGGCGGTGATGCGCGGCTCCATCAACGCCCCCAGACCCGATTCACGCGGATAGAGGGTGTTGTCGAGGTCGAACAGCCAGGTCTCGACGTGGCGCAGGTCGGGGCGGGCCATGCCGGTCACGGAAAGGCGGCCCGGGCGATCTCGGCCCGCAGGTCGGCCATGCCGTCCCCGCGTTCCGCCGAGGTGGCGACCACGCGGGGAAAGGCGGCGCCGCGCCGGGAGACGGCGGCCAGGGCGGCGGCGGCCACGGCGTCCGCCTCGCCGGCCTTGAGCTTGTCGGCCTTGGTGAGCACGATCTGATAGGAGACGGCGGCCTTGTCCAGGGCGTCAAGGGCCTCGGCGTCGGGCGGTCCCAGGCCACGGCGGGCGTCGATCAGCAGATAGACCCGCTTGAGGTTGGGCCGGCCGCGCAGATAGGCCCGCCCGAGATCCTGAAACCGGCGCGCCGCCGCTCTGGACACCTTGGCGAAGCCGTAACCCGGCAGATCGACCAGCCGCAGGCGCCCATCGAGCAGGAAGAAGTTGATTTCCCGGGTGCGCCCCGGCGCGGTGGAGGCGCGGGCCAGCCGGTGACGATTGACCAGGCCGTTGATCAGGGACGACTTGCCGACGTTCGAGCGGCCGGCGAAGGCGATTTCGGGAAGATCGGCGGGCGGCAGGGCCTCCATGGCCACCGCGCCCATGACGAACTCCACCGGCCTGGCGAACAGCACCCTCGCCGCGTCGATCTCGGCGGCGTCGAAGCCGCCGGTATCCAGCGCGCGGCCCGTTTCTTCGGTCACCCGGACGTCTCGGGCTTGGCTGAGAACCGGCCCAGGAAATCGTCGATGGGATTTTCCACCTTGAAGCGCCGCATCATCACATACTGCTGGACGATGGTGATCAGGCCGCTCCACGTCCAATAGATCAGCAGGCCCACGGCGTATTGGGCGAGAATGAAGGTGAACAGGATCGGCATCAGCTTGAACAGCATCTGCTGGGTGGGATCGATGCCGGTCTGGGGGGTCATCGACTGGCTGAGCAGGGTCACCAGCCCATAGGCCAGCGGCCAGACGCCCACGTGCAGCACCCCGCCCAGAAGGCCGCCGATCAGGGGGGCGGTCGAGGGATCCCATGGAATGAGGCCGAATAGATTGACGATGGTGGTGGGGTCGCGCGCCGAGAGATCGTGAATCCAGCCGAAGAAGGGCGCGTGGCGCATCTCTATGGTGACGGTGAACAGCTTGGTGAGCGAATAGAAGACTGGAATCTGAAACAGGATCGGCAGGCAGCCGGTGACCGGATTGACCTTCTCGCGCGCGTAGAGGGCCATCATCGCCTTCTGCTGGGCGCCCGGGTCGTCCTTGTTCTTGGCCTGCAGGGCCTTCAGTTCGGGTTGGATCTTCTTCATCTTGACGCCCATTTCGAACCCCTTGTTGGCCAGGGGAAAGGTGATCAGGCGGATGACCACCGTCAGCATCAGGATGGCGACGCCGAAATTGCCGACCAGTTGGTAGAAGAATTCGAGCAGGGCAAAGATCGGCTTGGTGAGGAAGAACAGGATTCCCCAATCCACCGCGTCGTCGAAGCGCGGGATGCCGAGGGCCTTCTGGTAGGCCTTGAGCACCGGAACCGTCTTGGCGCCGGCGAACAGGTGGGTGACCTCGACCATCCGGCCGCCGGGGGCGATCGAACGCGCCCGCGCGAGGTAGGCGGCCTCGTAGAGATCGACGCCGGCGGCGTCGGTGGCGGCGCGGATCTTGGCGTCGATGCGCTCGGCTTGCGGGGGGATGAAGGCGGTCATCCAGTATTTGTCGGTGACGCCCAGCCAGCCGCCGGTGGATTGCCAGTCCTGCTCACCCTTCTTTTTCCACGACTTGTAGCTGGTCAGCTTCAACTCGGGCTTGTCGAGGCCCAACACGCCGATGGCGCCTTCGTGGACCAGGCCGCTCTTGTTCGGGTCGGGCGGCAGGCCGCGCCGCTCCACCGAGGCGTAGGGGGCCAGGGTCGCCGGCGCGGAACCCCGGTTGACCACCGTGTCGGTGATGGTGAACATCGAGCGCGCATCGACTTCGATCTCGCGGGTGAAGGCGAGCCCCGCCGGCGTGGCGTAGGTCAGGACAATGGGGCGCCCGGGCGCCAGATCGCGGCCGGAAGTCAGGGTCCATGGGGTCTGGCCGCCCGGCAGCGCCGGCAGATTGGCCCCCACCCAGCCGGCTTCGGCGAAATAGGCGTCGGTCATGCCCTCGGGGCGCAACAACTCCACCAGTGGGGAGCTCTTGGCCACTTCCACATGGTAATTTTTCAGGAACAGGTCGTCGAAACGGGCGCCCTTGAGGGCGATCGAGCCCGAAAGCGATGGCGTATCGACAATCACCCGCGGGCTAAGCGCCAGGGCGGCCGTCCGCGAAAGCGGGCGGGCGACCGGCGGCGGAACGGCGGGGGCGGCGACGGCCTCGGCGTGGGCGCGCGCCGCCGCCTGCCGGGCGGCGGGATCGACGACGAACCAGGTGTAGATCGAATAGGTCCCGAACAGCAGCAGCGCCATGACGGCGAAGGCGATCAGGTTCTTGTTGTCGTCGGGCATGGGGCGGTGGCCGGGTGGGGAGGCGTCAAGGCGGAGGCTCGCCCGGGCTGGCTTGAAGATCGGCCGCGAGCCTTATCAGCGCGGTTTTCATATCGTCAAGCAAACGCCCCCAGGGCCGCGCGACGGTTCCGCCGCGGGCGACGAACACATAGTCGCAGCCGGCCCTGGAATGAAGGGGGGCGAGAAGGCGCGCCGCCTCGCGCAGGCGCCGCCTGGCCCGGTTGCGGACCACCGCGCCGCCGATCCGGCGGGTGGCGGTGAAGCCGATCCTCACCGCCAGTGTCCCATCGTTGCGGCTGCGCGCCTGCGCCACCACCGCGCCGCGCGCGCAGACGGCGCCCTTGGCGGCGGCGAGGAAATCGGGCCGTTTTCGCAGGCGGTCGATCGGCAAGGCGAGGAGAGGGGAAACCCCTAGGCCGTCAGCCGTTTGCGGCCCCGCGTCCGGCGGCGGGCGACGATCTTCTGGCCGTTCTTGGTCGCCATGCGGGAGCGAAAGCCGTGACGTCGCTTGCGCACCAGACGAGACGGTTGAAAGGTCCGCTTCACGACACGAGGCTCCAGGCGAAGGGCCGCGCGTCGGGACAGGATTGACGGCGGGCCGGTGAGCGCGCGGGGATAGGGGAAGAGGGGCCAGGTGTCAATCCGCGCGGGCGGCGCCTCACATCACAGGTCCGGTCGGATCACCGCCTTGCCGATGACGACGCGGTTGGCCAGCAGGTCGAAGGCGGCGCGCCAGTCGGCGAGGGGAAACTCGGCGTGGACGCGGGGGTGAATCTTGCCCTCGCTGGCCAGGGCCCATACTGCCTCGACGTCTTCGCGGCCGAGGTCGGGAAACCGGCGGCCGTATTCGCCGGCCCGCACGCCGATGAGCGAAAACCCCTTGATCAGGGCCATGTTCACAGGAAGCGTCGGAATGCGCCCGCCGGCGAAGCCGAGCGCCAACAATCGGCCGTCGAAGGCGATGCAGCGAACGCTTTCGTCGAAAACATCGCCGCCCACCGGGTCGCAGATCACGTCGGCGCCGCGGCCGCCGGTGATCGCCTTCACCGCGTCGCGAAAGCCGCCGGTGACGTTCAGGGTCGCGTCCGGCGCGTATTCGGCTTTGACCAGCGCCAGCTTCTTGTCCGACGCCGAGGCGGCGATCACCCGGCAGCCCAGGAGCTTGGCCAGATCGACGCAGGCCAGACCCACGCCGCCCGCCGCGCCATGGACCAGCACCCATTCGCCGGGCTGAACCTGGGCGCGGCGAACCAGGGACACCCAGGCGGTCAGATAGGCGGCGCCGTAGGCCGCCGCCTCGGCGAACGACAGCCGCGCCGGCTTGGGCTTCAGACTGGCGGCCAAAGCGACGGCGAATTGCGAGAAGCCGCCGACGCGGGGGCGGCCGACGACGGCGTCGCCGACCTTCCAGCCGTCCGCCGCCTCGCCCAGGGCGTCGATCTCGCCGGCGATCTCCAGGCCCGGAATGAACGGGAGCGCCGGCTTGTGCTGATATTCGCCGCGCGTCATCAGCAGGTCGGGGAAGTTCACCGCGGCGGCGATCACCTTGACGCGAACTTCACCGGCCCCCGGCGACGGGGTGGGAACGTCCTCGAGCGAGCAACCCGCGTAGCCTGGCGCGAGGCGCTCGACCACCAGGGCCCGCATGCCTCAGGCGGCCGGGCCGGTGAAGGCGACGCGGACCAGGGCGGCGATGTCGCGGCAGGCGAGGTCGGCGGCGGGAACCGCGCCGGTGAAGGCGGTGAAGGCGTGAGCCAGGTTGTCGTAACAACGATAGGCGACCGCGACGCCCGCCTCGCCCAGCCGGCGCGCGTAGGCTTCGCCCTGATCGAGCAGCGGGTCGAACCCCGCCGTGGCGATCACCGCCGGGGCCAGTCCTGAAAGGTCCCTGGCCCGACCCGGCGAGAGCTTGGGATCGGCCGGCGAGTCGCCGGGACCCATGTAGTGGCCCATGAACCATTCCATGGTGGCGCGCGACAACGGGTAGGCCTCGCCATAGGTGGTCATCGAGGCGCTTTCGCTGGCCACGTCCAGGGCCGGGTAGATGAGGAGTTGAAGGGCGGGCTGGGGTTCGCCGGCCCGTTTCATCTCCTGGCAGATAACGGCGGCGAAATTGCCGCCCATGGAATCGCCGCCCACCGCGACGCGGCCGTCCGGCGCGCCGAAGCGCGCCGCGTTGTCGCGCGCCCAACGGTAAGCCGCCAGCATGTCGTCGAGGGCGGCGGGAAAGCGATGTTCGGGCGCCAGGCGGTAATCCACCGACAGCACCGGGCAACGCGCCACCTTGGCCAGGATCGCGCAGAACACCTCGCAGGTGTCCAGATCGCCGATCACCCCGCCGCCGAAGTGGGCGAACACCATCAGCGGCGCGGCGGAATCCTGGTCGGCGCTCCGGTAGGCGCGGGCGGCGATCGGCCCCTCGGCCCCCGGCACGGTGAGCGCCTCGACGCGCACTCCGCGCTCCAGAGCGCCGGCCACCAGGGCCAGGGCTTCGGCGCTCCCGGCCCGCGCCTGCGGCGGCGTGGCGGCCGATATCGGCGGGGCGCGGCGCGCCTGGGCGGCCAGGAACTGCAGGCGCGGATCGAGGGTGCGCCCACCCACATAGACCACGCCGCCGCCGGCCAGGCCTCTCAGGGCCGGCCTGGGCAACGACAGCATGGCCCGCAGGGCGAGCTTGCGGAGCGTCTGGTCGGCCATGGGCCTCTAGGCCTCCGATCTCGGCAGGGCGGGCACGCCGCCCAGGATCAGGCGCACCACGAACTCGGCGGCGGCTTCGACATCCACGGGGCCGCGCTCCATCATCTTGTCGCCGATCTCGCGGGCCACGGCGATGCAGCTGGCGGCCAGATAGTCGAGATCGACCTTGGGGGCGAGGCCGCGGTCCATGACATCGGCGAACACCGTGCGCACCTCCTCGAACACGGCCAGGATCTCGGGGGTGTTGCGCGCGTGCGGCAGGGGTTCGGTCGCCGCCGCCCTGACCACCCAACTCTCCCGCTCGCTGGCGATGAAGTCGAAATAGGCCCTGACCGCCGCCCGCAGGTAGGATTCGAAGTCGCTCGCCTTGGCCGACAGGGCGTGAAGGATGGGCCGAAAGCGCCGCGCCCCATCGTCGGCGAGGGCGTCGAACACCTCCTCCTTGGAGCGGTAATAGTTGTAGAAGGCCCCCACCGACAGGCCGGTGCGTCGGATGATGTCGCGCACCGTGGCCGCCTCGAAGCCCAGTTCCCCGAACACTTCCCGCGCCGCGTCGAGGATGGCCAGACGGTTGGCCGCCTTGGTTTGCTCGCGCTTGCCGGGGGAGAGGCAGAGAAGTTGGGAGTCGATCAGAGCACCCACTCGCCTTGTTCACGAATCTTCGTGTGCATGGCGTCGGGCGCCAGATCAAGCGACCACGGCCACACATCCAGCGCGCCTTGCCAGGTCACCGCGCCCTCTTCGATCCCGACGTTGGCGAAGCGAGCCGGATCCGCCAGCCCGGCGAACACGCCGGCATCGGGCTCGTGGATAAATCGGCTGAGATCAACCGTGCCTTCGGTTCCGTCGTTGAAGCGCACATGGAGCCGGAAGCCCGGCAGTGCGCGCACCCCCACAACGTCCCAGGCGACCTGGCTTACGGGAGCGGATCGATCGGCTTTGGCGATTGCTTGTTCGCGCACAGGGTCCAATCCTCGATGAGTTCGGATCGATGTTCCAGCGCCCATTCTAGGACCAAAACGAGCGCCTGTCTCGGCAGACGCCCTGCGAGGACTTCAAGCGTTTTGATATCGACGATAGCCTCCTCGCCGGCGTACCGGGCATGGAAATGAGGCGGGTTGTGGTCACCGGCGAACATCCGAATGTAGATGCCGTAGAAATACGAGATCGTCGGCATTGATTTCGCCTCACACCGTCCGCTTGGCCCGGTCCTTTTCGTTGGCCCCGGCGATCGCCGCGCGGGCGTCGGCCCATTGCTGGTTGTTCCAGTCCTTCAAAGCCGAGAAACCGCCGCCGCCGGCGTTCCACGCGCCGCCGTCGATGGCGATGGTCTGGCCATTCACATATTCCGACATCGGATGCAGCAGATAGACCGCCAGGTTGGCCAGCTCGGGCATGCGCCCCACCCGGCCCATGGGGTTGGTGCGGTCGCTCTGGCCGCGCTCGCCGCCGGGGTTGAGCCTGGCCCACGCCCCCTCGGTGGGGAAGGGGCCCGGCGCGATGGCGTTGAAGCGGATTCCCTTGGGGGCCCATTCCACGGCCAGCGATTGGGTCATAACGTTGAGACCGGCCTTGGACATGGCCGAGGGCACGGTGAACGGGCCGCCCGACCACACCCAGGTGGTCAGGATCGACACCACCGAGGACTTTTTGCCCTCCGCGATCCACCGCTTGCCGCAGTCCAGGGTGACGAAGAAGGAGCCGCGAAAGACGATGTTGGCGATGGCGTCGAAGGCGCGCGGCGACAGATCCTCGGTGCGGCTGATGAAGTTGCCCGCCGCGTTGTTGATCAGGCCGGTGAGCGCCCCGCCGCCGGCCCACGCCTCATCGAGCATGTCGTGGATGGCTTCGGGGACGCGGATGTCGCAGGCGATGCCGGTGACCTTGCCGCCGTGGGCGCCCATCAGTTCCTTGGCCGTCGCTTCCAGCACCCCGCCCCGCCGCCCACAGATATAGACCTCCGCCCCCAGCATCAGGCAGGCCTCGGCCATCACCTTGCCAAGGCCGGTGCCGCCGCCGGTGATCAGAATGCGCTCGCCCTTCATCAGACCGGGCTTGAACATCAAATCGTCGGGCGTCATGGCGCGTTGCTCCTCATTCTCGGGGTCAGAATGGAGCGGCCTTACGAAGGGAACGTCAAGCGGTGTTGCGGGCGAACCTTAAGCCAGTCGTTCGATCAGCGCCGCGGCGGCGGCGGGGGCGCGGACCTTGCCGGCGCTGATGAAGAAGGCGAAGACGTCGCGGTCGATGGGCGCGGGCGAGGAGTCCGGGGAGATCGGCGGCAGATCGTCGGGCGAGCCGCCGCCGGCCCAGGCGCGCAGGCGCCGGGCCCAGGCGTCGAGGTCGGCGGCGCTGTAGCCCGTCTCGATGTCGTCGGCGCCTCTCATCAGGCGGGCGTAGGCGAAGTTGGCGGTGACATCGGCGATCAGCGGCCAGTCGGGGCTTTCGGAGGCGCAGATGGCCACGCCGCGCTGCCGGCACAGATCGATGAAGGCCGGATCGGCGAAGCTGGGGTGGCGCACCTCCATACAGTGGCGAAGCGGCAGGCCTGCCAGGGTGGGCGGGAGAAAATCCAGGAAGGCGGCGAAATCGACGGGATCGAATTTTTTCGTAGCCATGAATTGCCACAGGATGGGCCCCAGCTTCTCGCCCAGTTCCACCAGCCCTTGACCCAGGAACCGCGCCACCGACTCGCCGCCCTCGGCCAGGACGCGGCGGTTGGTGCAGAACCGCGAGGCCTTGAGGGTGAAGACAAAGCCCTCGGGCGTCTCGGCCGCCCATTTGGCGAAGGTCTCCGGCTTCTGCGAGGAATAGTAGGTGCCGTTGATCTCGATGGCCGTGACATGGCGGCTGGCGAAGGCCAGTTCGTCGGCCTGGCGGGTCCCGGCCGGATAGAACACCCCGCGCCAGGGTTCGAACGTCCAGCCGCCGATCCCGGCCCGGATCCTGCCCGCCATGCCACCTCCTCCAAATCGCCATTCGCTTTGTGCGGTCGTGCGGCGATTGTGAACGCATGTTAAGATGAATTTCCAGCCCACGGCGCCTAAGTGACGCCGACGCCTGGGGACCCTTGAGTCCCAGGTGGGCGATTTCCTGTCGGGCGGGCCGCGAGTTTTATGGATCGATGAGACGCTTCGCGATCCTCCTCGCCCTCGCCGCGCCCCTGTGGGCCTGCGCCACCGCCCCGCACCGCGCGCCGGACGTGCGAGTGCCGGCGCGCTACCAAGCGCCGTCCGGCGGCGAGGCCCTGGCCCCAGCGGCCCTGGACCGCTGGTGGCTGCTGTTCGACGATCCACGCCTGAACGCCCTGGAGGACCAGGCCGCTCGCTATTCGCCCGACGCGCGCACGGCGGCGGCGCGGGTGCTGGAAGCCAAGGCGACCCGCGACAGCCAGACGGCCCAGACCCTTCCCACCGGCAATGTGGACGGCAATGTCAGCCGCCAGCGAGCCTACAATCTGGGCGGGGCGTCCGATCAGCTGTTCCCGATCGGCGGAACGACCGACACCGAGACCCTGAACTTCAACGTCTCGTGGGAGCTCGACCTGTTCGGCCGCCTGGCCACGGCGCGGCGGGTAGCCAATGCCGACCTGGCCCAGGCGCGGTTCAACATCGAGGGGACGAGGGCCAGTCTCGCCGCCGGCGTGGCCGACAACTATTTCCAGGCCAACGGCCTAGCGATCCAGTTGGACGACGCGCGGGAAAGCGTTCGCATCGAGAGCGAACTGCAGCGCGTCGCCCAGGAGAAGGCGGCGCTCGGCCTGGGCGCGGCGACCGACGCCGACCGGGTGGCGGGCGATCTTTCCCAGGCCAAGGCGCAGGCCGAGGATCTGGCGGCGCAGCTTCATATCGCCGAGCGCCAGCTCCTTATTCTGGTGGGGCGCGGCGTCGATCCCGTCGAAAGCCTGCCGGTCGAGGCCGCCGCCCCGGACGCCCCCCGGCCGCCCGCCGCCATCCCCGGCGAACTGCTGGCCCGCCGCCCCGACGTGCGGGAGGCCGAGGCGCATCTGCGCGCGCAGGCGGGGACGGGGCGGCTGCGCCATCTGGCGGTTTTTCCCACCTTCACCCTTCTGCCGGGCCTGGGCCTGTCCCGGGTGACTTCACCGGGCGTCTCTTTCATCCCGCCCTCGACCCTGATCCCGGCTCAGCAGACCACCGCCCTGGGCTTCTGGACCCTCGGCGCGGGCGTAACCGTTCCGGTGCTGGATATTCCACGGCTTCTCTATGACGCCAGGGCCGAGGACGCGCGCACCGAACAGGCGGTGATCGCCTACGAGAAGACCGTGCAGACCGCCTATGGCGAGGCCGAGAACGCTCTCGTGAACCTGGGGGCCGGCGAGCGGGCGGTCGCGGTGCTGACCGCCGGCGAGGCGCGGGCTCATCGCGCCTCGGAGGGCGCCCGGAAGCTCTACGCCATGGGCCTGGACGATCTGACCACCGCCTTGAGCGCCGAACAAGCCTGGCGAACCACGAGGTCGGCGCTGACCGCCGAGCGGGTGGCGGCGTTGCGGCGCGCGGTGCAGACCTATAAGGCGCTGGGCGGCGGATGGGCGTTCGCGGCGTTCACGGCCAAACCGCGATGAGGTGTCCCGACATGCCCCGCCTCAACACCCTGATCGCCGCCGCCCTGGCGCTGGCGCTGGCCGGCGCCCTGGCCGGCTGCCAGCCGAAGAAGGCCGCCGAGGCGCCGCGTCAGCAGGCGCGGGCGGTCAGCGTGGTGGTGGTGGCGCCGCGCGAGATCGCCGGCGGCCTGATCGCCTCGGGGGCCCTGGTCCCGCGCGAGGATATCGCGGTCTTCCCGCAACTCACCGGTTACCGCGTCGCCCAGGTGCTGGTCGATGTGGGAGCCAAGGTCGCCGCCGGCCAGCCGCTGGCCCGCCTCGACGACACCCTGCTCCAGGCCCAGTTGGCCCAGCAGACCGCCCTGGCCGCCCAGCAGAGCGTCCTGGCCGACGAGGCCGACGCCCAGGCGACGCGGGTCAAGGGCCTGGACGACGAGGGCCTGCTCTCGAAGGAGCAGATCGACACCCGCCGGTTCGCCGCCCGCTCGGCGCGGGCGCAGGCCAACGCCCAGGCCGCCGCCGTTCGCGACCTGCGCACGCGCGAGGGGCTGATGGTGGTGCGGGCGCCGCGCGCTGGGCTGGTGATCGAGCGCAACGTGCGCCTGGGCGACCTGGCCGGGGCCGGGACGACGCCCTGGTATCGCATCGCCCAGGGGGCCCAGGTCGAACTGGCCGCCGATGTCGGCGAAGACGCCCTGGGCAAACTTCGTCCCGGTTCCACGGCCCAGGTGACCCTGGCCGATGGCGCGGTGGCGCCCGGCGTGGTGCGACTGGTCAGCCCGGCCATCGACCCGGCGACCAAGCTCGGCCGGGTCCGCATCGCCCTGCCGGTCCGTCCCGACGTCCGCGCCGGCGGCTTCGCCAAGGCCAGTTTCACCGGATTCACCCGCTCCGCCCTGGCGGTCCCGGAGACGGCCGTGCGTTACGACGCCAACGGCGCCTCGGTGATGGCTGTCGGCCCCGATGAGCGTGTGTCGCGGGTGGCGGTCACCACCGGCCAGCGCGGCGGCGGCTATGTCGAACTCCTCACCGGGCCGCCGGCCGGCTCGCGGGTGGTGGAGAAGGCCGCCGCCATGCTGGTGCCGGGGGATTATGTGCGGCTGGCGGCGAGCCGATGAGCGGCGAGAGGCGGTTTCGTGTCTCCGAATGGGCGATCCGCAACCCCATTCCGATCGTGGTGCTGTTCATCGGCGCGATCCTGGCGGGTCTCTTCGCCTACACCACCCTGCCGATCAAGAACTTCCCCAACATAGAATTTCCCGCCGTGACCGTGACGGTGACCCGCAGCGGCGCGGCGCCGGCCGAAATGGAAAATCAGGTTGCCCGGCCGATCGAGAACGCCCTGGCCGGGCTTCCCAATGTCGAGGCGATTCAATCGACGATCGTCCAGGGCTCCTCGGAAACCTTTATTCAGTTCCATCTTGGTCAGGACCTGCAAAAGGCCACCGACGACGTCCGCTCCAGGGTCGATCAGACGCGCAACGATCTGCCGCGCGACATCGACCCGCCCATCGTCCAGCGCATCGAAATCGACGACCAGCCGATCGTCACCTACGCGATCACCGCGCCGACCATGTCGACCACCGAACTCTCGTGGTTCATCGACAACACGGTGGCCCGGACGCTCCAGGCGCAATCGGGGGTGTCACGGATCGACCGCCTGGGCGGGGCCGACCGCGAAATCAACATCCTGGTCGATCCCGACCGCCTGGCCGCTCACGGACTCACCGCAGCCGAGGTGAACGACGCCCTGGCGCAGGCGAACATCGACGCGCCGGGCGGCCGCGTGACCGTCGGCGGGCGCGAAGAGACGCTGCGGGTTCTGGGCGCCGCGGTGAGCGTCGATCAGATCCGCGACCTTTCGATCCCCACCCTCGGTGGAGGATTCGTGAGACTGTCCGACGTCGCCGATGTGGGCGACGGGGCCGCCGAGCCCCGCGGCTTCGCTCTCCTCGACGGCCGGCCGGTGGTGGGCTTCGAACTCAGCAAGATCAAGAACGCCAGCGAGGTCGAAGTCGAGGATCGCGTCGATCGGGCGCTCGGGGGCCTGGAGAAACAATACCCCGGCGTCAGGGTTCACAAGATCGTCTCGCGCGTCGATCAGACCCGGGCGAGCTATTCGGCCACCCTCCATACCCTGCTGGAGGGCATGGGTCTTGCCGCCCTGGTCGTCTGGCTGTTCCTGCGTAGCTGGCGGGCGACGGCGGTGACCGCGATCGCCATGCCGGCCTCGCTCATCCCGACTTTCGCCTTCATGAGCCTGGTCGGCTTCAGCCTCAACGTGGTGACGCTTCTGGGGCTCACCCTGGTGATCGGCATCCTGGTTGATGACGCCATCGTCGAAATCGAGAACATCGAAAAGCGCGTCTATACCGGCATGAGGCCCTTCGAGGCCGCCATCGAGGGGGCCGACCAGATCGGCCTGGCGGTGGTGGCGACCACGTTCGCCATCGTCGCGGTGTTCCTTCCCACCGCCTTCATGCCGGGCATAACCGGGCAGTTTTTCCGCGAGTTCGGGATCACCGTCTCGGTGGCCGTGCTCTTCTCGCTGGTGGTCGCCAGGTTGCTGACCCCCTTGATGGCGGCTTATTTCCTCAAGCCCAAGGCGGGCCGCGAGCGGCCGCCGCTGCCGCGTTTCTACACCCGCTCGCTGGCCTGGGCCCTGGATCATCGCATCATGGCCGCGGCGATCGGCCTGGTGATCTTCGTCGCTTCGGTGGCCCTGATCGTGCCCCTGAAAAAGGCCGTCCAGCCCGAGGTCAACCCCAACTACTACTACGTCAACGTCGAAGGGCCGCCGGGCGCGACCCTGGCCGAGATGCGCGCCACCGTCGATCGGCTGGACGCCCTCATCGCCCGCCAGCCGGAGACCGCCGCGGTGTTCGCCCAGGTCGGCAGCGCCAGCAACAACACCTTCGCGGGCAGCAGCGGTGTCAACCAGGGGGCGGTGGTGGCGGTGCTGAAGCCCGGTCGCCTGACCAAGGTGCCT
>JBBRQW010000042.1:0-24012 GCA_038225765.1 Caulobacterales bacterium | reverse complement strand
CCGGGTCGAAAACGCCTTCTGCCGCATCAAAGACTTCCGCCGCGTCGCCACCCGATACGACAAGCTCGCCGCCAACTTCCTATCCGCCGTCGCCCTCGCCTCGCTCCTCACTTACTGGCTGTGAATGAGTCTGGAGCCTACCCAATCTTTGCAAAATTGCTGATCTTCACCGATCCATCGGGAAAGCGGGCGACGATGTCGAGTTCGCCGCCGATGGCCTCGATCAAAGCGGCGCAGGTTGCTGACATACATATCGGCTCGCTTCCCCCATCTTGGCGACCGCGGTCTGGCCGACGTGAAGCGATTCGCCTTCCCCCCTTACGTCATCCCGGAAAGAGCCGCCGTCAGGCGGGGCTTGTCCGGGATCCATATGCGCCGCCCGCAACGCCCTGTCGGTGAGCGCGGGCCACATGGGTCCCGGATAGGCCGCGCCTTGCGCGTCCTTCCGGGATGACGGCGGTGGGGGCGGGCCGCACGCCCAAATCCTATACGGCGGATTGGCCGCCGCCAAACCGACCGTTGACGCCGCGAACCGGGAACCAAGCCCGGCCGCGAGCCGTTGTCTGGGCTCGAAGTCATTACCCCAGTGAGGTCAAAGATGAGCGAGAATCGAATCGATGGCGCGGCCAAAAAGGCCGCCGGGGCCGTGAAGGAAGCGGCCGGCAAGGTTACCGGAAACACCAATCTGCAGGCCAGGGGCGCCGGCGAGAAGGCCGCCGGGACTGTCCAGAACAAGGTCGGCAAGGCCCAGGACAAGATCGGCGCCGCGATCCGGCGCTGATCGTTCCGCCACCACGAACATCGCGGCGCCGCCTCACACCCGAGGCGGCGCCGTTTTTCTTTGTCAGCCCGGCCGTCCGCCTCTCACGCTGATCGGCAGGCTCTCGAACAGCATCGGCGCGGCGCTGGTTCGCGCGTTCTCGATCGAGAGCATCCGCGCCTTGGTGGCGACGCCGCCGGGGGCGGAAAAGCCGCCGACCTTGCCGCTCGCGCCGAGGACGCGATGGCAGGGGACGATGATGGGTGTCGGATTGGCGCCCAGGGCGCGGCCGACCTCGCGCGCCGCTCCCGGCTCGCCGAGGCGAATGGCGATTTCGCCATAGGTGAGGGTCTCGCCGGGAGGAATCGCGCGGGTGATCTCATAAACCCGTTGCTCGAAATCCGGCGCGTTCTCGAGGTCGAGAGCCACGCCGGTCAGGTCGGCGGGTTCTCCGGCGAGCAGGGCCTTCATCCCGTCGATGGCGGTTCGCACATCGGGCGGCGGCGGGGCCTCGGCCGCGCCCGGAAATCGGCGGGTCAATCGCGCCCGCGTCTCCCGCTCTCGCGCCTGGGGAAGTTCGACGCCGACGACGCCGCGCTCGTTCCACACGACGCCGCACGCGCCGATGGCGGTCTTGAACAGGGTGAAGCCTTGGGCGCTCATCATCGTCGGCCACTCTACCACGAACGCTCGCGACGGGCCTCCAATCCCGCGCGACCTTTTGCGTCGGGCGTTCTTGTGCTTTGAGGGGAGGGGTGTCGCCTCTGGAGCCATTCGTGAACGAAACTCGACAGACGCCCCGGCCCAACGCCCTTGGCCTGCGCATTCCCGAGCCCAGGGCGCGGCCGGGGCAGGCGGTGGACTTCGGCAATCTGCGCCTCTCCGCCGCCGGGGCGGTGGAGCGGCCGCCCATCGACGCGGCGCCGGAAGACATCCGCGATCTGGCCTACGCCCTGATCGCGGTGCTGGACGACGACGGCCGGGCGGTCGGGCCTTGGGCGCCCGCTCTCGACGCGGAGACGCTGCGGGCCGGCCTGCGGGCGATGATGCTCACCCGCGCCTTCGACGAGCGGATGTACCGCGCCCAGCGCCAGGGCAAGACCTCCTTCTATATGAAATGCGCCGGCGAGGAGGCGGTGGCCGTCGCCCAGGCCCTGGCCCTGGCGCCGGACGACATGTGCTTTCCGACCTACCGCCAGCAGGGGCTGCTGATCGCCCGCGGCTACCCCCTGGTCGAGATGATGAACCAGGTGCTCTCCAACGCCCTCGATCCCCTGAAGGGCCGGCAACTTCCGGTGCTCTATTCGAGCCGGGACTACGGTTTTTTCTCGATCTCCGGCAATCTCGGCACCCAGTACAGCCAAGCGGTCGGCTGGGCCATGGCCTCGGCCTATAAGCACGACCGCCGGATCGCCGCCGCCTGGATCGGCGAGGGGTCCACCGCCGAAGGGGACTTTCACCACGCCCTGACCTTCGCCTCGGTCTATCGCGCCCCGGTGGTGCTCAATGTGGTCAACAACCAGTGGGCCATTTCCTCGTTCCGCGGCATCGCCGGCGATGTCGATTGCCCCTTCGCCTCCAGAGCCATCGGCTATGGCCTTCCGGCCCTGCGGGTCGATGGCAACGACTTTCTGGCGGTCTATGCGGCGAGCGCCTGGGCGGTGGAGCGGGCCCGCGCCAATCTGGGGGCCACCCTCATCGAACTGGTCACCTATCGGGCGCAGGGCCATTCCACCAGCGACGATCCCAGCCAGTACCGCCCGGCCGACGAAGCCGCCGGCTGGCCGCTGGGCGATCCGATCGCCCGCCTCAAGAGCCACCTGATCGCCATCGGCGAGTGGTCCGAGGCGCGGCAGGGCGCCCAACTGAAGGAACTTACCGAGACGATCCGCGCCGCCGGCAAGGAAGCGGAGGCTGTCGGCACCCTCTCCACCGGCTCCAAGCCCAGCGTCCGCGAGATGTTCGAGGAGGTTTACAAGGAGATGCCCTGGCATATCCGCGAGCAGCGTCAGGAGGCGGGGGTCTAAGGCATGGCGACCATGAACATGATCCAGGCCCTCAACTCGGCCATGGACGTGATGCTCTCGCGCGATCCGGACGTCCTGGTGTTCGGCGAGGACGTGGGCTTTTTCGGCGGCGTGTTCCGGGCCACCGAGGGGCTGCAGAAGAAGTACGGCCTGGACCGTTGTTTTGACACCCCCATCGCCGAGGGCGGCCTAGTGGGGGTGGCCGTGGGCATGGGCGCCTATGGCTTGCGGCCGGTGGTCGAGATCCAGTTCGCCGACTACATCTATCCGGCCTACGACCAGATCGTTTCGGAGGTGGCCAAGCTGCGCTACCGCTCGGCCGGCCAGTTCACCGCGCCGCTTACCATACGAACGCCCTATGGCGGCGGTATCTTCGGCGGCCAGACCCACAGCCAGAGCCCCGAGGCCCTGTTCACCCATGTGGCGGGGCTCAAGGTGGTCATCCCCTCCAACCCCTACGACGCCAAGGGCCTGCTGATCGCCGCCATCGAGGCCGACGATCCGGTGATCTTCCTGGAGCCCAAGCGGATCTACAACGGCCCCTTCGACGGCCACCACGAACGGCCGGTGTCGCCGTGGGCCAAGCATCCGGCCAGCGCGGTGCCGGAGGGCCACTACACCGTGCCGCTGGGTGAGGCCGCCATCCTTCGCCCCGGCGCCGCGGTCACCGTGCTGGTCTATGGAACCATGGTTCACGTGGCCCTGGCGGCGGTGGAGGAAAGCGGGGTGGACGCCGAGGTGATCGATCTGCGCACCCTGTGGCCGGTGGATATCGCCGCCATCGTCGCCTCGGTGAAGAAGACCGGGCGCTGCGTGGTGGTCCACGAGGCGACCAAGACCTCCGGCTTCGGGGCCGAACTGGTCGCCCTCATTCAAGAGCGGTGCTTCTATCACCTGGAGGCGCCTATCGAGCGGGTGGCGGGCTGGGATACGCCCTATCCGCACGCCTTCGAGTGGGAGTATTTCCCCGGTCCCGAACGGGTGGCCGCCGCCTTGCGGCGAACGGCGGAGGCTTGAGGACCATGGGCCAATACACCTTCAAGCTCCCCGATGTCGGCGAGGGGACGGCCGAGGCGGAGATCGTCGCCTGGCACGTGGCCGTGGGCGACCGCATCGAGGAGGATCAGCCCCTCGTCGATGTGATGACCGACAAGGCGACGGTGGAGATGACCACCCCGGTCACCGGGCGCATCGTGGCCTTGAACGGCGAACTGGGCGAAATGGCCGCGGTGGGTTCGGCCCTGGCCGTGATCGAGGTGGAAGGGGAGGGGGAGGGGGAGGGATCTCCCGACGCGCCGGCGCCCGCCCCCACGCCCCCTCCACCACTTCGCGGTCCCCCTCCCCCACAGGGGGAGGAGAGCAACGCACCCTCTCTTCCCCCCTTGGGGGAAGTACGGCCGAAGGCCGGGATGGGGGCCGCCCCCGCCGCAACGCGCCCGACGCCCATCGCCCGCGTCGCCGGGGCCAAGCCGCTGGCGTCGCCGGCGGTGCGTCGGCGCGCCCACGAGGCCGGCGTCGCTCTGCAGTTCGTCCCCGGGACCGGGCCGGGCGGGCGGATTGGACACGAGGATCTGGAGGGCTTCATCGCCTCCGGCGTGAGCTCGAACGCCCCCCAAGGCCGCCCGTCGCCGGCCCGCCGCGAGGGCGTCGAAGAGATCAAGGTGATCGGCCTGCGCCGCAAGATCGCCGAGAAGATGCAGGACGCCAAGCGCCGCATCCCCCATTTCGCCTACGTCGAGGAGGTGGACGCCACCGAGCTGGAAAGCCTGCGGATTCACCTCAACGCAACGAAGCGCGCCGACCAGCCCAAGCTCACCGTCCTGCCGTTCATCGTCCTGGCTTTGGTCCGCGCCCTACCGCGCTTTCCGCAGATCAACGCCCGCTTCGACGACGAGGCCGGGGTGGTCCATCGCCATGCCGCCGTCCACGCCGGCATCGCCACCCAGACGCCCGGCGGCCTGATCGTGCCGGTGGTCCGTCACGCCGAGGCGCGCGATCTGTGGGATCTGGCCGCCGAGATCGCCCGCCTGGCCGCCGCCACCCGCGACGGCAAGGCCGGCGCCGACGAACTCAAGGGCTCGACCATCACCGTCACCAGCCTGGGGCCGCTGGGCGGCGTCGTCACCACCCCGGTGATCAACCATCCCGAGGTGGCCATCGTCGGCCCCAACAAGATCGTCGAGCGGCCGGTGGTGCTGGGCGGCCAGATCGTGGTGCGCAAGATGATGAACCTGTCGTCGTCCTTCGATCACCGGGTGGTGGACGGCTACGACGCGGCGGCCTTCATCCAGGTGGTCAAGGCCCTGCTGGAACACCCCGCCACCCTGTTCATGGACAGCGAATGACCGAGGCGATCACGACCAAGGTCCTCGTCGTCGGCGGCGGCCCCGGCGGCTATGTGGCGGCCATCCGCGCCGGCCAGCTCGGCCTGGAGACGGTGCTCGTGGAGGCCGACCGGCTGGGCGGGACCTGCCTGATCCGCGGCTGCATCCCTTCCAAGGCGCTGATTCACGCGGCGGGCGAATACGACGGCATGGTCAAGGCCGCCGGCGCGGCGCGCATGGGGATCGCGGTGGGCGCGCCGAACCTCGATCTGGCCCAGACCGTGCGCTGGAAGGACGGCATCGTCGATAAGCTGAACGGCGGCGTCGCGGGGCTGCTCAAACGCGCCAAGGTGAGGACCATCGCCGGCTGGGCCACTTTTTCCGACGCCAAGACCTGCGCCGTTCAGACCGCCAGCGGGCCGGTCGCCGTCACCGCCGAACACGTTATCCTCGCCAACGGCTCGCTGGCCGTCGAGCTGCCGTTCCTGCCTTTCGGCGGCCCAGTGATCTCATCCACCGAGGCCCTGGCGCTGGACCGCCTGCCCCGAAAACTGGTGGTGGTGGGGGCGGGCTATATCGGCCTGGAGCTGGGGTCGGCGTTCCGCAAGCTGGGATCGGAAGTGACGGTGGTCGAGGCCCTCGACCGGATCCTGCCCGGGTTCGACGCCGAGCTGGCGGCGCCGGTCGCCCGCTGGCTGGCGGAGGCCGGGATCGCCGTCCATCTGGGCGCGCGGGCCACGGGGCTTGAAACCGTCGGCGAGGATCACGCCCTGGTGGTCGAGGGCAAGGACGGCCGGGGCCTGAAACTGCCGGCCGACAATGTCCTGGTCACGGTGGGGCGCAGGCCGAACACCGCCGACTGGGGCCTGGAAACCATGGCCATCGACATGGCCGGCCCGTTCGTCAAGGTGGACGAGCGCTGCGCGACTTCGATGAAGAATGTCTGGGCGATCGGCGATCTGGTCGGCGAGCCGATGCTCGAGCACAAGGCGGCCGCCCAGGGCGAGATGGTCGCCGAGATCATCGCCGGGGCCCGCCGCCGCTTCGATCCGGTCGCCATCGCCGCCGTCTGCTTCACCCACCCGGAGATCGTCGTCGCCGGCCTCGCGCCGGACGAGGCGAAGGCCGCAGGTCTGGATATTCTCACCGGGGTCTTCCCTTACAGCGCCAACGGCCGGGCCCGCTCCATGGAGGCGGCCGAGGACGGCGGCTTCGTGCGCGTGGTGGCGCGCGCCGACGATCACCGCCTGCTCGGCGTCCAGGCGGTCGGCGCCCACGTCTCCGAACTTTCCGGCGAATTCGCTCTGGCCCTGGAGATGGGCGCCCGCCTGGAAGACATCGCCGGGACCATCCACGTCCACCCGACGCTCGGCGAAGCCTTCCCCGAGGCGGCGCTGAGGGCGTTGGGGCATGCGATCCACATCTAGACCGGACGATCGTCCGCGACGATTAACCGCTTGAATTCGGATCGCCGCCGGGGCACACGACAGCGCTCGTCCCATCAGCCCGCGTGGGCTTTTGAGGGCCGCCGCGCTTGCCCTCGCCACCCCTTTAAGAGCCGTGAATGTTTTCGTCCCTGTTCGGCGTCATCTCCAACGACATCGCCATCGACCTCGGCACCGCCAACACCCTCATCTACATGAAGGGCCGCGGCATCGTGCTCAACGAGCCGTCGGTGGTGGCTTTGCGCACCGCCGGGGGGCGCAAGACCGTCTACGCCGTGGGCTCGGAGGCCAAGATGATGCTGGGCCGCACGCCTGGCCACATGGAAGCCATCCGCCCCATGCGCGACGGGGTGATCGCCGACTTCGAAGTCGCCGAGGAGATGATCAAATACTTCATCCGCAAGGTTCACAACCGCAAGGGCTTCGTGAACCCCAAGGTGATCGTCTGCGTACCCTCGGGGGCCACGGCGGTGGAGCGCCGGGCGATCAACGATAGCTGCCTCAACGCCTCGGCCCGGCGGGTCGGCCTGATGTACGAGCCCATGGCGGCGGCGATCGGGGCGGGCCTGCCGATCCACGAGCCCACCGGCTCGATGGTGGTGGATATCGGCGGCGGCACAACGGAAGTCGCCGTCCTCTCCCTGTCGGGGATCGTCTATTCGCGCAGTGTGCGGGTGGGCGGCGACAAGATGGACGAGGCTATCATCAGCTACATGCGCCGCCACCACAATCTCCTGATCGGCGAGACCACCGCCGAGCGCATCAAGAAGGAGATCGGCACCGCCCGCTCGCCCGAGGACGGCTATGGCCTGGCCATCGACGTGCGGGGCCGCGACCTGATGCAGGGGGTGCCGCGCGAAGTGCGGATCAGCGAGAAGCAGGCCGCTGACGCGGTGGCCGAACCGGTCAGCCAGATCATCGAGGCGGTCAAGGTGGCGCTGGAGGCGACGCCGCCGGAGTTGGCCGCCGACATCGCCGACAAGGGCATCATGATCACCGGCGGGGGGGCCTTGCTGCGAGGCCTCGACCTGGAAATCCGCGACCATACCGGCCTGCCGGTCACCGTCGCCGACGATCCTCTATCCTGCGTGGCGCTGGGGTGCGGCAAGGTGCTCGAACACCCCAAATGGATGAAGGGCCTGCTGGAGAGCAGCCTGTTCTAGACGCCCTTCTCCCGCAAGGGGAGAAGGGAAGAAGGAGGCGTCGATTGTCCCTGCGGGACGGCCCCTTGGGCGACGTGCGGTCGCCGCCGATCCTGTGGGTGGCCGTCGTGGCTTTGGCGGTGGCCGCGGTGGCGGCCATGGCGCTGTTTTTGGGCGACCACGGCGGTGCGCGCGGGCGGGCCGTCGAGGCGTCGCGAAACGCGGTCGATACGGTGGTCGCGCCGGTAGGCGGCGCCCTCGCCGCGCCCGTCCGCTGGATCGGCGGCGGCTTCGACGCGATCGGGGACTACGCCTTCGCCGGCGGCGAGAACGCCGGCCTGAAGCGCCGGCTGGCGCGGGCTCTGAGCTGGAGGGACGAGGCCCTGGCGTTGCGGGACGAGAATATCCGCCTGCGGGGCCTGATGGGGCTGAAGACCGATCCGCCCCTGCCGGTGGTGTTCGCGCGCGCCGTGATCGATGCGCGCGGACCGTTTTCCAACACCCGCCTCATCGACGCCGGGGCGTCGCGCGGAATTGTCGAGGGAAATCCGGCGCTGAGCGACCATGGTCTGGTCGGAAGGGTGGTGGGAGTCGCCCCCGACGTCAGCCGCGTCCTGCTGCTCACCGACGTGGAAAGCCGCGTCCCCGTCCTGATCGCGCGCACCAACGGCCGGGCGATCCTCACCGGCGACGGCGGCCCCAATCCGCAATTGTCCTATCTCCGCACCCATGACCCTTTGCGCCAGGGCGACCGGGTGCTGACCTCGGGCGACGGTGGCGTCTTGCCGCGCGGCCTGCCGGTGGGATCGGCGGTCAAGGGGACGGACGGCGCGTGGCGTGTAGCCCTGGATGGCGACGCCACACCCATCGCCTTTGTCCAGGTTCTGCTCTTCAAGACCTTCGCCCAACTCGTCCCGCCCGCCGCCCTCGCGCCCGTGGATCTGCCCTCGACCGCCACCCAAGCGCCGCCCGCGACCGCCGCCCCCGCCCCATGACCGCGACCACCGTCCACCGGCCCAATCCTGTCCTGTGGTTGGGCGCGCCGATGGCCGCCTGCGCCGCCGCCTCGCTGGTTTTCGCCCTGCCGCTGGAGATGTTCGGCCTGCGATCGCCCGAACCGGTGTTCGCCCTGGTCCCGGCCTTCGCCTGGGGGATGGGCCGCCCCTCGATCCTGCCGCCGTTCGCCCTGCTCGCCCTCGGACTGTTTCTCGACGGCCTTTGGGGTGGCCCGGTGGGTCTGTGGCCCGTGGCCCTGCTCGCCGCCTACGCGCCGGTGCTGTTCGCCCGCGCCTTTCTGTCGGCGCGTGGCTTTTGGGGGCTGTGGGCCTGGTACGCCGCCGCCTGCGCCGCCGCTCTGGCCACCGCCTGGCTGTTGGTCCGCCTGCGCTCCGGTGTCGCGCCCTATCCGATCGGGGTCGCCTGGCAGTTTCTCGCCACCGTGGCCCTCTTTCCCTTCGCCAATCGCCTGATCGAGCGCTACGAAGAGGCGGACACGCGTTTCCGATGATCAGGCCCACCATCTATTTCGACGACGTCAACGAGCGTCAGAGCCTGTTCCACCGGCGCGCCTTCCTGTTCGGCGGCGTGGCCGGCGTCGGCCTGCTGGTTCTGGGCGGGCGGCTGGTTAATCTGCAGCTTCTCGAGGCGGGCCGCTATCGGACGGCCTCGGAGCACAATGAGTTCGAGTTCCTGCTCACCGCGCCCCCCCGCGGCCTGATCCTCGACCGCGAGGGTGTGGTGCTGGCCTCGAACCGCCCGGATTTTCGGCTGCTGCTGGCCAAGGACGAGCACACCGACGTGGACGCCGTGCTGGCCAGGCTCGGCGCCCTCATTCCCATGAGCGACGCGCGCCGTCAGCGCCTGGCCGCCGACATCGCCGCGGCGCCGCGCAAGGCGCCGGTGACCGTGCTCGAGGATATGACCTGGGAGGAATTCTCGGCCGTCAATGTGCGCGCGCCCGAACTGCCCGGGGTCACGGCCGACATGGGCGAGGTGCGGGTCTATCCCTTCGCCGCCGCCTTCGCCCATGTGGTTGGCTACGTGGCCAAGGTCAGCGCCAGGGACATCGCCAAGAGCGGCCCCAATGCCGAGCCGATCATGCTCAACCCGGGCTTTCGCATCGGCAAGCAGGGGATCGAGAAGGCCTACGACCTGCCGCTGCGCGGCACGGCGGGCGCGCGCAAGGTGGAGGTGGACGTCAAGGGCCGGGTGGTGCGCCACGATCCGGCCGGCGACATCGCCTCGATTCCGGGCAGCCCGATCCGGCTGACGCTCGACGCCGATATCCAGAACCGCGCCCTGGAGGTGTTCGGCGAGGACAGCGGGGCGGCGGTGATGCTCGATTGCCGGACCGGCGATATCCTGTGCCTGCTGTCGGCCCCTAGCTTCGACGCCAACCGCTTCGTCAAGGGCCTGACCGGCCCCGAATACCGCGCCTTGGCCGGCTACGACCGCAAGCCGCTGTTCAACAAGGCTCTGACGGCCACCTACCCGCCAGGATCGACCTTCAAGACCATGGTCGCCCTCGCGGCGCTTGAGAAGGGCGTCGATCCGGCCACCGTACACGTCTGCAACCGGGCCTGGGCCTGGGGCGGCCGCATCTGGCACTGCGACGCCGCCCACGGCGCCTTGGATATGCACAACGCCATCAAGGCCTCCTGCGACATCTATTTCTACCAGACCGCCCTGGCGGTGGGGCCCGACCGGATCGCCGCCGTGGCCCGCCGGTTCGGCCTTGGCCAGACCTTCGATATCGGCATTCCGGGCCAGAAACCGGGTATCGTTCCGGACACCGCCTACAAGCGCCGCGCCTTTCCCCACGACCCGGTCTGGCATCCCGGCGAGACCCCCAGCATGGGAATCGGCCAGGGTTACGTTAGCGTCAACGCCCTGCAGCTCGCGGTCATGGTCTCGCGCCTCGCCAATGGCCAAAAGGCGCTGCGGCCGCGCCTGGTCCATTCGGTCGGCGGCGCGGCGCGAGCGACGGGCGCGACGGCGCCCGATCTGGCTGTCGCCCGGGAGCACCTCGATTTCGTCCGCGCCGCCATGGCCTCGGTGGCCAACGACGTCGGCGGCACCGGCTACGGCGCGGCCCAGCTCGGCCTGGGGCCGGTGAAGATGGCCGGCAAGACCGGCACCGCCCAGGCCCATTCCTATCAGGGCGGCCGCGGCGCGCACGGGGCCCAGGGGGCCTGGGCGCAGCGCGATCATGCCTGGTTCGTCGCCTTCGCCCCCTATGACGATCCGCGCTACGCCCTGAGCGTGCTGGTGGAGCACGGCGGCTTCGGCGCCCAGGCCGCCGCGCCCAAGGCCGCCCAGCTCATGCGGGTGGCCCTCCTGAAAGACCCCGAGGTCCGGGCCCGCATCGTCCAGCCCCTGCCCAGCCCGCCCGCCCCGGCGGCGCCCGATGGAGGCTCGCCAGCCCCCGGCGCCGCGCCGCCCCCGCCCACGCCCGATCCAACCGGAGGGAGGGTGTGACCTCCGGAGCGATCGCCCGGGTCGCCGAGGGTGCCCCGCTTTCGGTCAAGCTCACCCAGATCGACTGGCCCTTCTGCCTGGCTCTGAGCGCCATCGCCGCCGCCGGCGGCCTGATGCTCTATTCCATCGGCGGCGGCTGGTCGCCCTGGGCCTGGAAGCACCTGGCCCTGTTCGGCGTCTGCTTCCTGTTGATGATCGCCCTGGCCATGGCCGATGTGCGGCTGTGGTTCGCGGCGGCCTATCCCACCTACGCCCTTGGCCTGCTGCTCCTCATGGCCGTGGCCGTGGCCGGCCATTCCACCATGGGCGCCCGGCGCTGGCTCGATATCGGCCATGTCCGCGTCCAGCCGTCCGAGATCGTCAAGATCGGCCTGGTCCTGGCCCTGGCCCGTTTCTACCACACCCTGCCGGCCGCCAAGGCCCGGCTTTCCGCCTGGCTGCTCGTCCCCGTGGCCTTGATCGGCGCGCCGGCCGCCCTGGTCGCCCATCAGCCGGACCTGGGCACCGCCCTGCTGATCGCCGCCACCGGCGGGGTGATGATGGTCCTGGCCGGCCTCAGCCTGCGCCTGGTCGCCGTCGGCCTGGCGGGCCTGGGCGCCGTTCTGCCGGCGGTGTTCCTGTTCGCGCTCAAGGCCTATCAGCGGGCGCGCCTGCTCACCTTCCTCGACCCGCAGGCCGACCGATCGGGGGCGGGCTATCACATCATCCAGTCCAAGATCGCCCTGGGGTCCGGCGGCTTGTTGGGCAAGGGATTCGGCCTGGGCACCCAGAGCCAGCTCAACTTCCTGCCCGAAAAATCCACCGACTTCATCTTCGCCTCCCTGGCCGAGGAGTTCGGGTTCGTCGGCTGCGTCACGGTGCTGGTCCTCTACGCGGCGGTGATCTTCATGGCCCTGCGCATGGCTTCCCTCGCCCACAGCCACTTCGCCCGCTTGGCCGCCGCCGGGGTCACCGTCACCTTCGCCCTCTGCGTCCTGATCAACGGAGCGATGGTCATGGGCCTCGCCCCCGTGGTCGGCGTTCCGATGCCGCTGCTCTCGTTCGGCGGCACGGTGATGATCACCATGATGATCGGCTTCGCCCTCGTCCTCTCGGTCCGCGTCCACCGCTACAGCGAGGTGAGCAGCGGCCGGGGGGCGCTGGTTTGATTGAACCCCGGCGAGAGGTTCACGAATGCGTCGCCTTCCCGGTGGTGGAAGGCCCGCCTATCCATCGTCTCGATGGGAGTGTCCGTCAGGCGGCAGGTGTTGGGCCAAATCCATTGAATCGTGGAGAATGCGCAGGATATCGAGCGTATCGGGCGCCGACTGGCGGAACAGGATGAAGTGGCGGCCCTTGCGACCGCCTCGCGCGACATGCAGGGTTCGGACGCCCTCGCCGATATCCTCTCGCGATTTGGCGCCGAGGATCGTTGGGCCGCCTTCCAGCGCTTGAAGGGCGGAAAGAAGGGTCGCCCGGTAGGTTGTCGCCTGGCGTCGGCCGAAGGTTTCCGCGGTCCATCTCAAGACCGACATGAAATCGCGGGCGGCCTCGCCGCCGAGGCGGATGGCCCACCGTCTCCGGCGCAAGGTTCAATCGCCGCCGGCGCGGGTGAGCACTTCGTCGGCCACCGTGTTCAGGTGGGCCACGAGCGCGCGTGCGTCGGTGAATTCTTGGAAGTCGCCACGGTCGATGGCGGCAATACCCTCCCGCGCCATCCCGCGCAGGCGCTCGATCCTGGCGGCGTCCTCGCCCTCCCGCCGTTCAACAAGGCGAAGCCCCTCGCGCATGACCTCGCTGGCGTTCTGATACCGCCCACTTTCCACCAAGGATTCGATCAAGCTCTGCTGGTGCAGGGTAAGGACAACATTGCGCGTGGGCATGACGTGATCTCCGCTTGGCGGACACCTTAACATTCAATGGCAGATAATGCCATGGTTATGTGTCCCCCAACGCCGAGTCGGTCGCTCGCACCAGGCCATCGACGATGCCCGGTTCGGTGGAGGCGTGGCCGGCGTCCCAGACGAGGTCGAAATGCGCTTCCGGCCACGCGGTTTTCAGGGCCCAGGCGCTCTCCAGGGGGGTCACCACATCGAAGCGGCCCTGGACGATCCAGGCGGGGATGTGGCGGATGGCGGCGATGTTCTTCAGCAGCCAGCCGTCCTCGGCGAAGAAGCCGCCGTTGACGAAGTAGTGGCATTCGATGCGGGCGAAGGCGACGGCGAAATCGGTTTCGTTGAACTTGGCGGGCCGGCCTTGGGGGCCGCGCAGGGAAAGGGTGTCGCCTTCCCAGGCGCTCCACGCCTCGGCGGCCCGCGCCTGTTCCCGGCGATCGGGGCCGGTCAGGCGCCGGTGGTAGGCCCCGATCAGGTCGCCGCGCTCGGCCGGCGGAATGGGGGCGACGAACCGCTCCCAGGCGTCGGGGAACAGCATCGAGGCGCCGTCCTGATAGAACCAGTCCACTTCGCGCTTGGTGAGCAGAAAAATGCCGCGCAGGATCAGCCCCGCCACTCGCTCGGGATGGGCGATGGCGTAGGCCAGGGCCAGGGTCGAGCCCCAGGAGCCGCCGAACACCGTCCACGCCTCGATCCCCAGATGGCGGCGCAGGCGCTCGATATCCTCGACCAGGGCCCAGGTGGTGTTGTCCTCCAGGGAGGCGTTGGGCCGGCTCCTGCCGCAACCGCGCTGGTCGAACAGGGCGACGCGCCAGCGTTCGGGGTCGAAGAAGCGGCGCATGGTCGGGTTGATCGCGCCGCCGGGGCCGCCGTGCAGAACCACCGCCGGCTTGCCGGCCGGCGCGCCGCACTCTTCGTAGTAGATCTCGTGAGGCGCTTGCACCGGTAGCCAGCCGCTGGCGAACGGCTCCGTTTCCGGATAGAGGCCGCGCCGGCCGGCGGCGGAGGCGGGTTTGGGAGCAGGGGCGGTGCGATCCATGCCTGGTCCTAGGCCGGAAACCGGCGGTCCAGCCAGTCCAGGATCACCCGGTTGACCTCGGCCGGCTTTTCCTGCTGCGTCCAGTGGCCGCTATCCTTGATCAGCGCCTTCTCCAGGTCAGGCGCATAGGCCTCCATGCCGTCGGCCGCCGAGGGGGGGAGGACGGCGTCCTTCTCGGCCATCACCATCAGCGAGGGGACGGTCACGCGGTCGGCGATCGCCTCCGACCGCTCCCAGTTGCGGGTGAAGTTGCGGTACCAGTTGATCCCGCCGGTGAAGTTGGTGCGCTCGAAGGTTTCCACGAAAGCAGCCATTTCTTCGTCGCCGAGGAAGTTCTGGCGCGGATCGAAGGCCGGATCGTAGACCTCCAGCATCTTGACCAGGGGAAAGATGGGCGTCGTCTCGCCGCCTTCGGTTTCAGGCGAGAAGCGGGTAAGGCCTCCCGTGGCCGGGGGAGTTCCCGGCGGCGGGCGGCGCAGGAAAAAGCTCATCGTCTTGGCGACATCGCTCGCCAACACCGCATCGGCCTCGCCCGGCTTTTGGAAGTGGACGATGTACATATCCTCGCCGAACCGGCGGCGCATGATGGCGATGGGATCGGCCGGCGGCCTGGCCATGAAGGGTGTGTTCAGCCCGATCACCCCGGCCACGCGGTCGGGGTATCGCAGCGGCATCTGCCACGCCACGATGCCGCCCCAGTCGTGGCCGCAGAAGATCGCTTTCTCGATCCCCAGATGATCCAGCAGCCCGACCATGTCGCCGGTCAGATGCTCCATGTCGTAGGCCTCCACCGCCTCGGGGCGGGAGGTCAGGCCATAGCCGCGCTGATCCGGCGCGATGGCCCGCCGCCCGGCCGCCTCCAAGGCGCGAAGCTGATGGCGCCAGGAAAAGGCCAGCTCCGGAAACCCGTGGCAGAACACCACCGGCGCGCCGCCGCCGTCCTTGGGCCCCACGTCGTAATAGGCCATGCGAATGGCGTTGGTGTCGGCGTAGGCGACCGGCGGCATCAGGCGATCGAGGGCGGTCATGCGGGTCTCCCGGGGCGATCCTGGAACTTAAGAACCATTGCAGGCGAAGGCCGTCCGCCGCAAGCTGTACGGTCAAGACGGGCGCCGCCGGGAGCGCTTTCCGCAAAAGTGGGAACTGGTCTTGCGATCAGAAAGCGCTCGAGTGTTTAAGATAGAGCCTGTTTATCCCGATCGGGTTGATTGGGCCCAATCGGGACAGGCTCCAGGAGACCTCGCATGGCCCTGACCAAGGCCGACGATTTCCCGATCCATCAGACCAGCGAACCGATCGCCTATTGCGGGACCGACCGGAACTTCTACGACCGCTATTTTTTCAACGGCTACGGGGCCGACGGCGAGGACTTCTTCGCCTTAGCCTTTGGCGTCTATCCTCACCTCAACATCGCCGACGCCAGCTTCTGCGTGGTGCGCGGCGGCGTGCAGACCTGCCTGCACGCCAGCCGCTGGCTCAACATGGAGCGCATGGATCTGGCGGTTGGGCCGATCGCCATCGAGGTCCTCGAACCGCTACGAAAGCTGAAGCTGACCGTGGACGCGCCGGAGCAGGGCCTTCGCGCCGACATCGTCTTTCAGGGCCGCGCCTTTCCGGTCGAGGAACCCAGGTTCATCCGCCGCGCCGGCCCGCGCGCTTTCATGGACTACACCCGGCTGACCCAGAACGGCCGCTACGCCGGCTGGATCGAGCTCGACGGCCGGCGGGCGAGCGTCGATGGCTTCATGGGAACCCGCGACCGCTCGTGGGGGGTGCGGCCGGTGGGCGCGCGCGATTCGCAGGAAATCGTTCCGCCCGAGCCGCCGCAGTTTTACTGGATGTGGGCTCCCGCCAATTTCGCCGCCGGAAGCTTCTTCTTTCACAGCAACGAGGACGCCGCCGGCGCTCCCTGGAACCGCCGGGCGGTGTGGGCGCGCGAGGGCGCCGACGCGGCCGGCCTGGACGATGATCCCGATTGCGCGATCCACATCGACTGGAAGAGCGGAACCCGCCACGCCCGCCGCGCCGTCGTGACGGTGAACGATGCCAACGGCGCGCGTAAAATCCTCTACGAGCCCGACTACGAGTTTTTCATGCTGGGCCTGGGCTACGGCCATCCCAAGTGGGGTCACGGATTGGCGCACGGACCGCTCACGGTCGAGCGCGAGGACTTCGAGCTTTCGAACCTGGACGCCCGCCTGCCCCAGCACCTGCACGTCCAGGCCTTGTGCAAGGTCACCTACCGGGACGGCGCGGGGCGAGAGGCGATGGGCCGCGGCGTCCTCGAACAACTGGTCATCGGGCCCCACGCGCCGTCGGGATTCAGCGAAATGATGGATTTCGCCAAGTGACTCCTCCGGCATGACCCTCGCGCGGAGCCTGGAGGCCTATCTCACCCGCACAAGCGGGGTGCCGACCGCGGTGGAGAACCTGGCCCGCATATCCGGCGGCGCGAGCCGCGAAACCTATCGCTTCGACACGGTGACGGGCGGCGAGCGCCGGGGCCGCATCCTGCGCCGCGATCCGCCCAGCAGCCTGATCGAGACCGACCGCCGCCTGGAATTCCTGGCCATCCGCTCCTTCGCCGGCAAGGGCGTCGCCGCGCCCGAGGCCCTCGCTCTGGAGGAGGAGGGGGCTGAGCTGGAACGGCCCTTCTTCATCATGGGCCGGGTGGACGGGGGGGCCGCCGCCAGCCCCTTCGATCCCGACCCCTACGGCGCCCACGCCGCCGCCATCGGCGCGCGGTTCTTCGAGATCCTGGGCGCCGTCGCGGCCGAACCGCTGGAAGGCTTGCCGATCCTCGCGGCGGCGCCCCGCCCGGCGCCGGAAGACTGTTGGCGCCGCGAACTGGACTATTGGAGTGGCGTCATCGAGGCCGACGAGCAGCATCCGCAGCCCATCGTCCGCGCCGCCATCCGCCGCCTGCGCCGCGCCCCGCCGCCGCCGCCGGCCAGGGTCGCGGTGGTCCACGGCGACTTCCGGTCGGGCAACTTCCTGCACGACGGGGCGGGGGCCATCCTGGCCGTCCTCGACTGGGAGATGGCGCACCTGGGCGATCCGCTGGAGGACTTGGCCTGGGCCATGGACCCCCTGTGGTCACGGCCGGCCGACCCGCGCATATCTGGCATGATCCCGCGCGAGGAGGGCTTGGCGATCTGGGCGATGGCGAGCGGCCTGGAGATCGATTCCGCGGCGCTCGCCTGGTGGTCGCTGTTCGCCTCGGTGAAGGCGCAGGCGATCTGGACCTCCTCGGCCAAGGCGTGGCGCGACGGAGGCTTCACCGAGCCGATCCTCGCCTTCTCCGGCTGGTATACGGCGCGCCGCCAGGACGAGATACTGGCCGACCGCTTGAACGCCATGTCGGCCCCATGACCCCTTCTCTCCCCGACATCCTGATCGGCCAATGCGCCGCCCTCGCCATGCCTCTGCCGCCGGAAGCCGGTGGCGACTACGCCGCCGGGCGGGTGGGCATACTGATCATGCTGGCCGCCCTCGCCGCTCAGGAGGCCGAGCGCGGCGCCGCCGCCCGGCTGTGGGAGAACCAGGCTATGCGCGCGCTGTTCGCCCAGGCGGCGCAAGGCTACGACGGCGAACGGGGCGGCCGGCTCGGCGTGGCCGCCACCGGCGCGGATAACGATTTTTCGTGGACCGCCCTGGACGCCGCCAACGCCGACCTCCGCCGCCTGCTGATCGCTCTGCACGAGGCGGTGGAGAACCGTCGCGACGCCGCCCTGGATCGGGAGATCCTCGAACTCTACGGCAAAATGGCCCGCGCCCGCCGCCTGGAGCTGCCGGGAATGGGCGGCGGCTAAGTCGGCCAAGAGCGGGGTCGGCGTGGTTGAAACGTCGCTTGGCCCCCGCCGCCTCCGCCGGCGTTCGCCGGTCTCCCGCCCACCACCGCGCCGGCCAGCTTACCAGATCGGCGCAAGTTCAAGTTACAAGGGGGACCGCGAAGCGGTGGAGGGGGCGGGCGAGCCTCGATGGAATGGGCTCGACTCCGCGCCTACTCCCGCCCGATGCTGTCCAGCCTAGCGACGATGATGCCCGCCGCCTCGGCCGCCGACAGCACCGTGGTATCGACCCGGATCTCGGCGGCTTCCGGCTCCTCGTAGGGGCTGTCGATGCCGGTGAAATTGGCCAGCTCGCCGCGCCGCGCCTTGGCGTAGAGGCCCTTGACGTCGCGCTGTTCGGCCACCGCCAGGGGCGTCTCCACATAGACTTCCAGGAATTCGCCCGCCTCCATCATGTCGCGGGCCATCCGCCGCTCCGAGCGGAACGGGCTGATGAAAGAGACGAGGACGATCAGGCCGGCGTCGGCCATCAGGCGGGCCACCTCGGCCACCCGGCGGATGTTCTCCACCCGCTCGGCGTCGGTGAAGCCCAGGTCGCGGTTGAGGCCGTGGCGGACGTTGTCGCCGTCCAGCAGGTAGGTGTGGCGGCCCTGGGCCAGCAGTTTCTTTTCCACCAGATTGGCGATGGTCGATTTTCCGGCCCCCGATAGGCCGGTGAACCACAGCACCGCCGGCCGCTGGCTCTTGGCGGCGGCGCGGGTGGCCTTGGTCACATCGACCGCCTGCCAGTGGATGTTCTGCGAGCGGCGCAGGGCGAAATGGATCATCCCCGCCCCGACCGTGGCGTTGGTCAGCTTGTCGATCAGGATGAAACCGCCCAGATCGTGATCGGCCTCGTAGGGATCGAAGGCGATGGCCTTGTCGAGGCTGAGGTTGCACACGCCGATCTCGTTCAGCTCGAGCTGCGCCGCCGCCAGGTGTTCGAGGGTGTTGACGTTGATCTTGTATTTCGGCTCGGCGAGGGCGGCCGTGGCGCTGGTCGCGCCAATCTTGAGGCCATAGGCGCGGCCCGGCAGCATGGGCTCGGGGGCCATCCACACGATGGTGGCCTCGAACTGGTCGGCCACCTCGGCCGGGGCCTGGGCGGCCGCGATCACGTCGCCGCGCGAGCAGTCGATCTCGTCGGTGAGGGTCAGGGTCACCGATTGCCCGGCCACGGCGGCGTCGAGGTCGCCGTCCTGGGTGACGATGCGGGCGACGCGGCTTTCGCGCCCGGACGGCAGCACGCGGATCGCGTCGCCCGGCTTCACCGCCCCCGAGGCGATCTGGCCGGCGAAGCCGCGGAAATCCAGGTTCGGCCGGTTGACCCACTGCACCGGCATGCGCAGCGGCCCGGCCTGCAGGCGTTCGTCGTCGATCTCCACCGTTTCCAGATGGCCCATCAGCGAAGGGCCGTCGTACCAGGGCGTGCGGTCGCTCAGCGAGGCGATATTGTCGCCCTTTAGGCCGCTGATCGGCACGGCCAGGATGTCGGTGAGGCCCAGTTCGCCGGCGAAGGCGCGGTAGTCGGCGACGATGGCGTCGAACACATCCTGGTCGAAATCCACCAGATCCATCTTGTTGACCGCCAGCACCACGTGCCGGATGCCGATCAGGCTGACCAGATAGCTGTGGCGGCGAGTCTGGGTGAGGACGCCCTTGCGCGCGTCGATCAGGATGACCGCCAGATCGGCGGTGGAGGCGCCGGTGATCATGTTGCGGGTGTACTGCTCATGGCCGGGGGTGTCGGCGACGATGAACTTGCGCTTGTCGGTGGAGAAGAACCGGTAGGCTACATCGATGGTGATGCCCTGCTCGCGCTCGGCCGCCAGGCCATCGACCAACAGGGCGAAGTCGATGTCGCCGCCCTGGGTGCCGATCCGCTTGGAGTCCGCCTCGAGAGCGGCGAGCTGGTCCTCGAAGATCATCTTCGAATCGTAGAGCAGCCGCCCGATCAGGGTCGATTTGCCGTCGTCCACCGAGCCGCAGGTGATGAAGCGCAGCAGCGACTTGTGCTGGTGGGCTTCGAGGTAGGCGCCGATGTCGGTGGCGATCAGGTCCGAAACGTGGGCCATCAGAAATAACCCTCGCGCTTCTTCTTCTCCATCGAGGCGGCCTGATCGTGGTCGATGGCCCGGCCCTGGCGCTCGGAGGTGGTGGTGAGCAGCATCTCCTGGATGATCGCCGGCAGGGTGTCGGCCTCGCTCTCCACCGCCCCGGTCAGGGGATAGCAGCCGAGGGTGCGGAAGCGCACCTTGCGGGTCATCGGAACTTCGCCGGGGTTGAGCCGCATCCGGTCGTCGTCGACCATGATCAGCACCCCGTCGCGCTCCACCACCGGCCGGTCGGCGGCGAAATAGAGCGGCACGATGGGGATCGCCTCCAGGTGGATGTATTGCCAGATGTCCAGCTCGGTCCAGTTGGAAATCGGGAACACCCGCAGGGACTGACCCTTGGCGATGCGGGTGTTGTAGAGCTTCCACAGCTCCGGCCGCTGGTTCTTGGGGTCCCAGCCGTGCTGGGCCGTGCGCACCGAGACCACCCGTTCCTTGGCCCGGCTCTTTTCTTCGTCGCGCCGGGCCCCGCCGAACGCCGCGTCGAAGCCGTATTTGGTGAGCGCCTGCTTGAGGCCCTCGGTCTTCCACAAATCGGTGTGCAGCGAGCCATGGTCGAAGGGATTGATCCCGCGCGCCTCGGCGTCCGGGTTCTTGTGGACCAGCAGGTCGAAACCCAGGGTCCGCGCCATCCGCTCGCGCATTTCGTACATGGCCTGGAACTTCCAGGTGGTGTCCACATGCAACAGGGGGAAAGGCGGCTTGGCCGGAAAAAAGGCCTTGGCCGCCAGGTGCAGCATCACCGCCGAGTCCTTGCCAACCGAATAGAGCATCACCGGCTTTTCGCACTCGGCCACCACCTCGCGCATGATCTGGAGGCTCTCGGCCTCCAGGCGCTGAAGATGGGTGAGCACGGTGGGGGCCAGCGGTCGCGGCGCGGCGTCGGCGGAAGCGAGAGCTTGAGACATTTCTTCTTTCGGGACCTCGAGCGACAAGAAAAAAGTCCGCCGCCGCATGCCTGCGTTCGACGGACGACCCTTGCGCGGCTCGCTTAGGCGAGGCAGGCCACGAAGGCAAGAGCGGGCCGACGGTTGACGGCGCGCCGGCGCCTGAGTCACGACAGCGGCGCGGCGGGCGAGAGGCGCGCAAAACAGGGAGAAATCATGTTCAAGGATCTGTTTGGACTGGAAGGCCGGGTCGCCCTGGTCACCGGCGGCTCGCGCGGCATCGGCAAGATGATCGCCGAGGGTTTCATCATGCAGGGCGCGAAGGTCTATATCTCCTCGCGCAAGGCCGAGCCGTGCGACGCCACCGCCGCCGCCCTGTCGAAGGACGGCGGGACCTGCGTCTCGCTACCCCAGGACGTCTCGACGGTCGAGGGCTGCAAGGCCGTGGCGGCGCGCCTCGCGGCGCTCGAGCCCCGCCTCGACATCCTGGTCAACAATGCCGGCGCCGCCTGGGGCGCGGCCTTCGACGATTTTCCCGAGAGCGGCTGGGACAAGGTGCTCAACCTCAACCTGAAGTCGCCGTTCTTCCTCACCCAGGCCCTGCACGGCGCCCTGGCCGCCGCCGCCTCGCCCGAGCGCCCGGCCAAGGTCATCAACATCGCCTCCATCGACGGCATCCGGCTCAATCCGCAGGAGACCTATCCCTACCAGGCCTCCAAGGCCGCCCTGATCTTTCTCACCCGCCGCATGGCCGCCCGCCTGATCGCCGACCACATCGTGGTCAGCGCCATCGCGCCCGGCGCCTTTGCGTCCGACATGAACCGCGACGCCCGCGACCGCGGCGAGGCGGTCGCCCGCCACATCCCCTCGCGCCGCATCGGAACGACCGAGGACATGGCGGCGGCGGCCATCTACCTGGCCTCGCGGGCCGGCGACTATGTGGTCGGCGCCACCATCCCGGTGGACGGCGGGGTGGCGCTGGCGGAGCTGGGCGGCGGCTGGGCGTAGGCCCGCAGCAGCGCGTCCACGGCGTCGGCGGCGTGGCGGCGCAGCTTGGCCGGGCGGGTGTCGATGTCGGCGCCGATGAGGGCGCGGTTGACCAGGTCGGCCTCCAGCAGGCCGCGCAGGTGCATGGCCACCAGCCACGGGTCCTCGGCCCGCAGGCGCCCGGCCTTCATCTCGCCCTCGAGAAAATCGGCCATCTTGGCCCACACCAGCTTGGGGCCGCGCTCGTAGAGCTTCTGGCCGATGCCCGATCTGGATCCCTCGGCGATCGACATGCGGCGCACCGCCAGGGCCTCGGCCGACAGGGTGAGCTTCAAGAACCGCGCCCCGAACCGCTCCAGGGTCGCGCGCAGGTCGCCCGACGGCGCCAGGGCGTCGAACACCGCCTGAGCGTGGTCCAGCACCTCGTCGAGCATGACCGCCAGGAACAGCTCCTCCTTGGAGGCGAAGTAGCGATAGAGGGTGGCTTTGGAGCCGCCGACCCGCTCGGCCACCGCCGTCATGCCGGCCCCGGCCAGGCCGTGCTCGCGGAACACCTGGCCGGCGGCGACGACGATGGCCCGCCGCTTGGCGTCGGTCTTGACCCGCATGAATCGCTCCTTTCCGAAACCCGATGGTACTCTTTTCACTTGACAGGCGCCAGTCCCCATCGCTACCGGACGGGACTGGACAGCTAGTCGGGCGCGGTTCGCCGCGCGCGGGGCAGGCTTATTTCAAGGGCGGTCGCCGCGTGAATCCGAACGACGATGAGGCTGTCGTGGACGAGGAAAAGCCCAGCCCCCTGGCCCGCTGGCGCTGGCCGCTGATGATCGGCGGCCCGCTGATCATCCTGGCCGTGGTGGCCTGGTTCGTGCTCACCGGCGGCAAGTCCGAGGCCACCGACGACGCCTACGTCCAGGTCGGCAAGGCGCCGATCAGCGCCGCCATCGCCGGGCGAGTGACCGAGGTCGATGTGAAGGAAAATCAGCGCGTCGCGGCCGGCCAGGTGCTCTTCAGGCTCGACCCGGCCGACCAGCGGGCCGCCGAGCGGCGGGCCCAGGCGGCCCTGGCCGCCGCCCAGCTTCAGGTGGTCTCCCTGCGCGCCGCCTACGACCAGCAGAAGCTGGTGCTCGGCAGCGACCTGAACACCGCCGCCTTCGCCGCCCGCGAGGCGGCCCGTCAGAGGGCCCTGGTGGCGGCGGGCGTGGCCTCGCGCCAACAGGCCGACCAGGCGCGCCAGAACGCCGATCTGGCGACCGCCCAGGTGGCCGTGGCCCGCCAACAGGTCGCCACCGCCCTGGCCGACCTGGGGGCCGCCGCCAAGACGCCCGGCACCTACCCGGCCGTCCTCCAGGCCCAGGCCTCCCTGAGCGCCATGCGGCTCGACCTTTCCCGCACCGTGGTGTTCGCCCCCCAGGCGGGCGTGGTGACACGGGTCGATCAGCTTCAGGTGGGGGCCTACGTCAACCCGGCCCAGACCCTGTTCTTCCTGCTGTCGGGCGAGCCGTGGGTGGAGGCCAACTTCAAGGAGAACCAGCTGCGCAAGATGCGGGTCGGCCAGCCGGCGGCGATCCGGATCGACGCCTATGGGAACCGCGCCCTGGCCGGGCATGTGGCCAGCTTCAGCCCCGGGGCCGGGGCGAGCTTCTCCGCCCTGCCGGCCCAGAACGCGACCGGCAACTGGGTGAAAGTCGTCCAGCGCCTGCCGGTCCGGATCGCCTTCGATGCGCCCCCGCCCGACGTCGCCGGCCGCGCCGGCCTCTCGGCCAAGGTCACCGTGGACGTCCGCGGGGCCGGGAAGCGCGCCGGCGCGCCGGGGCGCTGAGGCAGGTGGCCTCCGCCTCGGACATGGCCAACCGCGTCCCCATCACCGTCTCGCTGATGCTGGCGACGGTGATGAATTCGCTCGACACCACCATCGCCAACGTCGCCCTGCCGCGCATCCAGGGCAACGTCTCGGCCTCCCCCGACCAGATCACCTGGGTCCTGACCTCCTACATCATCGCCACCGCGATCATGACGCCGCTGTCGGGCTGGCTGTCGGTGAGGATCGGCCGCAAGCGCCTGTTCATGATCTCGATCGCCGGCTTCACGGCTGCGTCCATGCTG
>JBBRQW010000041.1:0-24520 GCA_038225765.1 Caulobacterales bacterium | reverse complement strand
GTAGTTGAGGTTGCGCGGGGTGGGAAAACTCATCAGGTCGGCGCTGAAGCGCACGATCGGCAGGCGGGCGTCGAGCCAGCGCTCGATGGCCGATTTCGGCTCGTAGGTCGAAGGTCCGCTCATGGTTTTCGAGGCCTATCCGAGCTTGACTTTGGTGTCGCTGAGAAACTTGTAGTCGAACAGGTAAAGGTTCTTGGGCGCCGGGCCTTTGCGGATGCGCGCCGAGGTATCGTAGACCGAGCCGTGGCACGGGCAGAGCCAGCCGCCGTACTGCCCCTGGGCGAAGGTCGGCACGCAACCCAGATGGGTGCAGCTGGCGAGCACGATCAGCCATTCGGCGTGACCGGGCTTGACCCGCGAGGCGTCGGTGGCCGGATCCTTCATCGGCGCGTGGTCGTCGGCGACGGCGGCTGCGATCTCCTTGGGGGTGCGGTGGCGGATGAACACCGGCTGCTTGCGCCAGGCGATGGTCACCTCCTGGCCCAGCGCCACCTTGGTCAGGTCGAACTCCAGAGAGGCCAGGGCCAGGGTGTCGGCGGCCGGGTTCATCTGGTCGATCAGCGGCCAGGCCACCGCCGCCGCGCCGCCCACCGCCGCGGTCACCGCGACGATGTTGATGAAATCGCGCCGGCTCGGCTCGGGCGCGAGCGGGTCTCGATCGGAAGCGGCTTGCGCCACGCTGTCGGCCACCTTCAACTCACCCCTCGTCTCATCGCCCCGCCGGTCATGGGCGTTCGCTTAGAGCGCGTCCCGACCTTTTTCAACCGGTCATCGCGCGAAAGGGAGCGCGGGCGAAGGCCCGTCGAGGCCGGCTCTGGACGGGGCCGCCGCCATCGGTCATGGGTTCGCCACCGATGGCCAACCTCAAAACACAGATCGAGCGCGTGGTGATCTTCGGCGCCACCGGCGACCTGGCGGCGCGGATGCTGCTGCCGGCCCTCTATTTTCTCGACGCGGACGGGTTGCTCCCGGCGGCGGTGAAGGTGATCGGCTCGGCCCGGTCGGAGATGGATCGCGAGGCCTACGTCGCGCGGACCCGGGCCACCCTCGAGGCGCGGGCCGAGACGATCGACGAGACAGCCTGGGCGCGATTCGCCGCCCGCCTCGACTATTGCCCGGCCGACGTGACGAAAGGCGAGGGACTGAAGGATCTGGCGGCGCGCCTGGGCGACGCGCCGACCGTCTATTACCTCGCCCTCTCGCCCAGCCTCTACGCGGCGGCCTGCGCGGCGCTGGAGGCGGCGGGGCTGGCCTGCGGCGATTGCCGGATCGTGCTGGAAAAGCCGATCGGCCACGACCTCGCCAGCGCGCGGGCAATCAACGCCGAGGTCGCCAAGGCGTTCGACGAGGCGCGGGTGTTCCGCGCCGATCATTATCTCGGCAAGGAGACGGTCCAGAACCTGCTGGCGCTGCGCTTCGCCAACACCTTGTTCGAGCCCTTGTGGAACAACCTGGCCATCGACCATGTGCAGATCACCATCGCCGAGACCGACGGGGTGGGAGAGCGGTGGGGTTATTACGACGAATTCGGCGCCCTGCGCGACATGGTGCAGAACCACATGCTGCAACTCCTCTGCCTCGTGGCCATGGAGCCGCCGGCCGATTCCGGGGCCGATTCGGTGCGCGACGAGAAGGTCAAGGTGCTAAAATCCCTGCGCCCGTTCACCCGCGCCGCCGCTCACGACGCCAGCGTCCGCGGCCAATATCGGGCCGGGGTGGTGGGCGGAAAATCCGCGCCCGCCTACACCGAGGAAAAGGGCGGGCCGAGCGGCACCGAGACCTTCGTCGCCCTGCGCGCCGATATCGACAACTGGCGATGGGCCGGCGTCCCCTTCTACCTGCGCACCGGCAAGCGCCTGCCCGAGCGCCGCACCCAGATCGTCATCCAGTTCAAATGCCTGCCGCACTCGATCTTCGGGCCGGGCGCCAAGGACGATCTGATCGCCAACCGCCTGGTCATCGACCTGCAGCCCGACGAGGACATCTCGCTGTTGCTGATGAACCGCCGCCCGGGCATCGCCGAGACCCGCCTGCAGGCTCTGCCGCTCAGTTTGAACCTCGACGGCGGCGGTCGGCGGCGCATCGCCTATGAGCGCCTGCTGCTCGATGTGCTGGCGGACAATCCGGCCCTGTTCGTGCGCCGCGACGAGGTGGAGCTGGCCTGGACCTGGATCGATGGCGTCGCCGGGAGTTGGGCCGATCTTGCCACGCCGCCCAAACCCTATGCCGCCGGAAGCTGGGGCCCGCCGGGCGCCTTCGCCCTGCTGGAGCGATCCGATCGGGCGTGGCTCGACGATGATTAGGATCGAGGTCTTCGCCGATCGTGACGTTCTGGCCGACGCGGCGGCGAAAGCCATCGCCGGCGCCCTGCGCGAGGCCGACCGGCCCAGCTTCGTCGCCACCGGCGGCACGACGCCCGGGCCGACCTACGACCGCTTGGCCAAGGCCAATCTCGACTGGCGGCGGATGACCGTCACCCTCACCGACGAGCGGTTCGTGGACGCCACCGACGCCGCCAGCAACGAGCGGCTGATCCGCGAGCATTTGCTGGTCGGCCCCGCCGCCGCCGCGCGTTTCCTGCCGCTGCGAAGCGGCCACGCCACGCCGGACGAGGACGCGGCGGTGGCGGACGGCGCCCTGCGCGACCTGGAATTCTTCGACGCGGTGCTTCTGGGCATGGGCGAGGACGGCCATGTCGCCTCGCTCTTTCCCGGCGCGCCCGGCCTCGCCGCGGCCCTCGACCCGGCCGGCGAGGCGTTCTGCGTCGGCGTGGCCATGGCCGGTGAAGAGCCGCGGACGCCGAGGATCAGCTTGACCGTCCGCGCCCTTCTCGACTGCGGCCTGATCGTTCTTCTGACAACCGGCGCGGAGAAGCGCGCCGTCATCGAGCGCGTCGCGGCCGAGCCGGCCTACGCTCCGCCGGTGGCGGCGATCCTGCGGCAGGATCAGACGCCGGTGCGCGTCCTCTGGGCGCCTTGAAGACAGCTCAGCCGAATCGCACCGACGCCCCGCCGTCCACGGCCATCACCACCCCGGTGATGAATTTCGCCTCGTCGCTGGCCAGGAACAGGGCCGCGTAGGCCACGTCCCAGGCCGTGCCCATCTTGCGGCCCAGCGGCACCCGGGCGTTTCGCGCCGCGCGCACCGCTTCAACGCTTTCGCCGCGTGCCTTGGCGATGGCCTCGACGGCCATGGGCGTGTCCATCAGACCCGGCATGATGGCGTTGCAGCGGATGTTGTGGCGGGCGTTCAGGGCGGCGGTGGAGGTGGTGAGCTTGTTCACCCCGGCCTTGGAGACCTCATAGGCGATGATGTTGGCCGCCGCGACGGCGGCCAGGGACGAGATGTTGACGATCGCGCCGCCGGAGGGTTTGGCGCGCATCACCGGCAGGGCGTGCTTGATGGTCAGCCACATGCCCTTCAGATTGACCGCCAGGATACGGTCCCAGTCGGCCTCTGCGAGGCGCGTGATCGAGGCGTCGCCGGTTCCGATCCCGACATTGTTGTGCAGGATGTCGATGCGTCCCAACCGCGCCACGGCCTCGGCGATCAGAGCCTGGCAATCGGCCTCGCGGGTAATGTCGGCCCGGAAGGCGCGAGCCTGGCCGCCTTCTTTGGCGATCATGGCGGCCGTCTCTTCGGCCGAGGCGAGGTCGCGATCGACGCAGAGCACATCGGCGCCTTCCCGCGCGAACAGGATCGCCGTCGCCCGCCCGTTGCCGATGGTCTCGCCCGGCGTCTGGCCGGCCCCTGCGACCACGGCGGCCTTATCCCTCAGGCGGCCGGCCATGGTCAGCCGAACTGACTCAGGAACTCCAGCACGGCGGCGTTGAACGCCTCTGGCTGGTCGATGTTGGCGGCGTGGCCGGCGCCCGGAATGACGACCTTCGCGGCGCCGGGAATCTTGGCCGCCATGTAGTCGGAGGCGGCGAGGAAGGGCGCATCGTCGGCGCCCACCAACACCAGGGTGGGAACGGCGATGGCCGGCAGGCTGTCGATCGCCCGCGCGTCCTTCTGGGCCAGCATCCCCCGCGCCGCCAGCGCCAGGCCCTTGGCCGAGCGGTGCGTGCTAGTCCGCGCCTCGACGCCCGCCCTGGCCAGCCGCCCGAGGCCCTCGCTCTCGAAACGGTCGGCGGTCCGTTGGGCGCGGGCGTTCCAGGCTTCGCGCGCCTCGTCCTTGCGAAAGCCCGGGCCGGTGTCGAAGACCATCAGCGCCTTGACCCGCGTCGGATGGGCGAGGTGAAAGGCCAGGCTCATGTAGCCGCCGAGCGACAAGCCGCCGACGATGGCCTCCCGCGCCCCCACCGCGTCCAGCAGCGCCGCCATGTCGGCCACGGTGGCGGCTTCGCTGTAGGCGACCGGGTCTTCCGGCGAGCCGGACTGGCCGTGACCGCGCATGTCCCAGACAATCAGCCGGTGGCGGCGCGACAACGCCTCGATCTGCCCCCGCCACATCTGGGAGGTGGCCGAATAGCCGTGGGAGAGCAGGAGGGCGGGGCCGTCGCCGTGGACTTCGTAGTAGAGATCGACGCCGTCGCGATTGAGTGTGGGCACGAGCCGCGGCCTCCCTTGAATGCCCGATCCTAAGGTCGGGCCGCGATTGAAACCAGAGGGCGCCTCAGTATGGACACGGCGCCCAGCCAGTATGATCCTAAGTCAGGGAGTTCGCCGTGGAGGAAGTGCATTACGGCGTTGTCCATCAGGACGGCGCATGGACGATCGTCGGGGCCGGTCTGCGTTTCGGCGCCTACGAGACAAGGCGGGGCGCCGAGAGGGCCGCCCGTCGTCTGGCGAAGAAGTCGGCCGGGTTGCCGGTCCTGCTGCATGTGCAGGATGAAAGAGGCGAACTGCGGCCGCCGGCGCGCGTCGTCTAGGGCCCGCGGCGCCCCTCGTCTCACGCCCCCACGAACACCCCCGGTCGGCGCTCGTTCACCGACTTCACCCCCTCGGCGAAATCGGCGGTGTGGCGCAGACGGGTCTGTTCGATGAGTTCGTGGTCGGTCTGGGCCTTGACCGCCGCCGCCAGTCCGGCGCGCATCGTGGCGCGGGTGGATTCGACGGCGAGGGGGGCGGCGGCGGCGATCTCGCGGGCCAGGCCGAGGGCCGCGGCGCCCAACTCATCGAGGGGGACCATCTGGTCGATGAGGCCCCAGCCCAGGGCTTCCTCGGCCTTGATCCGCCGGCCGGTCAGGCACATCAGGGCGGCGCGCTGAACGCCGACCACGCGCGGCAAGGTGTGGGTGACGCCGAAGCCCGGGTGGAAGCCGAGCTTGACGAAGTTGGCGGCAAAGCGCGCCTGCGGCGCCGCCACCCGGAAATCGGCGATCAGGGCCAGGCCCAGCCCCGCCCCCACCGCCGCGCCCTGCACCGCCGCCACGATCGGCTTGCGGGTGGAAAAGAGGCGCACCGCCTGGGCGTAGAGCGGGTTGATCCCCGCCATCCCCTCGCCGCCGACCCCGGAGGGCGAGGCGAGGTCAGCGCCGGCGCAGAACGCCTTGCCCGCCGAGGCCAGCACGGACGCGCGCAGGTCGCGCTCGCCGTCGATGGCCTCCAGGGCGTCGGCCAGATCGCCCATCATCTCGACGCTGACGAAATTGTGCGGCGGCCGGTCGATCTCCAGCACGGCCACATGGCCGTCGCGACGGAGCGAAATATCGCCGTACTGATCTTTCATCGTTTCGATCCCAACAGGTTGCGGGCCACCACCCATTGGTGGACTTCGGTGGGGCCGTCGTAGATGCGCATGGTTCTAAGCTTGGCCGCCATGAGTTGCAGGGGCATCTCCTTGGTCATGCCCATGGCCCCGAAGGCCTGCATGGCCCGATCGACCACGGTCCAGGCCATTTCGGTGGCGAAGGCTTTGATCATGGAGATTTCCTGGCGCGCCTCGCGCCCCTGATCGAGCTTCCAGGCGCAGTCGTAGGTCATCAGCCGGGCGGCGTGGATCTGGGTGGCGGCGTCGGCCACCCAGCCCTGGATGACGCCGCGGTGCGAGAGCGGCTGGCCGAAGGTCACCCTCTGGGGGGCGAATTCGCAGATCATGGAAAGCGCCCGCCCCGCCATGCCGATCGACCAGGCGGCCATCTCCAGGCGCCGCGTGCCCAGCCGAATCTGCATGGGCGCGAAGCCCTGGCCCTCGGTTCCCAGCAGTTTCCAACCTTCGACCCGGCAATCCTTGAGGGCGACCTCGTAGGTGGCCGCCCCGCCGATCATCGGGATGCGGCGCAGGACGTTGAAACCGGGCGTCCCCTTGTCGATCAAGAAGGCGGAGATGCCGCCGCGCGCCCCCTTTTCTCTGTCGGTCACCGCCATCAGGATGGTGAAATCGGCGTCGGCCGCCCGGCTGATCCAGATCTTGCGGCCGTTGATCACCCAGTCCTCACCATCACGGACGGCCCGAGTGGTCATGCCGGCCGGGTCGGCCCCCGCCCCCGGTTCGGAGATGCCGATGGCCGAGACGGTCTCGCCGCGCACATAAGGCGCCAGATAGGCCTCGCGCTGGCGCTCGGTGACGGTGGCCATCAGCATGCGCAGATTGGGCGAGTCCGGCGGCAGGGTGTAGGGGGTGACGGTGCGGCCCAGGTGCTCGTTGACGGCGACCAGGGCGACCCGCGGCAGGTCGGCCCCGCCCACGTCCTCCGGGGCGTCCAGGCCCCACAGGCCGAGCTTTCTGGAAACCTCGTCGATGCGCCGCCGCTCGGCCTCGCCGATGCTTAAGGACTCGCCCGCCGCCTCGCGGGCCAGGACGGCGGCCTCCAGCGGCATCAGCTCGTCATCGACGAACCGCCCGGCGAGGTCGGCCAGCATCCGATGTTCTTCGCAAAGCTCGAAGTCCATGCGCGCTCCCCGGTTTCGCGAATTTCGCGCTTCCCGCGATCACTGTAAGGGTGGAAGGCGCTGGCGTCATGCCCAGGGAGGACAAGTTGGCGAAAACCCATGAACTGGCGGCCGAGGCCACCGGCCCCCTGAAGGGGGTGCGCATCGTGGACATGACCAGCGTGGTGTTCGGGGCCTACGCCACGGCGATGCTGGGCGACCTGGGGGCCGATGTGATCAAGATCGAGTTTCCGGCCGGCCGGCGCGGCGGCGGCGGCGACATCATGCGCTGGGCCGGCCATCCCCCGGCCGGCGCGCCCGAAGACCTCGGCCCCATCTACATGACCATCAACCGCAACAAGCGCTCCATGCTGCTCGACTTGCGTCAGGAGAAGGCGGCGCGGGCGCTCAAGCGCCTGATCGCCACCAGCGACGTCTTCGCCGCCTCGGTCCGCTACGATGGCTTGAAGCGGCTGGGCCTGGACTATGAGGCGGTCAAGGCCGCGCGGCCGGACATCGTCTATGTTCATGGCGCCGGCTACGGATCGGAGGGCCCCTACGCCGGCGAGCCGGCCTATGACGATCTGGTGCAGTCGGCCTCGGGCCTGGCCGACCTGCTCGGCCGGGTCGATGGCGATCCGACGCCCCGGCTCATCCCGACCCTGGTCGCCGACAAGGTGGCGGGCCTGTTCATGGCCCAGGCGATCACCGCCGCGCTTTTCCACCGCGAGCGAACCGGCGAGGGTCAGTTCGTCGAGGTGCCGATGCTGGAATGCGTCACCAGCTTCACCCTGGCCGAACACTTCTTCGGCCACGTCTACGACCCGCCCACCGGCCCCTGGGCCTACACCCGCGTCGCCAACCCGGAGCGCAAACCCTTCCCGACCAAGGACGGTCATATCGGCCTGCTCCCCTACACCGACGCCCAGTGGGACCAGTTCTTCGCCGCCGCCGGCTGGGCCGAGACCTTCGGCAAGGATCCGCGCTTCGCCGACTACAAGACCCGGGCGCGGCATGTGCGCGAGCTCTACGCCCTGGTCGAGGAAGTCACCCCCACCCGCACCACCGACGAGTGGCTGGCGCTTTTGAAACCCCTGCAGATCCCGGTGGTGCGGATGAACCGGCTGGAGGATCTGCAGGGCGATCCGCATCTGGCCGCCGTGGGCCTTTTCGAGCGCTACGAGCACCCGGACGCCGGGCCTTATGTCAGCCTGCGCCCGCCGGTGAAATATTCGGCCACTCCGGCCAACATCCGCCGCCATCCGCCGAGGCTCGGCGAGAACACGGACGAGCTTCTGGCCGAGTTGGGGGAGGCCGGGTCGGGGTGAGGCCCACGGGCCGCGAGACGACGGAGTAGGGCGACATCGAGGATTCGAGCGGCCTATTCCAGGCGGTCGGCCCGACGCAGGGCGGGAAAGAAGCGGGCCCAGACGCCGGTGGCGATCAGGGCGCCGACGCCGCCGAACACCGCCGCCCCGACCGGTCCCAGGAACCGCGCCGCCAGACCGCTTTCGAACTCACCCAGCTCGTTGGAGGCGCTGATGAACAGGGTGGAGACCGCCGCCACCCGCCCGCGCATGGCGTCGGGGGTCATCAGCTGGATCAGGGTCTGGCGGACAAAGACGCTCAGCATGTCGGCCCCGCCCAGGACGGCCAGGACGATCACCGACAGCCACAGGAGCTTGGAGAGGCCGAACACCACCGTCGCCGCGCCGAACACGCCGACCCCGGCGAACATGATCGCGCCGGCGCGGCGCCGGATGGGGTGGGCGGCGAGCCACAGCCCCACCGCCGTCGCGCCGATGGCCGGGCCCGCCTGCAGAACGCCGAACCCCTCCGGCCCCACATGCAGCACGTCGCGGGCGAAGGCGGGAAAGAGCGCCCGCGCGCCGCCCAGGATCACCGCCGCCAGATCCAGCGAAATGGCCCCGAAGATCACCTTGTGACCCCACACATAGGCCAGGCCCTCCTTGACCAGGGCCAGGCGCGAGCCGGGCTGGACCTGCGGGCGGGTGCTCCGCCGGATCGCCAGCAGGGCGACGGCGGCGGCGAGATAGAGGCCGAGGGTGACGCTGTAGGCGGCTCCGGTGGAGACGGCGATCAGCAGGCCGGCGGCCGCCGGCCCGGCCACCGAGGCCGACTGCCAGGCCAGGGAATTCCAGGCGATGGCGCGGGGCAGAAGCGCTCGCGGCACCATCATCGGCCCCAGCGCCGACATGGCCGGGGAAAAGAACGACCGCGACGCGCCGAAGAGGACGGCCACGCCGAGCAGCAAGGGCACGGTGGCGAAGTGCAGCAGCGCCGCCGCCGCCAGGATCGCCACCGCGCAGGTCTCGCCGGCGTAGCAGACGAGCAGAACTGCTCGCCGATCGTGGCGGTCGGCGGTCTCCCCCGCCGGCAGGGCGAGAAAGAACAGCGGCGCGAAGGTGATCAGGCCGATCAGGCTGACGTTGAACGCCGACTGGCCGACGCCCAGAGTGCGCCTGGAGATCTCATAGACCTGCCAGCCCATGGTCACACTCTGGATCTGCGAGCCCAGGCTGCCCATCCAGCGCGACGCCCAGAACCGCATGTAGTCGCCCTCGCGCAGCAGGGCGCGGGCCGAGGGCAGGGCGCTGGCTGGGTCGGACATGATGGGCCATAGCGCGCCGGCCGGCGTTGTCGCAACGCCGGCGTTGACCGGGCGCCCCGCCAGCCCTAACCCGCCTTGCCGTGAAGGGAGCCAAATAGGGATGATGGAAAACACAATGGACGCTCGCCGATCGAACCGCCGCGCCCTTTGCGCTCTCACGGCGCTATGCGCGCTCGGCCCCGTCGGCGCCGCGGGGGCGGCCCAGGCGGACGACCCCTACGCGCCGCTGAAGCTTTACGCCGGGGCCTGGACGGTCGCCTCCAGCGACGGCAAGGCCACGCATCTGGAAAACCACTGCGCCCGCACCGGCCTCTTCTACGCCTGCGAGCAGGTGGTGAACGGCAAGCCGGCGGCCCTGGTGGTGTTTCTACCTCAGGGCAGGACCGCCGAGGGCCAGACCTATCGCACCCAGGCGCTCACCGCCGATGCGGCGGCGCCGCATCCCTGGTATCATCTGGCCATCGACGGCGACCGCTGGGTCTATGCCGCTGGCCCCGCCGGCGACAAGGACCACCCCTTGCGCGAGCGCACCCTCAACCAGTTCCTTGGCCCCGACCGCATCCACTTCGACATCCAGACCTCCAAGGACGGCAAGACCTGGATCACCACCCTGAGCGGGGACGAACGGCGGGGGTCGTGAAAATGGCTCTTCAACCCGCGCTTGAGCCTGCCCGCCGCCGAGCCTACCTGTAGGTCCATGATCGAAACGGCGGGGGACGGACTGGAGGGCGTGGCCGCGGCGGCAAGGCAGGCGCCGGGGCGCGGCTTGCCGCCGGTGCATCTGTGGAACCCGGCCCATTGCGGCCGGATCGATATCGTCATCAAGCGCGGTGGCGAGTGGCGCCACGAGGGGGCGCCGATCAGGCGCGAGGCGCTGGTGCGGCTGTTTTCCACCGTCTTGCGCAAGGACCCGGACGGTTTCGTGTTGGTGACGCCGGTGGAGAAGCTGGCCATCACGGTGGAGGACGCGCCGTTTATCGCGGTGCGGGTGGACAAGGTCGGCGAGGCGCTGAGATTCACGACCAATGTCGGCGATGTGACGGAGGCGGGGCCAGACAACGCCATCCGGGTGAGCCTCGACCCGCTGACCGGCGAGCCTCGGCCCTATGTGCATGTGCGCGCCGGCCTGGAGGCGCGGATCGCCCGGCCGGTGTTCTACGAACTGGCGGCGATGGCCGAGGATCGCGACCTGGCGGGCGGGCCGACGCCGTGCGTCGGCTCGAATGGCATGTGGTTCGCCATCGGGCCGGCCGGGAGCGGCCGGGCGTGAACACCCTGCGCGCCTGGATCGCCGACCATCTCGATCCGCTCGAATCGGCCCGGTCGGCCCCCGGAGACCCCGACCTGACGCCGGCGGCGGTGCTGATTGTCCTGGTGGAGCACGTCGATGGGCCCTCGGTGATCCTTACCCGCCGCGCCGACACCCTGCGCTCGCATACCGGCCAGGTCGCCCTGCCCGGCGGTCGCTGCGATCCCGGCGAGACCGTCTGGCGTACGGCGCTGCGCGAGGCGGACGAGGAGATCGGGCTTGATCCGGCGCTGGTCACCCTGGCGGGGCTATCGACGCCCTACCGCACCGGCACCGGTTATGAGGTGACGCCGGTGGTCGGGTTCATCGCGCCAGGCTTCACCCTGACACTCAATCCCGCCGAGGTGGCCGACGTCTTCGAGACGCCATTCGGTTTTTTGATGGACCCCGCCAACCACGAGGAGCACGAGCGGGAAATCCCGGCCGGGACCGTCCGGCGCTTCTATGGCATGACCTGGGAAGACCGGTTCATCTGGGGGGCGACGGCGGGCATCCTGCGCGCCCTCTCCGAGCGATTGTATGGAGCGGCGGTTGCTTGAGTTCACCGACACCCTACCGATCCAGCCATGGATGACCGATCCGGCCACGCTTGAGGTCATGGCGGCCCTGAACGCCGCCGGCGGCGACGACGGCGCGCGCTTCGTCGGCGGCTGCGTGCGCAACACCCTGATGAAGCGGCCGGTGAGCGACATCGACATCGCCACCGCCCTGACACCCGGCGACGTCACCGCCGCCCTGAAGGCGGCCCGCCTCAAGGCCGTCCCCACCGGCGCCGCGCACGGCACCATCACCGCGGTGGCCCACGGCCGCCCCTTCGAGATCACCACCCTGCGCCGGGACGTGGAGACCGATGGGCGCCACGCGACGGTCGCCTTCACCGACGATTGGGCCCAGGACGCCGCGCGGCGCGATTTTCGCCTCAACGCCCTCTACGCCGACACGCGGGGGCGCCTGTTCGACCCCACCGGCGAAGGGGTGGCCGACGCCCTGGCCGGCCGGATCGTGTTCGTGGGCGACCCCCGCGCCCGCATCGCCGAGGACGCCCTGCGCATCCCGCGGTTTTTCCGCTTCCTGGCCTGGTACGGGCGCGGCGAGCCGGACGGCGCCGCCGTGGCGGCCTGTCGGGATCTGCGGGGCCTCATCGCCGGCCTTTCCGCCGAACGGGTGGGCAAGGAGCTGTTGACCCTGCTGGCCGCCGAGGATCCGCGCCGCGCCGTCGCTCTGATGGCCGAGACCGGGGTGCTGGGCCTCATTCTTCCGGAAGCCCAGGACGTGGCCCGGTTCGAGGCCCTGGTCGCCATCGAGACGGGGATGCTGTTCACCGAGGACGCCCTCCTGCGCCTGGCCGCCCTCCTCCCGCCCGATCCGGCGGTGGGCAAGGCGGCGGCGGCGCGGCTGCGCCTCTCCAACGCCCAGCGCGACCGTCTGGCGGCGGCCCTGGGGACCGAGCCGCCGCTGGTCTCCTGGACGAGTCCGCGCCAGGTGCGCCAGGCGGTCTACCGGCTGGGCGCGGAAACTTTTTGCGACCGGGCCACCCTGGCCTGGGCGGCGTCGGATCGGCCGGCGGCGGCGATCCAGTGGCGGGCCCTGCTGCCCATGGCGCGAGGCTGGCCGAGGCCCGCCCTGCCCCTCACCGGCGAAGAGGTGACGGCGGCCGGCGTCCCCCGCGGCCCGGCGGTCGGCCAGGTGCTGCGTGAAGTGGAGGCGTGGTGGATCGACAATGACTTCACCCTCGATAAACTGTCGGTTGTCGAGCGGCTCAAATCGGTGGTCCAGGGAATGATCTATTGAAAATCGGCATTCTGGAAACCGGCGTCCCGCCGGCCGATCTCGTCGCCCGGTTCGGCGACTATGGGGTCATGTTCGAACATCTGCTGGGCGAGGCGGCGTTCGAATGGGTCCACTTCGATGTCCAGGCCGGCGAGCTGCCGGCGACGCCCACGGCCTGCGCCGGCTACCTGATCACCGGCTCGGCGGCCGGGGTCTACGACCCCCTGCCCTGGATCGGCGCGACCGAGCGTTTCCTGCGCGACGCCAGGGGCAGGGCGGCCCTGGTCGGTGTCTGTTTCGGTCATCAGCTGATGGCCCAGGCGTTCGGCGGCCGGGTCATAAAGTCGCCCAAGGGCTGGGGCGTCGGCCTGCACCGCTATGAGATCCTTCACCGCCGGCCGTGGATGGACGAGGCGGCGAGCGTCGCCGCGCCGGCCTCGCACCAGGATCAGGTGGTCGAGGCGCCTCCCAACACCGCGGTCCTGGCCGGCAGCGATTTCACCCCCATGGGCATGCTCGCCTGGGACGACCAGCCCGCCGTCTCCATCCAGCTCCACCCCGAGTTCGACCCCGCCTACGCCCGGGCGCTGATCGAGGCGCGCCGCGGCCGCTACGGCGAGGGACAGGCCGACGCGGCCATCGCTTCGCTGGCGGGACCCGACGACCGCGCCCGGCTGGGACGCTGGATCGGGGGATTTCTGGCGGGTTAGGCGCGAGCCCTCACGGCCACTTCACCACTGGCGGCAGGGAGGAGAGGATCGATTCGATATTGCCGCCGGTCTTGAGCCCGAACAGGGTGCCGCGATCGTAGAGCAGGTTAAACTCCACATAGCGGCCGCGGCGGATGAGCTGTTCCTCGCGATCCGCGGCGGTCCACGGCTCGCTCATCCGGTGGCGGGCGATCGTGGGGAAGACGTCCAGCACCGCCAGCCCGACATCGCGGGTGAAGGCGAAGTCGCGCTCGAAGTCGCCGCTGTCGTGCCGGTCGTAGAAGACGCCGCCGACCCCGCGCGGCTCGCCTCGGTGCGGCAGAAAGAAATAGCGGTCGCACTCGGCCTTGTAGCGCTCGTACCAGGCGCGGTCGTGGGTGTCGCAGGCGCGGCGCAGGGCGGCGTGAAACATCGCCGCGTCCGGGGCGCCCTCGTTTCGCTGCTCCGCGTAGAGCGGCGTCAGATCCGCCCCACCGCCGAACCAACCCCGCGTCGTCTCGAGATAGCGGGTGTTCATATGCACGGCCGGGACGCGGGGGCTGGCCATATGGGCGATCAGGCTGATCCCCGTGGCGACGAAACGCGGATCGTCGGCGCCACCCGGCATCGCGGCGGCCAGCTCCGCGGTGAATTCGCCGTGGACCCGCGAGACATGCAGGCCGCATTTCTCGAAGAAACGGCCGCGCATCAGGCCCATCACCCCGCCCCCGCCCCCCGCCCGCGCCCACGGCGTCAGTTCGAAGCGGCCGGGCGCGCCGGGGTAGAGTTCCTCCGGCGCCTCGTCCTCCAGGGTCTCGAAGGCGACGACGAGGCGGTCGCGCAGTTCCTCGAACCAGGCGGCGGCGCGGTCGGCGCGCTCTTGCATCGGGGCGCGGGAAACAGGCATGGGCCGCTCATACACGCAAGGAGCGGCGGATGACCAATATGATCGAGGCGCGGGTCGAGGCGGCGCGGCGAGGCGAGAACCCGTATGTGATCTCGAAAATGCCATCCGGCTGGCTGATGATCGGCGATGTGCAACCGTTGGCCGGCTATTGCCTGCTGCTCGCCGATCCCGTCGTGGAAAGTGTCAACGCCTTGAGCGAGTCAATGCGCGCCCGCTATTGGCTGGATGTGACCAGGATCGGCGACGTGCTGCTGGAGATCACCGGCGCCTGGCGGATCAACTATGAGACCTGGTGCAACCAGGAGCCGTCGCTGCACACTCACATCACGCCGCGCTATCTGAGCGAAACCGAGGCCGATCGCCGCCGTCCGGCCTGCGTCGCCTATGATTGGAGCACGGCCCGGCGGTTCGACCCGGCGTTGGATGGCCCGTTCATGGCGCGGATGCGCGCGGCGCTGGACGAGCAAGACGGGTTGTCGCGTCGCCGATGAGGCGTCAAGGTCGGACCCTCGAGAGGAGACGCGCCATGGCCTGGGATTTCGAAACCGACCCGGAGTTCCAGAAGAAGCTCGACTGGATCGACGCCTTCATGGCCGACGAGGTCGAGCCGGTCTCCCATCTGGGCATGGCCATCCACGGCGCGGCCGGCCGGGAGACCTTCATCAAGCCCCTGCAGCGAAAGGTCCGCGACCAGGGCCTGTGGGCCTGTCACCTCGGCCCCGAACTGGGCGGCCAGGGCTTCGGCCAGCTCAAGCTGGCCCTCATCAACGAGAAGCTCGGCCGCAACGCCCTGGCCCCCACCATCTTCGGCTGTCAGGCGCCCGATACCGGCAACGCCGAGATCATCGCCCACTACGGGACGCCGGAGCAGAAGGAACGGTGGCTGGCGCCGCTTCTGAATGGCGACATCCGCTCGGCCTTTTCCATGAGCGAGCCGACCGGCGGTTCCGATCCCCTGACCTTCACCACCCGCGCCGAGCTGGTCGGCGACGAATGGGCGATCAACGGCGAGAAGTGGTTTTCCAGCAATTCGCGCTGGGCCAAGCTGCTGGTGGTCTATGCGGTCACCGACCCGGAGGCCAAAGACCCCTACCGGCGCACCTCCATCTTCCTGGTCCCCACCGACACGCCCGGCGTCGAGACCATCCGCAACATCGCGGTGGGCGACCACGAGGGCGAGGGTGGCCACGGCTATATCCGCTATAACGATGTCCGCGTTCCCCGGGACGCCCTGCTGGGCGAGCGCGGCGGCGCCTTCGTCATAGCCCAGACGCGGCTGGGCGGCGGACGGGTCCACCACGCCATGCGCACCGTGGGGGCGTGCCAGCACGCCCTCGACCTGATGTGCCGGCGCGCCGTGTCGCGCCAGACCCGCGACGGGCGCCTCGCCGACCTGCAGATGGTTCAGGAGCAGATCGCCGACGCCTGGATCCAGCTCCAGCAATTCCGCCTGCTGGTCCTGCACACCGCCTGGAAGATCGACAAGCTGGGGGACTACAAGGCGGTCCGCAAGGATATCGCCGCCGTCAAGGTGGCCATGCCGAAGGTCTATCACGACATCGCCGCCGCCGCCCTGCATATCCACGGGGCGCTGGGCGTCTCCAACGAGATGCCGTTCATGGGCATGATCACCGGCGCCTTGGTGATGGGGATCGCCGACGGTCCCACCGAGGTTCACAAGGTGACGGTGGCCAAGCAGGTGCTGCGCGACTACCAGGCGGACAACGACCTCTTTCCCGCCTATCACATCCCCAAACTGCGCCAGGCGGCCGCCGACAAATACGCCGGCGAACTGGCCGAACTCGACAAACGCCGCGCGGCGGGGCGGGGCGGCCCGGCCGGAGCGTGAGCGCAAGGCCTCACCCGTCGATCGTCGGCCTGGGGGGTACCGCGCGGCCGGACTCGACCAGCGAGACGGCGCTGGTCAAGGCCCTCGCCGCCGCCGAGGCCCTGGGGGCCCGCACCCTGCTGTTCGGCGGCGCTTTCATGGCCGCCCTGCCGCTCTACAACCCCGACGACTCGCGTCCTCATGCCGAGCGGGACCGGTTGCTGGACGCGGTGCGCCACGCCGACGGCCTGATCGTGGCCACGCCGGGCTATCACGGCTCGATCTCCGGCCTGGTCAAGAACGCCCTCGATAGCCTGGAGGGCCTACGCGGCGACCCCCGCCCCTATTTCGACGGGCGGGCGGTGGGATGCGTGGTGACGGCCACCGGCTGGCAGGCCTGCGGCTCGACGCTGGCGGCCCTGCGCTCCATCGTCCACGCCCTGCGCGGCTGGCCCACCCCCCTGGGCGCGGCGCTGAACACCGGCCAGGGCTTGTTCGACCCCGACGGGACCTTCCTCGATCCCAGAGACGCCTGGCAGGTAGAGACGGTGGCCGCTCAGGTGGTGGCGTTCGCAAGGGCCTGGGGGACGTAGGACAAAGCCCCCCCTACCCCATCTTCATGAACGCGTTCTTGGCGGTCATCATCGCCGACACCAGGCGCCGTTCGGCCTCCGAAAGCAGCGGGTTCCAGATGTCGAAGATGAGGATGGCGCGCGGCGCGTCGGCGTCGTTCCACGCCTCGTGCTCGATGGTGTCATCGAACACCCATGCCTCCCCCATCCGCCAGGGGCGGGTGACGTTGCCGACCCGGAAGCGGGCCGGGCCGGGCAGAATCAGCGGCAGGTGGACGATCAGGCGGGTGTTGGCGGAGCCAGTGTGGGCGGGAATGCGGGTGCGCGGCTCCAGGACCGAAAACATCGCGGTCGGGGCGAAGCCCGGCTGGTCGGTCATCGGCAGGGATTCCAGGAGGGCGGCGGTCCTGGGGCAGGCCGCGCACGCCCCGCCCTGCCGCGCGCCGTCCCGCCACAGGAAGAACGAGGCCCAACGCCGCGAGTGGTTGAGTTCGCCCCATTGGTTGACCGGCCTCCCGGGCGGGAAGGCGATGTAGGGGGCGAAGTCGTCGGCTTGCGCTTCCAGCACCGCGGCCAGTTCCGCCTGGAGCGCCGGCGTCGCGGCCTCCAGCTCGGCCAGCCAGGGAAACAGCGCCCGCTGGTAAAACGGGATCGCCGGCAGGCGGGGATAGGAAAGGAGCAGTGGTTCCTGGACATAGGCCCGCGTCTCGCCGGCGTAGATGCTCAGGGCCTCGTCGAACCGGCCCACCGCCTCGTCGGAGGCGTCGGCGCGCAGGCTGGCCACGGCGGCGCGCAGGTGGTCGGCCAAGGCCGCCGCATGGCCGGCCACCGCCTGGCGGGCCCTTTCGATCGGCGCGGCCAGGGCCGGCGGCAGTTCGGCCGTCGGCGGGGCCACGGCCAGGGCGTTCTTGTAGATAACCGCCGCCGCCTTGCCCTCGCCCAGGCGCTCGAGCAGGGCGCCCTTGGAAAGCAGGGCCAGAAAGTGACGCGGCTCCAGGGCCAGGGCGCCGTCCAGCGCCGCCACGGCGGCCGCCGGCTCGCCCAGCAGGCGAAGGGCGAGGGCCTTGTCGAGGAAGGTGTCGGCGGTGGTGGCGGCGGCCGGGATCTGGGCCAGCAGGTCGAGGGCCGAGCGGGCGTCGCGCCGCCCCAGCGCCGCCTTGGCTCGCTCGCCGAGCGTGTCGCCGTCCGGCCCTGTCAAAGGTTCAGGCCCTCGCCAAAAAGCAACTCAGACGGACGTTGTACGCGTCCGCCTGAGTCGTATCGCTACAATGCTAGACCCGTCTCCGGGCCCCAGGCGAGCCCTCTAGGGAGCCAGGCGCTGGACGTAGGTTCCCCAATTGGCCAGCAAGGTGCGGGGGTGCTGGTTGGTGTTGGGAATATACTCGTTGGCCATCCAGAAATTGCCGAACTCGTCCATCGAGGCGGCGCCGTAATCGCCCCAGCGCCCGACCCCGTTGCCGCCGTACTCCGGATAGGCGGTGAAACCGTCGTCCGGCAGGGCGCCGACCCCGGCGAGTTTTACGATGGGGCCGCCAAACTGCGGCATGGCGATGGTCGCGCTGCTGGGGAAGCGGGTTTTCCCGGTGATGGTGACGCCGATATAGCCGACTCCGGCTGCGTTCATGGCGATCGCCGGCATGATGAGGTCGGTGTGCTGGGGTCCGGCGATGATGCCCTGGTTGGTGAGGCTGACGTTGAAGGAAGTGGCGTTCCCCGAGGCCGTCAACTGATACCACGCCACGCCGTCGTGGGTGTGGTGGGCGTCACGGACGGCGGTGGGGGTCACCGCCCAGATGGTGCCGTTGACATAGACCGGGTTCGAGGCGAAGCGGCCGTCGAGGCTCTCAAGCATGGGCACCGGTTCGCCCAGGCTGTCGCCCAATGGCCGCGGTCCGTTCATCTGGATGGCCGGCGGCAGATTGGCCGAAACCCGCTGGGTGGCCAGAGTGACCTCCTGCAGGCCCAGGCTTGGCGCCGACCCGGCCAGCGACCGGGTGTTGGTGATCGCGAACACGTTGATCGCCTTGCCGATGCCGTTGTCGGTGAAATCGGCCACATTCTCCAACGCATACTCGGTGCCGCCGTTTTCGAGGGCGGTGCGCGAATGCGGCGGCGAGACCGTGGGATGAACGGTGAAGTTGCCGGTCAGCACCGGAAACTGCAGCACGTTGGCCGGACCGCCGGATTCCAGGGCCGCCTTGGGTAAGGCGTAGATGGAGGCGCCGACGTAGTGACCGTCAGCGTACGAGAACAGGTTGTTGGTGATATAGACCCCGCTCGCATCGATCCCGAGCTGGTTATAGTCGGGCAGGCAGGGGCAGCCGGCGACGTTACCGTTGGTGGTGGAGTAGCTGTAGATGTTCCACCCTGCGGTCGGGTCGGAGGTCTGGCTCACGGCCAGGTATTGCACCGAAATACCGACATCATTGCCGTTGGCGTCCACGGCCGACGCGAATTCGGCCACGAAGAACCGTTGGGTCGCCCAATCGTAGTAGGCGCGCGGGTCAGACATGAACGGGCCCCGGATAAGAGTGGTGCGATCAAACTCCGACGGCAGGCCGAAGAAACGGTTCACCGACACCGGCGCGGCGAGAAGGGCGTTGCCGCTGGTGTCATAGACCTGCAAGGCGCTGTTCACGACTTCCACGATACGGCCCTTGCCCACCGCCAGCGCCTGATCGGGCGGCTCGAGCGAGAACTGGTTGCCGTTGTCGGCGAGGTTGCGCTGGTCGAAATGGTCGAGGCCGACGAAGCTGGCGCCGGGAGGGGGGGCGGCGACCAGGGTGCTGACCGAGGGGGCCTCGGGCGCGCCGACGGCCGCTTCGGCCTGGGTGAAGACATGATGAGGTCGGACGGTGCGCAGCGGAATGTTGCGATATTCTTTGCCGCCCTTGGCTTGCGGAGCCGAACCCGACTTGGCGGCGTCGCGGGCGGAGGCGGCGCCGAGGGCCCGCAGGTTCACCGTGACCGCCGTACGCTGCGGCGCGGCCACGTGGCTCATGGATACGAGCTTGGGTTGCACTGGCGCGGCGGCGGCTTGGCCGGCGACGAGGCCGCCCAGGGCGGAGGCCAGCAGCAGGGTGGACACCTTACCGTAGGCCGTTCCACAGAAAAGCGAGGACAGTTTCGACATATTGGCGTTTCCCTTTGTTTGGCGCGACGGCCGGAGCAGGGGTCGGTCCATCGCCGCCGCACCCAATCCCAAAGCGCCGGTGCTGTAAAGCACTGATCGTCACAAAGCCGCCCTGAATCGAACGGTGGCGTCTCATTGCCGGCCAGAAGCGGGCGAGTTTCCGCCTCGCCTTCAGCCAGCGGTCGCCACCACGGCGATCCGCCGACCGCCGGCGAACACTTCGTAATGCCAGTACGGCCCCGTCGCCAGGCCGGTCGCCCCAACGAATCCGACTACCTCGCCCTGGCGCACCCTCGCCTCCGGCGCCTCCCGCCATGGCCTAATGCCTCCCTCCCCTTTATGGGCTTAGAGCAGGAATCGAATTTGATGGAATCGCGACGCGGCCGCCCCCTCCACCGCTTCCGGCGGTCCCCCTCCCCCGCTTCGCGGAGGAGGATTTGGCCGCCGCGATCCTTCCCCGTTCACGGGGGAGGGGGCGGGGGACATGCGCCGGTTCAACCGGGACCGTGACGCCGCCATGGAGCCAGATCGCCTGGGCGGCGGGCGCGCTCGTCGCCGCCATTCCGGCCGGCTGGGCGGCGGGGCGGGTGGCGCGGGCCTATGGGGAGCGGCCGGGACCGCCCCCGGCGGCGATGACGGCCGCCGTTGTGGCGGTGTTCGGCTGGGCGGCGGCGGCGACGCCGCCGGGCCTGGTCCTGGCGCTGAGCCTCATCCTCGGCTGGGCCCTGCTGACCTTGGCCGTCGTCGATGGGCGGGTGTTCCGCCTGCCCGACCGCCTGACCCTCCCCCTGCTGGGCGCCGGGCTGGCGGCCGCCTTCGCCCTGCCGGGCGCGCCGATCCTGGATCGTCTGGTGGGCGCGGCCGCCGGATACGCGGTCCTGGCGGCGATCGGCTGGGCCTTCTGGCGCCTGCGTGGCGAAGAGGCCCTGGGCCTGGGCGACGCCAAGCTACTGGCCGCGGGCGGGGCGTGGCTCGGCTGGCGGCCCCTGCCGTCGGTGGCGATCGTCGCCTGCCTCCTCGCCCTGGCCTGGGTCGCGGTCCGGGCGGCGGGGCGGGGCCGCGCCTCGCTGCGCGCGCGAACCGCGTTTGGGCCGCCTCTCTGCCTGGCGATCTGGATCGTGTGGCTTTACGGGGCCTTCACCTTTTGAGCCGCCGTCGTCACTCCTGATAGCGGACCCAATAGGGCTGACGGCTGTCGCCGGTCAGTTCGACGATCGCCGTGCGATGGGCCCGCGCGCCGCGCCGATCGGCGGCGACGACCGACACCGTGAGGGTGCGGCCGATCAGGTCGAGGTCCTCGGGGGGCGGCGGTTCGTCCCCTGATTGCTCGGCGGCGGCGTTCTCCTGCGCGAACAGATCGGGCGTCGCCTCCTCCTCGGCGGTCATGGTGGTTCGCGCCAATTCCCCGGCGTTGTTGGGTTGGAAAGGGCCGCTCTCCTCGAAGAACACCGTCACCGCCGGCGCGATGCGCGCGAACAGGGCCGCGTCCATGTCCTTGAGCGCCATCAGGTCGCCGACGGTGCGAAAGCCGCCGTGGCGGACCTGCCCGTAGGGGCTGGGCGGGACGGGGGGGGCCGGGATGTCCGAGTCCGAATCCTGATCGCCGAACTGGAAATCGGTCAGTTCGGCGACCAGGGCGTCCACCCGGGGGCCGCTCGCCCCGGCGTTCTCGAACAGGGCCCGCGACTGGGTGGCGTTCACCCCGTCGAGGGGAACCTTGCCGCGCTCGTCCTGAACGGCGATGGCCAGGGCGGTCCCGTCGAAATCGCCGCGCCGGAAGGTCCCGTCTAGCGGGCCGTGGCGGCTCGGATCGGGATCGCCCAGGGCATGGATGGCGATCATCATCCCGGCGTCGGCGGCCGCCTGCAGCTTCGCCTGCTCGACCCGCGCCCCGACGCCGGCGATCTGGCCGCGGCCGGCGGCCAGCACCTGAAAGGCGATATAGGCGAAGGCCGCCACGGCGGTGACGGCCGCCACCAGGGCGTAACCCCGGTCGCGTTGTCGATCACGAGCCATGGCGCGAGCGCGTCGGCTTGGGAACCGGCGGCGGCGGCGGCGGGGGCGGCGGCGGGGCCATCTCGATTTTCGACTTCAATTCCTTGAGGATCGCGTCGGCGTCCACCGGCGCCCTGACCACCCGCGGCGTGAGCAGAACCAGCAGTTCGGTGCGTTCGAGCAGATTGCCGGTGTTGCCGAACAGTTGGCCGATGATCGGAATATCGCCCAGGAAAGGCAGGCGGCTGCTGCTCTTGATGACCGAATTCTTGATCAGGCCGCCCAGGGAGATGGTTTCGCCGTCCTGCACCGCCACCGAGGTGGTGATCTTGCGCTGCTGGATGGTCGGCGAATTGAGGGTTGAGGTCGTGGTGTTGGAAACGCCGCTGACCTCCTGGTCGATATCCAGCAGCACCAGACCGTTGTCGTTGACGCGGGGCGTCACCTTCAGGATCACCCCGGTCTGCTGGTATTCGATGGCGCTGACGACGCCACCGACCAGCCCGCTTGTCGCCGATCCGGTGGAGATGGGCACCTGATCGCCCACCTCGATAGTGGCGGTATGGTTGTTGAGCACCATCAACTTGGGGGCCGACAGGACATGGACGTCGGTGACGGTGCGCAGGGCGTTCAAGGTCACCGTGGCGTCGGCGGTCTGGTAAAGATAGGAAAAACCGGGGAAGATCTGGGTGGGGATCGGGGCGCCGGGCGGAGTCGTGCCCGGCGTTCCCTGGGTGAGCGAAGCGCTGCTCGGCCCGTGCTGGAAATACCACTGGACCCCGTATTGCAGGTTGTTGTTGAGCGTCACCTCGCTGATCACCGCATCGACGTAGACCTGCAGCGGCGCGACATCGAGCCGGCGCAGCGCGTCCTCGATCAGGGCGTATTCGCGCGGCGTGGAGAAGACCACGATGGCGTTGTTGGTCTCGTCGGCGGTGATGGTGGTGCCGTTGGGTTCGCCGTTGGTCTGATCGTTCTGGCCAGATGTCTGGTCCTGATGGGATTTCGAGGACCCGCCGCTGGACAGGGGCGGCGGGATCTGGGTCCCATAGGCCGAGGCGCCGCCCAGCGGCGTGCCGCTCAGCGGCGCGCCGATCTGGGTCGCCGACGAGCCGAACGGCGAGGCGACGCCGCCGGTGCGGTCGGTGCTGTCGGCGTTGGTCTCGCCGCCGGTGGTCTTGACCGCGATGCCGAAGGCGCCGTCCAGAACCTTGCCGAGGTCGGCGGCCCGGCCGTTCTGGACGTGATAGACGAAGATGCGCTTCTCGGCGCTTTCGCCTTCCCGGTCGAGCACTTCGACGAACCGGCCCACATCGTCCAGCAGGGCGGGCTGGTTGGAGATCGCCAGAATGCCGTTCAGATGCTCCATGGTGATCAGCCGCACCATGCCCGCCGTCTGCGAGCCGGGGCCGTTGAGCATCTTGTCGAGTTCCGGCGCGATCAGGCGGGCGTCGGTGCGCTGGGGAACGAACAGGGCGAAGCTCATGCCCTTCAGCCAATCGACGTCGAACTGCTTGACCAGGGCGCGGATCGATTTGCGCTGGGTGGTCGTTCCCTGGACGATCAGGACATTGCGCGCCGTGTCGGCCTGGGCGATGGCGCCGGGCACGATCGGGTCGAGCAGCTTCTTGAGCTCCTCGGCGCTGGCGTATTTGAGCATGACGGTCTCGGTCCCGAAACCGGTGTCGGCCGGCCCGACTACGCCCCCGGACCCTTGGGCGGTGCTTAGGGGCACGATGGCGTAGACGCCGCCGCGAACTGTGAGGGCCAGGTTTCCCGCCTTCAAGGCCTCCTCGAACAGGCCCAACACGTCGGCGCGGCGGATCGGGGTGGTGGTCTGGACGGTGACCACCGCGTGGACCTGGGGATCGATGGTGTATTTCAGGCCGAGGATGTCGCCCAGGATCGCCTTGGCCACCGCCTGCACGTCCACCGAGGGGTAGTTGAGGCTGACATCGCCGGGCGCGGCGGGGGCAGTTCGCGTCGCCGGCGCCGGTGGCGCGGCCGTCCCGGGAAGGATGGTGGCGCGGACCCGGCGGTCGTCGAGGCTGGAGGCGGCCGGCTGGGTGTCCGCCGGGGCCGCCTGGGCGGCGGCGAGAGCGGACGACGTGCGGGCGCCGGCCAGCAGGGCGCAGATCGCCAGGGCCAACGGGGCGATGAAGGTCAAGGCGCGGCGCGGCGTGGCGGTCCTCATGGCTCGGTCTCGCTTTGGCCGGCGGCCAGCGGGGCGGTCGGCGCGCCGACGGTCAGCACATGGCGAGCCGGGCCGCGCTCGAAGGTCAGCTTGTCCTTCTCCAGGCCGACCAGCCGCCAGCCCTCCAGGGTGTCGCCGCGCCGCAGCGTCGCGGCCGGGCCGCCCGGCCCCTTGACCAGGGCGGTGGCGAAGCCGCGCCCCATGCCGACGCCCAGGGCGGCATAGCTATCCAAGGCGCTGGCCCCCGGGCCGGCGCCCAGATCCTCTCCGGGCTTGCGGTCGGGACTGAAGATCGGCGCCTGAAGGATGACGGGGTACTCCGCGACGGGGGGAACGACGACCGGTCGCGGCCGTCGCGGGGCCGGCGCCGACGCCCGCGGCAACCGCTGGCCATAGGGTAGGGCCACCTGCAGGGCCAAGGCAAGCAGGAGAACGCCGCAGGCGGCGGCCGGCGCCCATTCAGGACGCCCGCGCCCGGACGGGTCGATAGGCGGCGGTGATTTCGAGGCGAACGGCCAGGGGCGAAGATCGCCCGCTCGCCACGGCCCGATCCGCGGAGATCGCAAGATATTCGACGACGACATAGGGTCCCTCGGTTTCGAGCCGCTTCAAGCTCTCATACAATTGGGTCAAAGTCAGTTGCAGGTCGGCGCGCAGGCGGACCTTGCCGGCCGG
>JBBRQW010000040.1:0-24530 GCA_038225765.1 Caulobacterales bacterium | reverse complement strand
GACCTGGGGGCCGGGACGCGGGGGCTGATCATGGTGGTCGGCAAGCAGCTTCGCCTGGAAGGCTTCATCGTCTCCAGCCACTACGACCTGCTGCCGACTTTCATCGAAGACATGTCCGGCTGGATCGCCCAGGGCAAGGTCAAATGGCGCGAGACGGTGGAGGAAGGCATCGAGAACGCCCCGGCCGCTTTCCTCAAACTGTTCAAGGGCGAGAACCTGGGCAAGATGCTGGTCAAGCTATAGGCGAGCGCCCCGGCGCGCCGCCGTTGACATCCCGGCCCGCGTCGGCTCCGAGTGGCGGCGGCTGAAACCCGCCGGGGGCGCTCATGGACTGGACCAGCGGCTACGTCGCCGAGATCGACTACACGCACGGCTACTACCGTGAGCTGGCGCCGGGCCTGATCGATCTGGCCCTGCTGCTCAGCGGCCACGAGCCGCCCAACCGTTCGTCCATGCGCTATCTGGAACTCGGCTACGGACAGGGCCTGTCGGCCAACATCCACGCCGCCGCCGTGGCCGGCGAGTTCTGGGGGGCCGACTTCAACCCGGCCCACGCCGCCAACGCCCAGTCCCTGGCAGAGCACGCCGGCTCCCAGGCCCGCTTCTTCGACGACAGTTTCGCCGACATGGCCGCCCGCGACGACCTGCCGGCCTTCGACTACATCGTCCTGCACGGGGTGTGGAGCTGGGTCAGCGACGACAACCGGCGGGCCATCGTGGAGATCGTCCGCCGCCGGCTGAAGGTCGGCGGGGCGGACTACATGAGAGACAACACCCTGCCCGGCTGGTCGATGGCCATGCCGCTGCGCCACATGATGACCCTGCACGCCGAGACGGTGGGCAGCGACGCCCAAGGGGTGGTGGGGCGGATCGACGCCTCCATCGCCTTCGGATCGAAACTGGCCGAGGTCGGGGCGCGCTACTTCGCCGCCAATCCCATGGCCAAGGGGCGTCTCGACGCCATCGCCGGCCAGAACGGCAACTATGTGGCCCACGAATATTTCAACCGCGACTGGACGCCGATGTATTTCTCCGACGTCCATAACTGGCTGTCGGACGGCAAGCTTTCCTACGCCTGCGCGGCCGCCCTGCTCGACCAGATGGACGGCTTCAACCTGACCTCGCCGCAGCAGGAGGTGCTGGGCGCGATTCCCTACGCCGTGCTGCGCGAGACGGTGCGCGACTACCTGCTCAACCAGCAGTTCCGGCGCGACATCTATAGCCGCGGCGCCCGGCGGCTGTCGCCGCTGGAACGGCTGGAGCGGCTGGGCGAAGTGAGGGTGACCCTGACCACGCCGCCGGCCGACATCACCCACGAGGTGGAGGCGGGCCTGGGCAAGGTCGGCCTCAAGCCGGAGATCTACCAGCCGGTCGTCGAGGCCCTGGCCGACGAGGATGCGGCGCCCAAGCGGATCGGCGACCTGGCCAAGAGGCCGCCTCTGGCCGCCCTGCCCGGCGGGGCACTGATCGAGGCCCTGGCGGTGCTGATCGGCTCGGGCCGCGCCCATCCGGCCCAGAGCGACGCCGACCAAACCTTGGCCGCGCCCCGCTGCCAGCGGTTGAACGCCTATCTGATCGACCGGGCCAGGATCAGCGGCGATGTGAGCTGCCTGGCCTCGCCGGTGATCGGCGCCGGCGTGCCGGCCGGTCGCTTCGAACAGATGTTCCTGGGCGCCCGGGCGCGCGGCCTCAAGACGCCGCAGGACTGGGCCAAGGACGCCTGGAACACCCTCGCCACCCAGAACCAGGCGATCATCAAGGAGGGCAAGGTCCTGCAGGGCGCCGAGGCCAATCTGGACGAGTTGAACGCCCAGGCCAAGGACCTGGCCGACAAGCGCCTGGCCATGCTGCGGCGCCTGCAGGTCGCCGGCTAAACAGCCTTCAGCACCGCGCCGCCGAATGGCTGGAGACGCAGGGATCGGCCATCCACATCGCACCCCCTCCCGAACCGGGCGACGATCTCGGCGTGCGCCGGCGCGCCCCAAACCGCCGCCCGCCCGGCGAGTTCGAAGACGCAGAGCAGCGCCTGGCCGGGAAGGCGCCGCTCGAAGGCGAGGACGCCGGGGGGGGCGGGCAGGACGATGGCGTCGCCGAGGCGCAGGGCGGAATGGGCGCGGCGCAGGGCGATCAGCCGGCGGGTGAAATGCAGCATCGAGGCGCCGTCGGCCTCCTGGACGTCCACGGCCAGCGCCCGATGGGCCGGATCGATCGGCAGCCAGGTGTCGGAAGAGGCCGAGAAGCCGGCGGCGGGGCCCGTCGCCGTCCACGGCATGGGGGTGCGCGCGCCGTCGCGCCCCGAGCCGCCGTCGAAGGCGGCGACGGCGAAGGGATCGCGCAGGCGGTCGAACGGCACCCGGGCCTGGGGCAGGCCCAGCTCGTCGCCCTGATAGAGAAAGATCGTGCCGCGCAGGCACATCAGGGCGGCGAGGATCGTCCGGGCCTGCGCCGGATCGCCCGACCGGGCCAGGCGGGTGGCGAAGCGGGGCACGTCGTGATTGTCCAGCGACCACGACGGCCAGCCGTCGGCGGCGGTCCATGACGTCAGGGCGGTGGCGAATAATTCCGGCGTCGCGGCCGTGGCCAATAACAGATAGAAGCCATAGGCCGTGTGCAAACGATCGGTCCCGGCGACATATTCCTTCTGGCGCGGCAGGGGCGGATCATCGACCACTTCGCCCACGCTCATCGCGCCGTAGTTGTCGAGCAGGCGCCGCAACCGGCCGAGGAAGGCCAGCGCCTCCGGCCGGGAGCGGTCGTGGAGGTGGCGCTGGAAGAGCGTCGGCATGGCCGGCGGTCGCTCGCGCGGTTCGGCCGGATTGTCGGTCAAGGCCTGGTCGTGAAAGATGAAATTGATCACATCGAGGCGGAAGCCATCGACGCCGCGATCCAGCCAGAACCGGCCCGCCTCCAGGATCGCGTCCTGAACGTCCGGATGCCAATAGTTGAGGTCCGGCTGTTCGATGAGGAAATTGTGCAGGTAGTATTGCCGCCGGCGGGCGTTCCAGGTCCAGGACGGCCCGCCGAACACCGCCTGCCAGTTGTTGGGCGGCGAACCGTCGGCCCTGGCGTCGGCCCAGACGTACCAGTCGGCCCTGGGGTTTTCGCGGGAGGCGGCGCTCTCGATGAACCACGGGTGCTGGTCGGAGGTGTGCGACCACACCTGGTCGATGATCACCTTCAGGCCGAGGGCGTGGGCGCGGGCCACGATGGCGTCGAAGTCGGCCAGGGTCCCGAACAGGGGATCGACGGCGCGGTAGTCGCTCACGTCATAGCCGAAATCCTTCATCGGCGAGATGAAGAAGGGCGAGAGCCAGATCCCGTCGACGCCGAGGCTGGCGACGTAATCGAGCTTGCCCAGAATCCCCTTCAGATCGCCCACCCCGTCGCCGTCGGAATCGGCGAAGCTGCGCGGATAGATCTGATAGATCACCGCCCCGCGCCACCAGTCGGGGGCGGCGGACGTTCGGCTGGCCATGGACTCTCCCTCGCGTGGGGTTCGACGACTTGTCGCCACTGGCCCGCCGAGGGTCAAGCCGGGTGGTGGCCGCGCGGGGTCGGCGCTCTGTCCCCCGCCCCCTCCACCCCTTCGGGGTCCCCCTCCCCCGCTTCGCGGAGGAGGATTTGAGCGAGATGATCCTCCCCCATTCTTCATGGGGCAGGGGGACCCCGAAGGGGTGGAGGGGGCGGGTGCGCCACGATTGCCTCGACAGCCAATCAAGATTCGTTGGCCGACCCGGGAATCTCCGCTTAGAGAGACCCCATGATCACCCTCTACGAGCACGTCCTTTCGCCCTACGCCCAGAAGGTCAAGATCGCGCTTCGGGAAAAGGGGGTGGAATTCGAGCGGGCCGAGCCGGCCGGGATGGGGGCCGGCGGGGCGTCCGGGGCCTTCGTGGCGGCCAACCCGCGCGCCGAGGTGCCGGTGCTGATCGACGGCGAGACGGCGGTCTTCGATTCCACCGTCATCCTGGAATATATCGAGGATCGCTGGCCCGCCCCGGCCCTTCTCCCCGCCGGCGCGGCCGAGCGGGCGCGGGCGCGGACGATCGAAGAGGTGATGGACACCCACTTCGAGGCGATCAACTGGGGACTGGGGGAGATCGACTGGTTCAAGCGGGCCGATGGGGAACTGGCGGCGAGGCTGAAGGCCAACGCGGCGCGGCAGACGCAGGGCTTCTTCGCCTGGCTGGAGCGCCAGCTCGGCGAGCGGCCCTGGTTCAACGGCGAGGCGTTCGGCTGGGGCGACCTGGCCGTCGCCCCCTTCGTGGGAACTTCGGTGGCGGTCGGCAACCGGCCGGCGGCCGGCTCGCGGCTGGCGGCGTGGCTGGAGCGCGCTCTCGCCCGCCCCTCGGTGGCGCGAACCGTCGCCGAAGCCCGCGCCTTCGATATCGGGGCTTCCAACGTCGCCGACCTGGTCGCCAAGGGCCACTTCAAACGCGAATACCGCGATCATCGCCTGGAATGGATGATCAAGTCCGGCGGCCTGGAAGTGGTGGTCAAGGGCCTGGAAGCGGGCAATATCCGCTTCGCGCCGGAGTTCGGGTAGGGGTTAAGCGCGACGAGCCGCGCGGGATTCTTTCTCGGGATTGGCTCGGACGGCGCGGACCTAGTCTTCCTTGATTCCCACCATAACGGCGTTGGGGGTTCCGCAGGCGACCTTGCGGCCGTCCTGGCTGTTGCGGCAGATCATGGTGGCGTGTCTGGGCGACGGCGCCGGCGCGGCGACGGCGGGGGACTGGGCCGGCGGCGCCGGGGCCTTGGCCGCCGGCGCCGGGGCGCAGGCCGCGAGCGAAACGACGGTCATGGCCAAGGCGGCGGCGGATCGGCTCATGGCGTGGCCTCGCTTGTCGGAAGGCGTGGAGGCTAGCAGCCGCCCGGAGGTTGACGCAAGGCGCGCGCCGCCGACTTTTTGCGCCCCCTAATAGCGGTCGTCGGCGCGGCGCCAGCCGTCGGGACGGGGCCGACGGGCCCACCGGTCGCCTCGCCACCGCGCCGGCCGCCAGGCGGCTCGTGGGGCATAGGCATAGCCCGGAGCATAGGCGTAACCGGGCGCATAGCCGTAGCCTCCGCCGCCGTAAGCTGGGCCGCCGTAAGCGTAGCCGCAATCGCCGCCGCCGGAGCTGGAGCCGATCGCCGCGCCGAGGGTCGCGCCGATCGAGCCGCCGAACAGGGCCCAGGCGCCTCTGGCCGCCCAGCCGGCCACGCTCAGACCCAGAGCCGCGCCCGCCACGCCGCCGACGATGGCCCCGGCGACGGTGTTTGCGCCGCGATTGCCGGAACAGTTCCGCGCCCCATAGGGCCGGCCGTAGTGCGCCCGATAGTCGGCCAGGGATTGTTGATATTCCGCCACCGATTGTTGGTAGGCCTGGGAATTGTAGTCCTGGCCGGCGCCATAGGGCGGAGGGTACTGACCTTGCGGCGGGGGCGGGGCGTAGCCAGCCCGGGGCGGTGGCGGCCCGTTCTGGGCATAGCCATCTTGGCCGTAGCCGCCCTCCTGGCCATAGCCGTTCTGGGCATAGCCGTTCTGGCCGTCGCCGCCTTGGCCGTAACCGTTCGGGCCGTAACCGTTTGGGCCGTAGCCGTTCTGATCATAGGCGTTCCCGCCGTAGCCGTTCTGACCATAGCCGTCCGGAGCGCCTTGGGCGTAGGACGCCGCGGGCACGGCCACCATGGCCGCGCTCGAAAGAGCGCCCAGGAGCACGGCGGCCTTGGCCAATCGCCAGTCGTTCATTTTGTCGATACTTTCACTTGGGGCCGGCGCGATTTTCGCGCGTGGCCGGCACAATCACCGATCGTTAGGCGTCGCCGCCTGAACCGAGGGTGAACGAAAGCCATCGAGGGGTCCGCTCCGGCGGCGCGGAGCGGGATGCCGCACCCCAAGATCGATCCGCGAAGACTCGTCGCGTGAATGGGACCGGCTAAGCCATGGCGATGGTCACCGACCCCCAAAACCTCGCAATCAGAACCTATGCGCGCCAGGTAAGGGAGGCCCGGCGCGCCCATGCCGCCGTCACCGAGCCGGGCCTCGCGCCGCATTTCCAGGCGCTTCTGGTCGCGCTCCTGCCGACCCTCCCGGCCGCGCCGCAGTTGACGGTCATCGGCGAGTTCGAAAATCCTGGCGTCGGTCGTCCGGACATCGCGCTCAAACGCCCGGGCGAGCCGGCGCGCGCCTTCGTCGAATTGAAATCAGCCGACAAATTTACGGACGGCGCCGCTTGGCGCGCACCTCACGACAAGCGCCAGTTCGGCCGGTTCGGCGAGTTCGCCCATTGGGCCATCTGCAATTTCCACGACTTTCGGCTCTACGAACGCGACAAGGCGGTGAGCCGCGCCACCCTGGTTCCCGAAGCCGCGCTCGACCCGTCCCAGACCGACCGCGCCGCCGACCGTCTGGTGGACGAACACGACGCCGACCCGTTTCTGCGCCTTTTCGAACGGCTCGCCCAGTCCCAGCCGCCCGCCGCCAAGGACGCCGAACAGCTGGCCGAATTGCTCGCCCATTCGGCGCGCCTGGTGCGCGGCATCGTGCGCGACCGCCTGGCCGAACTCACCGAGCAAAAGATCGCCGGCACCGCCCTGCAGCAGGTGCGCCAGGAATTCCGCGACGTGCTCTATTCCCACCCCGAGGCGGCGGGCTATTCGAGCGGCGACTTCGACGAGCTGTTTTCCGGCGCCTTCGCCCAGACCCTCGCCTTCGGCCTGCTGCTGGTCCGCGAGGCCAGCGGCAAGGATGTCGATCGGCACGCCGCCGATCATATGCCGCCCGAGCATCCGCTGATGAAGACGGTCCTCCAGGTGCTCAGTATGGAGCCGGTGGCCCGCGAGATCGGGGCCGGTTTCGAGGTGATGCTGGACACGGTCAACGGCTTCCACCCCGGCATTCTCGCCACGCCGCCGAACGGCCGCGACCCGATCCTCTATTTCTACGAGGACTTCCTCCAGACCTTCGATCCCAAGGCCCGCGAGCGGTTCGGGGTCTATTACACGCCGGTCGAGGTGGTCCGCTACATGGTCGGCGCCCTCGACCGCGCCCTGCGGGAGAATCTCGCGACGGCGGGCCTCGCCGACGGTCAGGTCCACATCCTCGATCCGGCCACCGGCACCGGCACCTTCCTGTTGGGCATCGCCGAGCGTCTGCGCCGCGACGTGGCCGCCCGCGATGGCCCGGGCCAGGCGCCGCTGGCCCTGATCGGCCTCGCCCGGCGCATGTATGGCTTCGAGCTTCTGGTCGGCCCCTACGCCGTGGCCCATTACCGCCTGCATCACGCGCTGTCCCAGGCGGATGCCGGAACGCCCGGCGCGTCGGCCCTGCCCAGGCTCGGAGTCTATCTTACTGACACCCTGGCCGAGCCGGGCGCGGCGGCGCCGCTGGGCCCGCTCGGCTTCGTCTCGCAAGGCATCAACGATGAGCGCAAGGAGTCCAACCGCATCAAGGAGACGCAGCCGATCCTGGCCATTATCGGCAATCCGCCCTACCGCCGCCTGGAAGTGGGAGAGAACGAGACCCTGGTCGGCCATTGGATGGACGCCCTCTGGGACGATCTGAAAAAGCCGGTGCGCGACGCCGGGCAGGGCAATCAGCTCAATACCTTCCCCGAACTGTCGGTCGCCTTCTGGCGTTGGGCGATGTGGAAACTGTTCGAGGCGAAGAACGCGCCCCGGCGCGGAGTCGTCGCCTTCATCACCAACCGCAAGTTTCTGACCGGCTGGCCTTACGCGGGCCTTCGCCAGATGATGCGCCGGCGCTTCGACCGCATCGAGATCGTCGATCTGCGCGGCAACGTGCGGCGGGGCGAGCGGGCCGGCGTCGGCGCCGATCAAGGCGTCTTCAACATCCAGGTCGGCACCGCCATCACCCTGGCCATCGCCGATGGAAGCAAGGCGGCGGGGGCGGCGGCCACGGTGAGCTACAACGACCCCTCGGCGCACGATTTCCTGTCGCGCCAGTCGAAGTTCGATTGGCTGTCCGACGGGGCGGGCGCGGGCGTGCTGGCCGGCGCGGTTCCCGTCGAACGCGACTGGCTCGACGACATGCGGCCGAGACCGTTTTTCAATGGCGAACTCATCGGGCTGAATGATTGTTTCGTCTTCGGCCTGAGTGGCCTTCAATCCAAACGCGACGCCTTCGTATATGCCGTCGAACGCACCGTTCTTCGGAATCGGATTTCGGCATTTGTTTCCAAAACTCTCAACGTCTCTCTACCGGATTTCACCGCGACCGACGCCCGTCCTGAGTCTCTGGCGAGAGCGCAGCCGCTCGACGAGGAACGGATCGTGCTGGCGTCCTATCGACCCCTCGATCGTCGATACCTTTACAATCACACGAGATACCTGGATCGGCCGAGGCCCGAACTTCAGAAAGCATGGGGCGCCGAAAACGTCGGCCTTTACGCCATGCCTGGGGGAACCGGCGCCGGCCCGGCCATCTGGTGTCACGGTCTTCTGCCCGATTACCACGCCTTTCGCGGCAGTTACGGCGGCTACGCCTTCCCGCTCCACGACCGGCGCGCCGGCCACGGCCCAAACAATGTCAACGGGGAACTGATCGAGGCGTTGGGCGCGGCCTACGGTTCGGCGGTGGCGGCGGAGGCGGTGTTCGACGCCATCCTCTGCCTGCTGTCGGCTAGTTCCTACACCACCCGCTTCGCCGAGGACCTGGAGGATGTCTATCCCCACATCCCCTTTCCCGCCGATCGGGCGGTGTTCGACGCCGCAGCCCGCCTCGGCGCCGATATCCGCGCCGTGGAGACCTTCGCCCGGCCGCCCGGCGAGACCTATCTCGGCGGCCTGGCCCGCGCCGAAACCGCGCCCACCGGACCCCTCGCGCCAATCAGGTGGGCGGCCGGCGAAATCCGCCTGTGCGCCGACGGCTCGGGGCGGATCGTCAACATTCCAGCCGGCGTGTGGAGCTTCGCGGTCAGCGGCTACGCCCTCCTTCCCCGCTGGCTGGCGGCGCGCGAGGGCCTGGCCATCGGCCCGGCCTTTATCCCCGATCTGCGCGACATAGCCGCCCGCATCGCGCAACTGATTGACCTCTTCGCGGCGGCCGATAGCATCCTCGCCGCCACGCTGGGCGATTCCCTTACCCGCGCGGCGCTCGGGTTTCATGGCGCGGAGGCCGGCTGAAGGAGGATGACGGACCAGACCGATCTTTTCGGCCATCCCACCGGCCCGGCGCAGGCCAGCCTGTTCGGCGAGGGCGAGCACCGCCTTCAGGCGCCGCCCCAGACCTTCCTGCCCGATCCGGCCGTCATCCGTCGCCGGCTCGAGGCCCTGCTGGAGACGGCGCGCGGCGCGGCGGCCATGCCCTGGCCCGAGCGCGAGGCGCGCATGTGGCGCACCGTCTTCCCCAACATGGCCAATTGGCTGCCGGACGAGGAGGCCGACCAGCTTCGCCGCGCCTTCGCCCGCGAAATCGAGCGGCTGACGACGGCGCCCTGACGGTCCCGGAGGCTATACGATCGTCTTTGCCTGATTGACGTTCGGTGTTATCCTGAAACTGGGAAGGGAGTTCGATATGTCCGCAAATACCTCTGCGGAGGCCCTCAGCAACTTTTTGAGTTTTGCGCCAGGGCCGACGCCCAGTGATGGAGACCTGATCGACAGATTGGGTCGCGTCCTTGTCTCGGCCGGCGGCGCGGGCTTGGCTTATGCCGACGCCATGGCGCAATCGAATCTGTCGCGGCCGGAGTTTTTGTCGGCGCTCGGGATCGCGACCACCAGCGGCCTGGTGGAGACCGTCGCGAACGGAGACGAACAACACCTGCGGCTGACGCCGTCGGGGCGCAGCCTCTATTGACCGCTTGACCGCGAAGGGCGGTGCGGGATGGATGTCAACACGGCGATCTGGGCCGCCGGCCTGATCGGCTTCATCGTTTCCGCCGTCGAGCTCCTGGCTCGATACCGCGACGATCCCCTGCGAGCGCTCTGGAGCTGGCCGGCCCTGAGCTATGCGCTGATCAATGGCGGGGCGGGCCTGCTCGCGGCCTGGTGGCTGGCCACCTTTTCCAAGTCCCTGGTCGCGGTCGATCCGGTCGCCCATCCCATTGCCGTCGATGGTGTCAAGCTGACGATCGTCGCGGGATTCGGCTCGCTGGCCGTTCTGCGGACCAGCCTGATGAAGCTGCGCACGGTCGGCGGCGACGATATCTCCGTGGGGCCGGCGGTCATCGTCGATCAGCTTCTGTCGGTCGTCGATCGCGGTGTCGATCGCCACTTGGCGGAACACCGCTCACAGATCGCCGCGCAACTGGCCTCTCAGATCGATTTCGTCCAACAAAGCTCCTCGCTCGTGGCGCTTTGCCTTGTGTTGCTCCAGAATCCCAGTCCGATCGAAGCGCAGCAGATGACCACCGTCCGCAGCGCCTTGGCGGGTCGGACCGACATGCCCGACAGCATAAAAAATATGAGCCTGGTGCTCGCCCTTTTGGGATTGGTCGGGCAGAAGGTATTGGCGGAGGCGGTGAAGTGCGTGCAGACTGGCACAGGGGCGCCGGCGCCCAAGCCTCCCCCTTAAATCCTCGGTCACCCCATCCCCAGCGACTCCGCCGCCGCCTTGTGGACCACCTTGCCGGCCTTGACGTTGAGGCCCTGGGCCAGGCCGGGGTCGTCGGCCAGGGCCTTGTCCACGCCCTTGCCGGCCAGGGCGGCGATGTAGGGGGCGGTGGCGGCGCTGAGGGCATAGGTCGAGGTGAGGGGGGCGGCGCCCGGCATGTTGGCGACGCAGTAATGGATCACCTCGTCGACCACGAAGGTGGGGTCGGCGTGGGTGGTGGGGTGGCTGGTCTCGAAGCAGCCGCCCTGGTCGATGGCCACGTCCACCAGCACCGAGCCGGGGCGCATGCGGGAAAGGTCGGCGCGGGTCACCAGCTTGGGGGCGGCGGCGCCGGGGATCAGCACGCAGCCGATCACCAGGTCGGCGGTCGGCAGAGCCTCGGCGACCAGGTCGTGGGTGGAGTAGCAGGTCTTCACCGCGCCGCCGAACTGGTCGTCGAGTTCCTCGAGGCGGGGGGCGGAGATGTCGAACAAGGTGACGTCGGCGCGGTGGCCGACGGCCATCTGGGCGGCGTGCTTGCCGCTCACCCCGCCGCCCAGGATCAGCACATTGGCCGGCAGGACGCCCGGCGCGCCGCCCAGCAGCAGGCCCCGCCCGCCGTGGGGTTTGAGCAGATGATAGGCGCCGACATCCACCGCCATCCGCCCGGCCACCTGGCTCATGGGGGCCAGGAGCGGCAGGCGCCCGGCGCGGTCGGTGACCGTCTCATAGGCGATGGCGGTGCACCCCGAGGCCATCAGGCCGCGCGCCTGATCGGGGTCGGCGGCGAGGTGCAGATAGGTGAACAGGATGTGGCGCGGTTTCAGCCGGGCGATCTCGACTCCTTGAGGCTCCTTGACCTTGACGATCATCTCGGCGGCCTCGAACACCGCCTCGGCGTCGGGGAGGATCTGGGCCCCGACATCGACATAGGCCTGGTCGGCGAGGCCGATGCCCGCCCCGGCCCCGGCTTCGACGAACACCTCATGGCCCTCGTGGACCAGCCGCTGAACCACGCCCGGCGTCGCGCCGATGCGAAATTCGAGGGTCTTGATCTCCTTGGGAACGCCGACGCGCATGGATGGTGCCTTGTTTTGAAGTGATCTCGCTTTGAGCGGTCTTGGGGCGGCCCTTAGCATGGGCTCCGGGCCTAGGCGACACCCCGGCGAAGGCGCGGTTCCTCGACCCGAAACACCAGGACGGCGAGGGCCGTGGCCAGGAGGGCGATGGAGACGGCGAACAGGACCTCATAGCCCAGGGTGGCGGCGACGACGCCCCCGGCCAGGGGGCCGATCGTGGACATGGCCCCCTGGGCGGTGGTGGTCAGGGCTAGGCGCATGGCCATGTCGTCGCGCTCGCCGAACTCCAGCACCATGGTCTGGGAGCTCATCAGAAAGCCGGACTGCGCCGCCCCCAGGCCGAAGAAGGCGATGAAGATCAGGGCGTGGACGCCGAGGCCGGCGAAATGCAGGCCGGGGGCGGCCATCAGCAGGGCGGTGGCGGCGATCCACATCGCCAGCGCGCCGATGAAGGTGGCGCGGAAGCCGAAGCGGTCGCCGGTCAGGCCCCAGCCGAGGTTGGTCACCGTGTCGGCGCCCAGGAAGGCCAGGGAGACGAGGCCGAGATTCTTGCCGTCCAGCGGCATCGAATGGCCGGCGTAGAGGATGTAGAACGGCGCGGCCACGCGCCCGGCGGTCGCCAGGGTCTGGGCGACCAGGAAGAACATGAAGCCGCGGTTGCCGCGGATGAGAGCGGGAAATTCCCGCACCCGGTCGACGATCCGGCTCTTGGCGCGGACGGTCGGCGGCACCGGCTCGCGCATCAGCAGGCGCAGGGCGGTGAGGCCCAGGCTGGTGAGGACGAAGGCCAGCAGGAAGGTCGTCCCGTAGCCGTTGCCGAACACGTTGCGCTGGATGAGATAGTGGCCGGCGAACCAGGCCAGGGCCGCGGCGATCGCCCCGCCGGTGACATTGCGCAGGGCCTGCAGGCGCCCTCGGCGGGCGATGGGAATGACCTTGGCCAGGAGAAGCTGAAAAGCCACCGACTGCGGCCCGGAAAACAGGCCCAGCAGGAAGAGGAAGGTGAGGATGGCGAAGAGCAGCGGGGCACCGTGCAGGAGGAAGCCGGCGAGGGCGACGCCGAGGATCTGCACCCGCATCAGGGTGCCCATCAGCATGGCCACCGGCAGAACCCGCTTGCGGTGCTCGATCTGGGTCGCCCCGATCACCGGCGAGATCACGCCCCCCAACTGCTGCAGGGACTGGCCCAGGCCGACGATGAAGTCCGAGCCGCTGAGCAGATGCAGATAGGCCGGCAGGAAGGTCGGCGCGTTGAACAGGCGAAAGCCGGTCATGCCCAGCATGCCGTGCATGAAGTGGCCGGCGAAGTTGCGCGGCAGATTCTTCCACACGAACCGCTGGTAGGCGGCTTCGGCCTCTTCCAGGGTGGGCTCTGGCGAGGTCACCGGCGGCGGCTGCGTCACGAACCACGCTCCTTTCGCGGGGAGGTGGTATCAGGATTCCCGCCCCAAGCCAGGCGGCGCCTGCCCCCATGGCGCTTGCTCCGGGGCGGGCGAGCGGTCATCGTCGGGGCGATACGGCTTTAGGGGGAAATTCATGATCGTCTCGACCACCAACGACGTCGCCGGCCACCGCGTCGTGCGCCACATCGCCCTGGTCCGGGGGATCACGGTGCGTTCGCGCAGCGTGGTCGGCAATCTGGCCGGCGGGATCCAGTCCATCTTCGGCGGCAAGCTGTCGATCTATGTCGATCTGGCCGAGACCGCCCGCCAGGAAGCCCTCGACCACATGGTCGAGCACGCCACCGCGGCCGGCGCCAACGCCGTCATCGGCATGCGCTACGACGCCAACGACATCATGGACGGCATCACCGAAGTCCTGGCCTACGGGACGGCGGTGGTCGTCGAACCGGTCTAGGTCATCGTTCGCTACCCACAGGTCCGAGGGGTTGACGACGATACGGCAATGCCGTAGGTGCCGGCGTGGAAATCGAGTTCGACGAGGCGAAGGACGCGAGCAACATCCGCAAGCACGGCGTCTCTCTGGCGCTCGCGGGAGCGCTTCTGGCCAATCCGATCGGCGAAGTGATCGATGATCGATACGACCATGGTGAGACCCGATTGAACACTTTTGGCTTGGTCGAAGGGCTCCTTTTCGTCTGCACATCGACCCCGCGCGGACAGGCACGCCGCGTCATTTCGATGCGCAAGGCCAACCGGCGGGAGCAACGCGCATGGCTATCGTGAAAGTCACACCGGCGATGGTCGCCAAGGCGATCGCGCAAACCGATTGGGCGGCGATCGACGCGAAGACCGACGAGGAGATCGCCCGGGCGGTCGAGAGCGATCCCGACGCGGCGCCGATCCTGACGGCGGCGGGGACCGCCTCGGCCCTCGCTCGCACGGTGCGCAAAAGGCTGGGCCTTTCACAGACGCAATTCGCGTCCCGCTTCCACCTTCCGGTCGGCACGCTGCGGGACTGGGAGCAGAACCGCCGCCGCCCCGACGCGCCGGCCCTGGCCTATCTGCGCGTCATCGCGCGGGAGCCGGAGGTGGTGGCGCGGGCGCTGGAGCCGGCTTGAAGGGGGAGGCCGTCGCATCCAGGCGCGGCGATTGCACATCGCGTCCGGCTCCCGCCCCCCATCAAAACACCTCGAACAGCCCCGCCCCTCCCTGGCCGCCGCCAATGCACATGGTCACCACGGCGTGCTTGACGTTGCCCCGCCGGCGGCCCTCCTGGAGGGCGTGGCCGGCGAGGCGGGCGCCGGTCATGCCGAAGGGGTGGCCGATGGCGATGGAGCCGCCGTTGACGTTGTAGATTTCGGGGTCGATCCCAAGCGTGTCGCGGCAATAGAGGCACTGGCTGGCGAAGGCCTCGTTCAACTCCCACAGGTCGATGTCCTCGACCTTCAGGCCATGGCGTTCGAGAAGCCGAGGGACGGCGAACACCGGGCCGATGCCCATCTCGTCGGGGCGGCAGCCGGCCACCGCCCAGCCCTTGAAGACGCCTAGCGGCTCGAGGCCCCGCCGCTCGGCTTCCTTGGCCTCCATGATCGTCACCGCCGCCGCGCCGTCGGAAAGCTGGGAGGCGTTGCCGGCGGTGACGAAATTGCCCGGCCCGCGCACCGGCTCCAGCCGCGCCAGGCCCTCGAGGGTGGTGTCGGGCCGGTTGCACTCGTCGCGGCTGACCGTGTAGTCGACGATGCTCTCTTCCTTGGTCTCCTTGTTGACCACCTTCATCTTGGTGGCCATGGGCACGATCTCGTCGGCGAACTTGCCGGCCTGCTGGGCCGAGGCCATGCGCCGCTGCGATTCCAGGGAGTATTCGTCCTGGTATTCGCGCGAGATATTATAGCGCTTGGCGACGATGTCGGCGGTGTCGATCATCGGCATGAAGATGTCCGGATAGGCCTCGGTGAGCTTGGGGTCGATCGGCTCGCCGCCGCCCCGCGCGCCGCCGAAGCTGATCGACTCCACCCCGCCGGCGACCACGCACTCGGCCCCGTCGTCGATCACATAGCGGGCCGCCATGGCGATCGACTGCAACCCCGAGGAGCAGAAGCGGTTGATGGTCACCCCGCCGGTGGTGATCGGCAGGCCGGCCAGCAGGGCGGCGTTGCGGCCCGGATTGGTCGCCCCGTGCGAGACATTGCCCATGAAGCAGTCCTCGACATCGGCCGGGTCGACGCCCGCCTTGGCCACCGCGTGCTTGATGGCGTGAGCGGCCTGGGAGACCGAGGGGGTGATGTTGAAACCGCCCCGCCCGGCCTTGGCCAGGCCGGTGCGGGCGTAGGAGACGATCACCGCTTCGCGCATGTTGGAAATCTCTTTCTGAAGGTAAATGGGTCGCGGCGGGACTCTACCCATCGCGGGCGCGGCGCCTAGACGAAAAGCGAAATGGCGAGGCCCGCGCGCCAGGGCGATCGGGTGAACGAACCTGGCCAAACGGCGTTGGGCAAAGGCCAACAAGCAAGCCACGAACTTCACGAACCCCACGAACGCGCGCGATTTTTGCCAGGGAGCGCCCGCGCTTCGCGCCGGGGCCGGCGCCTTGTTCGTGAGGTTCGTGGTTGAGATAGGGGCTTGACAAAGGCGGCTGTATATTGCAATATGCAATCTATCGCCGCCCGCCAAAGGACCCCTCCGTGCCGACCCTCACCGATCCGCGCCGCGAGGCGTTCGCCAGGGCGGTCGTGCGATGCGGCAATCTGACGGTCGCCTATCGCCAGGCGGGCTACATCGGCGGTCGCGGCGATGCGAGCAAGATGGCCGCCCGGCCGCCGGTGGCGGCGCGGATCGAGGAGATCGCCCGGCAGCGCGAGAAGATCGAGGGGGCGGGCCTGGAAGCGACCATCGCCGACCTGATGGCCATGGCCGGGGCCGCCGACGCCCTGAACTCCGCCGCCGCGTGCAAGGAGGCGCGGATCGCCCGCCTGGAGGCGCACCGGCTGTGGTCGCTGTGGGCGAGCCGGGAAGACAACAATCGCCGGCCGCTGGAGCGCGAACTCACCGTGGCCGAATGGGAGGCGCGGTTCGGCCATCTGGCGCGAGGAGGAGGGGCGGGGGGCGCGTTGGGTTAAGCGCACTGGAGCCGAAATCCGAGGATGCGGTTGCGGGTCGTCCGAGCATGATATACCTTCTTGGTATGTCTCAGGAGGCAAGAATGGAAACCGCCAAGGTGTTCTGGTCGGGCCGCTCGCAGGCGGTGCGCCTGCCGCGCGAATTCCGGTTCGACACCGACACGGTGCGGATTCGCCGGCGCGGGGCGGCGGTGATTCTCGAACCCGTGGCGCGCGATTGGGCGTGGCTGGACGCCTTGAACGGCCCTTTCGACGACGCCTTCGCGGCGGCCGTCAGTGAAGACCCGGGCCAGCAGGCGCGCCCGGAACTGGACGCCCTTTAATTGAAGTATCTGCTCGACACCAACGCCGTGATCGCCCTGGCGCGGCGCCATCCGGCCTTCGAGGCGCGCCTGGTGAAGCACGCGCCGGGAGATTTCGGCTTGTCGGCCATCGCCGTGCACGAACTCTACTACGGCGCCTACAAAGGCCGGCGGACGGCGGAGAATCGGGCCCGCATAGAGGCGCTTCAATTCGAGGTCGTGGCCTTCGATTCCGAGGACGCGCGCCTGGCCGGCGCGCTGCGCGCGGCTCTGGCGGCGGCCGGCACCCCGATCGGCCCCTATGACGCCCTGATCGCCGGCCAGGCGCTGGCGCGCGATCTCACCCTGATCACCCACAACACCGGCGAGTTCCAGCGCGTCGCCGGCCTTCGCGTCGAAGACTGGGAGATTTGAGGGCGGGGGGCGACAGTGCAGGCGGCTCTTCCGTAGAACTGCGCGTAGCCTTGATCCAAGAGTCCCGAGCCTATCACCCACATTACGGTTGCGACCTTGGAATTCTTGTGAGCAAGCTGGCCTCCGCGCCCTCGGGGGGGCATGCAATGGGAGGGCAGCAGCTTGAACAAGCTGATAGCGGCGGTGCTCTGCGCCGCGACACTAAGCGCCTGTGCATCGGCGCCCGACAAGATTTCAGCAACATACGTCTCGCCTATGCAGTATGGATCATATGATTGCGACCAAGTCCGCGCCGAGTTATTCCGCGTTTCATCGCGAGTCCAAGAAGTGTCGGGAGTCCAAAACCGGGCGCATCGGCGGGACGAGTGGGCGACGGGGGTTGGAATTGTAGTTTTCTGGCCGGCCCTCTTTTTTCTGATGGAAGGCGACAAGAAGGAAGAATTGGCCTCTTTGAAGGGGCAGTATGATGCGTTGGATGAGGTGGCAATCCAGAAAAAATGTTCGGCGGCCGATGAAATAAGGACGGCGCAGGCGACAAGGGCGGCGCAGGTGGCGGCGACGGTGACAAACGTCCCAGAGACAGCCCGGCCGAATGCTCCGCAGCTACCCAGCCGACACTGTGGATTGACGGTAGCGACGGACCCGACCCAGAATACTTGTGAAGCGCGCTAGGCGTATCCAGCTATTCCTGAGTTCAGCGATCCAAGCGGATAGGGGACCCCTTCAGGCCGCGCCGCGCGGGCCCTTCATCATCGACGCAAGGAATCCCAAGCGCTATCGGTCGATGAAAGGGGCGGCCTGAAGACGCGGCGAGGCGGGTGTTTTGGGGCGGCGCGCCGGCCCCTACTCCGCCAAGGCCCGCCACATCGTCGTCATCAGGCCCAGGGCGCGCGTATCGCCGGTGGTGGTCGGGGCCATCTTGTTCATGACGTAGGCGAAGGTCGTGCGGGCGTCCATGTCGATGACCACCAGGGAGCCGCCGTAGCCGCCCCAGTAAAGGCTGTTGGGGTGGGGCAGGGGGACGGCGGCCCCGGGGAGGCCAAAGCCCAGGCCGAACCTGGCCGGCATGTTGAGGACGAGGTCCGGGCCCTCGATCTGGACCTCCAGAGCCTTGCGGCAGCCTGCCTCGGAGAGAAGGCGCCGACCCTTGGCGACGCCGCCGTTGGCCAAAAGGACGTGAATCTCGGCCACCGACCGGGCATTGCCGTGGCCGCCGGCGGCGGGAATCTCCGCCGCCCGCCAGGCGCGGGTGCGGGTGTCGGCGGGGTCGATACCCGGATTGGTGGCCATGTTGGCGGTAAGGGCGCTCATCGGGCCGTCGGCGACGCCGCCGCCGGGCGGCGGGGGGATCAGTTCGGCCACCCGGCCGTCCTCGCTCGCCGGCAGGCCGATGTGGAAGTCGGCCCCCAGGGGTTCGGCGATCTCCTGGCGGAACACCGTGCCCAGGGAGCGGCCGGTGATCCGGCGCACCACCTCGCCGATCAGATAGCCCTGGGTGAGGGCGTGATAGCCGACCGCCTCGCCGGGGGGCCAATAGGGCGCCTGGGCGGCCAGCAGGGCGGTGACCTTTTCCCAGTCGTAGAGATCGGCCGTGACGACCGGCTCTTTCCAGCCCGACAGGCCGGCCGAGTGGCTCATCAGGTGGCTGACCTTGACCGCCGCCTTGCCGTTGGCCGCGAACGCCGGCCAGTAGCGGGCCACCGGGGCGTCGAAATCCAGCTCGCCGCGGTCGGCGAGCAGCAGGGCGGTCAGCGCCGTCATGGTCTTGGTGGTGGAATAGACGTTGGCCAGGGTGTCGCGCTCCCAGGGCCGGGCGCGGGCCGCGTCGGCCCAGCCGCCCCACAGATCGACCACCGTCTCGCCCTCCAGGGTGGCGCAGAAAGACGCGCCCACGTCGGCGCCGTCGGCGAGATTGGCCTCGAACGCGGCGCGCACGGGCGCGAACCGCTCATCGGTGAACCCGCCGCTCGCGCCGTCGGCCATCGGGCTAGACCGCCCCATGCGCGATCAGGCTTTTGGCGCAGTCGAGGATGGTCTCCTCGGCGCCGCGCGGGCGCCAGGCCAGGAGGTCGCGCGCCTTGGCCGAGGTGAATTCGCGCCGGCGGCTGAGGCCCGAGGTCACCGAGCCCAGATCGCGGTCGAAAAGGGCGGCCAGGCGGACGATGAAGTCCGGCATCCTGCGGGTCGGGACCTTGGCCGCCGCCGCGCCCAGATGGCGGCGCAGGATGTCGGCCATCTCCTCCATCCATTTGAAGTCCGAGGCGGCGATGAAGCGCTGGCCGGCCGCCTCCGGCGCGGTCATGGCGCGAAGATGCAGGTCGGCCACGTCGCGCACATCGACGATATTGAAGCCGAGCCTGGGCAGGCCCGGCACCTTGCCGGTCAGGAGGCGCTGGACGACCTGCACCGAGTCGGAAAAGTCGCCGCCCATCACCGGCCCCAGGACCAGGGCCGGATTGATGGTGGCCAGTTCGGTTCCGCCGCCGGACGAAGCCATCAGATCCCAGGCGGCGCGCTCGGCGATGGTCTTGGAGCGGGTGTAGGCGCCGACGCCGGGAAGGTCCGGATCGGTCCATGTGGTCTCGTCGGCGACGGCGTCGGGAGAGCCCGGGGCGAGGGATGTGGCGGCCACCGACGAGGTCATCACCACCCGCTTCACCCCCGCCGCGATCGCCGCCCTGAGCGCCCGCAGCGCCCCGTCGCGGGCCGGAACGATGAGGTCCTGCGGGTCCTTCGGTTCGGGGACGCCCAGGGGGGAGGCCACATGGAGCACGAAGTCGCAGCCGTCGGCCGCCGCCTCCCAGCCGGCGTCGGCGGTGAGGTCGGCGGCGTGGAAGGCCAGGCGGTCGCCCGGATCGGCGACCGTGGCGATGGCGGCGCGAACGGCGCCCTCGCGGGCTAGGGCGCGCACCGTGGCCCGCACCTTGTAGCCGCGCTCGAGGAGGGCGGCGACGCACCAGCCGCCGATATAGCCCGACCCGCCCGTCACCAGGACCGTCTGTTCGTCGCTCATCGCCGTCTCCCGTTTATCTTAACGACGATAAGTTGGAAGGCGGCGCGTGACAAGCGGAGGCGGGCTTACTTTCCGACGCTCGAAAGCTGTGGCCGGGTGATGAATGTCCCGTACAGGGCGCAGTTCCCCAGGTTGGTGCTGAATACGATGTGCCCGAGGTTGGTCAACTGCGCTTTCACGTCCCCCGCGCAAGAGCCTCCGGATGTTTCAATCGCCATTCCATAGATGGTCAGGCTGTCGGTGGCGTGGGTCGCCATCCTCCAGGGAAGCCCATCGGCGACGAAAAAACCGCACCCCGTTCCTTTGTGGAAGGTCACCGAGGTGACGCTCGCCCCTTGCCCCGCGTCGGTGTTGCCGCGGAACGTGGCTTTGCAAATACGGAAGTTGGCAATGACGAATGAGCCCGCGGCCTTATAGGCGACGCCCTTGGGTTCGAAGTGATTGGCCGACGCCGAGCCGGCTATGGCCGTGGCCGCCAGAGCGATGGCGGCGAAGGTTGCGATCGATTTCATGGCGTTTTCCTCCAGTTTGCCAGGCGGCCACGGGAGCGGTTGCCGCGCCGGCGGCCGCCAAGCCAGATTGGGTCAGATTTCGGGCGCCATGGCAACGCTTGCCATGGGGCGCGCGCCGGGCCATCGCTAAGGGAGAAGGCCGAAAGGACATCGCATGGAAAGCCCACCGCCGGGCGCCCTTTCGGGGGTGCGGGTGATCGACCTGACCCAGTTCGTGCTGGGCCCCTACGCCACCCAGACCCTGGGCGACCTGGGGGCGGACGTGATCAAGATCGAGGAACCCTCGGGCGACCGGCAGCGCACCGGCGGCAAGGCCCCCGTCTCGCCGACCATGGGGCCGATGTTCGTGGCCTTCAACCGCAACAAGCGCTCGGTGGTTCTGGATCTGAAGAGCGAGGCGGGCCGCCGGGCCCTGGCCGGCCTGATCGAAACCGCCGACATCTTCATTCACAACATGCGCCCCGAGGCGGTGGCCCGCCTGGGCTTTTCCTACGACGCGGTGGCCGCCATCAAGAGCGACATCGTCTATGTCGAGGCCATGGGCTATGCGCCCGAAGGCCCCTATGCCGGCCGTCAGGCGTTCGACGACCTGATCCAGGCGGCGAGCGGGGCCTGCGGCCTGACCGGCCTGGTGGACGAGGGGGCGGTCTTTCGCCCGCTGCCCTCCATCGTCGCCGACAAGACCTGCGGCCTGTTCGCCGTCATCGCCGCCCTGGCCGCCCTGCGCCACAAGGAGAAGACCGGGGAGGGGCAGTATGTCTGCGTGCCGATGCTGGAGACCTTCACCGGCTATCTGATGGCCGAGCATCTCTACAACGAGACCTATGTGCCGCCCACGGGGCACTTCGGCCACACCACCACCCTCACCCCCCACCGCAAGCCGTGGAAGACCCGCGACGGCCACCTGATGGTCATGCCCGCCAACCAGGCCCAGGCGGCCAGGTTCATGGCCCTGGGCGGCCTGCCGGACGCCTATGGCGCCGAGCGGTTCGTCGCCGCGCAAGGGGCGGCGGCGCGGGTGGCGGCCTACAACGCCATGATGGAGGAGGCGACGGCCACCCGGACCACCGCCGAGTGGCTGGCCCTGTGCGCCGAGCACTCCATCCCGGCCATGGTCGCCAACCGGCCGGCCGACATCTTCGACGATCCGCAGCTCAAGGAAACCCTGTTCGAGGAACGTCAACTGGAGGGCGAGGGGGCCTATCGCGCCATGCGCCCCGGCCTGCGCTTTTCCAGGACCCCCGCCGCCATCCGCTGCGACCCCCCGCCGCTGGGGCGCGATACGCGAGAGGTGCTGGGGGAGGGGGAGGGCGGAGACGAATAGAGCGTCGCCATTCATGCTCTCTTCCCCCTTTGGGGGAAATACGGCCGAAGGCCGGGATGGGGGCTCTCGCCGCCACGACCGCGCCCGCCGCCGCCCCCTTCCCCGGCTTCGCCGGGACTTCCCCCAGAGGGGGAAGAGAAGGGACTCGACTCGCGCCCTAACCCCGCCCGGCGCCGTCGCGCGCCTGCGCCGGGATGGACTCGTAGAGCGTGGGGCGCTCGATCTTCAGGGCGGCGCGAGCGGTGTCGAGGGGCTGGGCGAACAGGGCCTGATAATCCACGGCGGCCAGCCAGGCGGCGCGGCGGCCGTGGCGGAAGGCCTGCCAGATCGCCTTGGCGTAGGGATGGCCGCTCTTCGCCTTCTCGAACTCCAGCGCCGCCCCGGCGGCGATCAGGGCGAACCCAGGCGTGCGGGTGTGGGGCAGGGAAAAGGCCACCAGGCACGATTCGCCCAGGGCGTCGGTGCCGTAGCCGGTCAGCACATGCCAGACATCGTGCACGTCGCGCAGGCGCCTCGCGTACCAGGCCACGGGGTGAACGGCGTCGAAGTTGGCGTCCGGCAGCTTGCGGCTCTCGTCGGCCAGGCCATAGGCGGAAATGTCGCGAGCCGCGATGAAGGCGCGATAGCCGGCCCCGACGCTGCCGGCCGGCAGGCTCTCCAGCCACGCCGTATCGTGCAGGCGGTGGGAGAATTCGTCGGCCAGCCCCGCCTGCCGGCCGCCCTCCGGCGTTTTCAGCAGGCGGGCGTAGCCGCGCGGCATCGAGCGGCCGGCCAGGGCGCGCATGACCTCGAACACCTGGAAGGTGTCTTCCTTGTCGGCCACCAGGCGGCGAAAGGCGCGCAGGGCCCGCATCGGCTGCACCTTGTAGGTGTGCGAGATCGGGGCCGAGGCTTGCCCTAGAGGGGCTTGCCCCACAGGCGCCGAAAGGGTCTCAGTGGCGGTCATGCTAGTCTCCGGGAGCGACGTGCGGATTACCTACATGAATGTAAGTTAGAGCGATGTCAAGCGCGGTGAAGAGACAAAAGACAGCGCCCAAGCGGCGGCGGCGCGGCCCGGAAGAGGCGCGGCGCGAGGCGGTGGCCACCGCCCGCGACCTGCTGATCGCCGGCGGCCCAAAGGCGGTGACCCTCAAGGCGGTGGGGGCCAGGATCGGCGTCACCCACGCCAATCTGATCCATCATTTCGGCTCGGCGGCCGGGCTGCAGTCGGCGCTCATGGGCTCGATGGTGCGCGATCTCAACGACGCCCTGGCCGCCGCGGTGACCAATCTGCGCTCGGACGAGGGCGCGCCCCGCGCCCTTGTGGACGAAGTGTTCGAGGCGGTCGATGTTGGCGGGGCCGGCCGGCTGGCGGCGTGGATCGCCCTGTCCGGCGACCTCGAACATCTCGAGCCGGTGCGCGCCGCCGTCCAGGATATGGTCGAGGCGGTCTATGAGAAGTTCGCCGAGGCGGGCGAGGAGGGCCGGCGCCGCATCACCCGCGCCATCCTCTTCATGGCCCTCACCGCCTTCGGCGACGCGGTGATCGGCGCCTCCTTGCGCGACATGCTGGGCGAGGGCGACGACGCGGCGCGCGACATCGTGGCCCGCCTGCTGCCGAGCTTCTTTTATTGACCTTCGGAAGAATGCTCGCGCAGAAACGCGGCATAGCCCGCGTCGCCCATATCGCCCGACGCCAAAGCGAGCACGGCCTCCGCCGCCGCCGCCTCGCCGGCGTTAAAGCGTCGGCCGTTCAACTCGAGGAATAGGACGCCCAGCACGAATCCCGTCCGCTTGTTGCCATCCACGAATGGGTGGTTCTTGACGACGCCAAAGGTGTAGGCGGCCGCCAGGTCGAAGAGCTCGACGTTCTCGCCATAGGCTTCCAACTGGAGGGGCCGGGCCAGGGCCGATTGCAACAAGCCGACGTCGCGTACGCCCGCCGCGCCGCCATGAAGCACCAGCGAACGATCATGGATGGCCAGCGCGATCGGCTCGTCCAGCCAAACGAAATCGGTCACTGGGCGAGGGTGCGCAGCGTGTTGCGATAACGGCGCATGATCGCCTCGGCCTTGTCCATTTTCGCGGCGAAATCAGGATCGTAAGGGCTCAGGCGATATCCGCCATCGGGCGTCTCGACGGCATGCAGTACGTCGCCCTTGCCGACATTGAGCCGCTTCAGCATCTCCTTGGGAATGACCACCCCGGTCGAAGTGCCCATCGCGGTGAGTTTAAGGGTAGCCATCATGAGCTCCGAACATACGTACAAATATAATAATGCGCCGACGCTCGCGCGGTCAATGGGCCGACGGAGATTTCGTGCCTACCCCGCCGTCTCCAGCGTGAGCGCCTCGCGAAGCTCCCGCTTGACGAACTTGCCGCTGGCGTTGCGCGGCAGGGGGTCGGAGAGGAACCAGATGTAGCGGGGGATCTTGTGCCGGGCCATGATGGCGGCGAGGTGGGCGCGGAGATCCTGGGCGGTGACGGGCGCGCCCTCGCGCAGCATCACCGCCAGGGCCACTTCCTCGCCCAGCCGGGCGTCCGGAACCCCGAACACGCAGCATTCGGCCACCGCCGGATGCTGGTGCACGCAGGCCTCGACCTCGGCGCACTAGACGTTCTCGCCGCCGCGCAGGACCATGTCCTTCTTGCGGTCGACGATGAAGATGAAGCCGTCGGCGTCGATCCGGGCCACGTCGCCGGTGTGCAGCCAGCCGTCGGTGATCGACTCCGCCGTGGCCTCGGGGCGGTTGATATAACCCTTGATCACCGGGGCGCCCTTGACCCACAGCTCGCCGATCTCGCCAGGCGGCACGGTATTGCCGTCGTCATCGACGCACTTGACCTCGAAGCT
>JBBRQW010000039.1:0-25673 GCA_038225765.1 Caulobacterales bacterium | reverse complement strand
GATGCGGCTCTATCGCCGCCCACTGCTCATCCGTCAGCCAAAACAACGCGCTCATGATCACCTCCAAGAACCGAGATGACCCTCGGAATCCTGATTTGCCCACCGACATCAACCATCTGATTGGGTTTGGAGCCTAGAGCGTTCATGGGGCAATGACGGGGTGCTCACTCCTGGTAAAGTAGGGGGTGTTCGCCAAGGTCTTGAACGCGGCTAAGCCCGCTGCGCTTAGGGTGAAATCCCCATTGTTGCCCGAGGCATCGAAGTAATTCAAAGCTTTAATCCTCGGGAAGGTCACCGGAAGCAGTGTCTGAATGTCGGTGAGGAATTTGACCTGGTCAGCCGCTTGCGCCCCCGTCGCGCCGATCATCATCGGCTTTCCGCGGCCGGACCATTCCGCATACCAAGCGTCGATCAGCGTCCGGAAGTCGGGCTTGCGTGGCCTGTCGTGTAGGAAGGCGTTGCCGCCGATCCAGTCGACATAGGCATCGCCCGGGTAGTAGGGAGCGCCCAATCCGGGGGCGGCGCCAGGATTCCAAACAAGGGAAATGTTATCCGCGCCGACGTTCTGAAAGGCTCTCCAGACGTGTTGCCAAGCCGAAATGAAACCCGGCCCGTTTCCGTAGGCATTACAAAGTTTGCTTAGGTGAGAGAGTTTGTTCATGTCCCAATACCAGCGGACAAACACCGGCTTGCCGAACGCCTTGATCGTCTTGGCAAGGGCGGTGAGGTATGGGTCGTTGGTTCCCGCCGTGACGGCGTCCACGTTGCTGCAAGTCAGCTCCACCAGGGGGATCCCTCCAAGCCCGTCAGCCGTCGCGAGGGATTCCAATGGCAATGTCTTGCCGAACTGCAGGAAGATCGGGATGTAGGCCATTGGGCGGCCCATGAGCGTGTTGAACGCGGGCAGTTGCGCGAACTCAGCGGCGCCAGGGATGCCCCCGCCCGGAACGTTCGCGGCGTCCAATTTCACAGCTAGGTAAGCGCCGGTCTGAGGGACAGGGACGTTCGATCCCATCGCCCCAGAGGCGGCCCCCCCCCCGAGCCACGGAGGGAGGAGCGGCGGACATCGCGCTGGCGATCAGCGCCTGGTCCCCCTTTTCCGCCGAGGTCTTCGCCATATGAGCATGCGAGGCAGCGGTCTGCGCGAGGGACGGGGTCGCCAGCGCGACGACACCGGCGCTGAGCAAAAGCATCTGCAGAACATGAAGCTTGGGCACGACGGTTCTCCTTTCAAAGAGCACGCGACGGAGCGTTAGATACCAGAAATATTTGATCTCCGATATTGAGCCTGCTAGCTGCTTTAAGTAGCGTTGCACCGAACAAGCCAACGCTTTCAAATGAGCGACCGCTCGCTCCTGTCGCCGCTTTTGAGCATGAATCACGAATCTCACGAACCCCACGAACCCCACGAACCGATGCTCTACGCCGGCGAGGTTGCGGCAAACCTACCAGCCAGACTTCGTGTGCTTCGAGCGGATCATCGTGGAGTTGAAGGCGGTGCGTGAGCTGGCCCCCGAGCATCGCGCCCAAGTCTTGAACTATCTGCGGGCCACAGGCCTGAGGCTCGGTCTGCTGGTCAATTTTGGAAGCGCGCCGAAGGCGCGCATCGAACGTCTGGCGCTGTGACCCCATCGTCCGCCTTGCGTTCGTGAGGTTCGTGAGGTTCGTGGCCAATAAAAAACGCGGCGGCCCCAGCGAGCGGGCTGACAAACCCCGCGGTCCGCTCGAGCTACTTGATCTTGCCTTCGCGGAATTCGACGTGCTTGCGGACCACCGGGTCGTATTTCTTGACCACCATTTTCTCGGTCATGGTGCGGGCGTTCTTCTTGGTGACGTAGAAGAAGCCGGTGTCCGCCGTCGAGTTGAGGCGAATCTTGATGGAGGCGGGCTTGGCCATGGCGACGGAATATCCTTAAGGCGGACGCGGCGCTCGGGCCGGTAATTTTGGAAGGCGCGGACAATACGAACGGCGCGCCATAAGTCAACGGCGCGATCCATCCTCCGCTGTCGCCACTCGAGGGGTTGTGTGAGCCGCGGCCGGTTTGGATGACACCCGCTCAGGCTACTCCGACCGAGGTCTCGAACTCCATTGGGATCGGATATCCGATCGATTGCGATTCCAACAACATTTGGGACGGGAAAAACTATTTGGCGGAAGGGCGGCTAAAATGTAAAGGAATTGTGGCCGGAAGGCGCCCGCCTTTTTTTTGGGATCGCGGCCGCGGCGGTAAGAGGGGAATGTGCAAGTGGGGAACACGCTTGCGTTCGCGGCACTGGGCGCGTCGAATGACGACGATCCAGGGTTCAATCGGTCATCGAAATTGCATCCCGATGATATGATGGCGCTGCGGGAGTTGATTTCAACAAAGGTCGAATATCCGGTGTTCCACGCGAACACCTCGCATTTCATTCAGGACGACCATACGAATCGCAAGCGTAGATATTTTATTTGCACTTTTGCCGCAAGATCGACATTCACTCCTCTGATACGGGTTTTTGTGAAATTCGGTATCCGCCGTGTTTTATTGAAAAAAATGGCGCCATTACATGAACTATTGTCGAGACGTAATATTACCGAGTTCAGAATTCCGTTATATTACGGCTGTATAAATTTTGACCATGAGGATACGACGAGAATAGCTGGGTTTGGGAGTATGTTGTCAATGGTTCGTCGGCGAGAGCGGTTTGGTTTGGGCCAAGGTCACGGATAAAAATAGCCTTTGCCGCCGCCGCCATGACCGCCTTGACCGAAGACGTTCGACGCGAGGTTCCCAGGCTTCGCCCTGTCGCCGCGTTTCTGCGCCCCTTGGCCGAAAGGGTGGACGAGGCGATAACCCATTTCCGCGATCGTGGCTTCGACATGAACGCGCCGCGCGATAGAGTCGCCGAGCTCGCCGCGCGAGAACCCGCCGCGTTGGAGCGGCTCCGCGCGTTGGGCTCCTATCTCACGCACAACGACTATCGGAGCAAGAATGTGTTTCTGAGCGACCGGGATCAGCCGGTGATCTTCGACTGGGACTCCGCCTCCTACGGCCCTCCCGGATCGACGCTCCGAACCATGGCGCGTCAGCCGGACGAAGCTCTGAAGGAGGTGGTGGGGCTGTATTGCTCTCATCTGGAGAGCAAAGGATGGTCATTTCGCCAGGAAGACGTGACGTTCGCGCTCCGAGCGACAAATGTCTTTCGCGCATTGGCTTTCGGATCGACGATTTCAAATCGCCTCAATAACTCGCGCGAAAAACAACTCAGGTGGGGCCTGGAAAATCTTCACTACCTCGTTTGCTAACGGGGTATCCGGGACCCAAGACATCCGAGGTATCCGAGGACACAATCCGTAGTTGACCCGAGCGCCGCTCGGGTCAAAGGGCGGCGGCCGTGGCGCGCCTGCCTCGAGTGGAACGAAACATAGGACGACCTGCCCTCATTCACCGACTTCGAAGACCTCTTAAAGCCGCCGCAGTTGCTGGCGCCCGCGCAGGAATTTCAGTGAGGGAACCGGGCGGCCGGGGTCGGCCAGGCGCAGGGGGACCTCGCCCAGCACGAACCGGGTCACCGTCGGCAGGTCGAGGTCGAGCGCCTCCCCCAGGCCGAACCAGGCGATTTCGTCCAGTTCGCCGCAGTCGCCCTGGCGCTCGAGGCTGATCAGGCGGTCGGCCTCGGCCATGAAGAAGCGGGCGTCGAAGCGTTTGGGCAGCATCGGCGGGGTCACCGCCCGCGCCACGAAGTCGAGGGCCTCCAGATCGGGGAGGACGCCTTGCCCCAGGAAGTCGCGCCAGGGCCCGGCGGCCGGCCGGGCGGGGGCCGGCCTGCCCAGAAGCAGGCCGGTCTCCTCGAAGGTCTCGCGGATGGCGGCCAGGGCCAGGGCGCGGGCTCGGGATGGCGAGGCGGTCTTTTCGAGACGCGCGGCGACCTCGGGGCGCAGGTCGCCGGCACGGGGGGCGCGGAAGTCGGCCCGGTCGATCCGGCCGCCGGGGAACACCCATTTGCCGGGCATGAAATCGTGGCCGCCGTGCCGGCGACCCATGAGCACCCGAAGGCCCGCGCCGCCCCGCCGGATGAGGATCAGGGTCGCCGCGTCGCGGGGGCGGGCGGGCCGGGCGAGGGCGGATCGCTCGGCGGGCGGCGGAACGCCCAGGTCGTCGAACGCATTTTCGCTCATCGCTGGATCTTAGGCCGGGGGTCGCGCCGCCCCCAAGCCTGTCGTTGCGTCACCGCCCTTCGCTCCCGCCTCTTTGTTCCGCCGATCGCCGACGTATAATGGCGCCGCTGCAAGACCGCGATATGGGAAGGAACGGCGCCATGGCCGATGGGACGCGACTGCTGGTGGGTACGCGCAAGGGGGCCTGGATCTTCAGCGCCGACGGGGCGCGCCGGTCGTGGGCGATCGACGGGCCGATCCACCTGGGCGAGATCGTCAATCATCTGGTCGTCGATCCTCGCGATGGCCGCACCCTGCTGCTGGCGGCCAAGACCGGCCATCTGGGGCCGACCATCTTTCGCTCCGTCGATGAGGGCAAGACGTGGACCGAGGCCAGGCGTCCGCCCGCTTTCGCCAAAACCGACGGCGCCGAGGCCGCGCGGGCGGTGGACCACACCTTCTGGCTCGAGCCCGGCCACGCCGGCGAGCCCAACGTCTGGTGGGCGGGAACCTCGCCGCCCGGCCTCTTCGTCAGCGAGGACGGCGGCGTCTCGTGGGACAGCGTGGCGGGGTTCAACGACCATCCGATGTACCGGAAGTGGGCGCCGCCCGAGTCGGGCACCCCCGACGGGGCCCTGCTCAACCAGGTCGCCATCGACCCGCGCGACGCGGCGCACATGTATGTGGCCACCTCCACCGGCGGCGTTTTCGAGAGCCGCGACCGGGCCGCCTCGTGGGCGCCGCTCAACCGGGGGGTGGAGGCCAATTTCCTGCCCGATCCCTATCCCGAATACGGTCAGGACGCCCACTTCATCGCCGTTCATCCGGCCAATCCGGACCGCATCTATCAGCAGAACCATTGCGGTATTTATCGGCTCGACCGGCCGGGCGACGCCTGGGAGCGCATCGGCAAGGCCATGCCGGCCGAGATCGGCGACATCGGCTTCACCATCGTGCCTCATCCGGCCGATCAGGACACCGCCTGGGTGTTCCCCATGGACGGCACCAGCGTGTGGCCGCGCACCAGCCCCGGCGGCCGGCCGGCCGTCTATCGCACCGGCGACGCCGGCGCGAGCTGGGAGCGGCAGGACGCCGGCTTTCCCGCCGAGCAGGGCTGGTTCACCGTCAAGCGCCAGGCCTTCTGCGCCGACGCCGGCACGCCGCTGGGCCTCTACCTCGGCACCACCGGCGGCGAGCTGTGGATGAGCGACGACGAGGGCGCGCGCTGGCGGCAGATCGCCGCCCATCTGCCGGAGATCTACTCCGTCGTCGCCGCGCCGCCGCCGTGATCGCGGTTTCAATCCCCACCCAGCTCCAGGCCTATTGCGCCGGCGCGACGCGGGTCGAGGCGGCCGGTTCGACCCTCGACCAGGTGCTGCGCGATCTCGACCGCCGCTTTCCCGGCATTCGCTTCCGGGTCATCGACGAACAGGATCGCATCCGCCGTCACATGCGCATCTTCGTCGGCCCCGAGCCGGCGAGCGCGATCGACGCGCGGTTGCGCGACGGCGACGAGGTGCTGATCTTCGGCGCGCTGAGCGGGGGATAGCGGGATAGTCGCGCTGGCGGTCAGCGGAGTTCCACCACCGTGGCCGCGACCGACAGGTGCGCTTCGATCTCGGGCCAAGCCTGTTCGAAGCGAGCGAGCAGTAGCCGATTGACCAGGTTTCCGGTCCGCACCCACAGGACTTGCGGTCCGTCGGCGGCCGTGGCGGCGAGCAAGGCGAAATCTTGGTCCTTGGTGATGATCACCGCCTGGTCGAGGGTGGCTTTCGCCCAGATGGCGCGGTCATCCGCGTCCCTCAAGCCAATGTCGCGAACAGCCACCGCTTCGTGGCCTTTGTCGCGGAGCCAATCGGCCAGGGCGGGAGGCAATTGGGCATCGATGAGGAATCTCAAGCCCGTTATTCCGCCGCCATCACCACTGGATGACCCAACTGGGCGACCGCGTAAGCCAGGCACGCGCGGATATCCGCCCGCTCCAGATCGGGAAAATCCGCCAGAATTTCATCTTCGTCGATGCCATCGGCGAGCATCTCCAGAACATCGACGACGCGAATTCTCATGCCGCGAATGCATGGGCTGCCGTGGCACTGGTCGGGCCTGATAGTGATGCGGGCTGTCAAACCTGAAATCCTTTTGCCGAGCATTTATCTCATCGCGACCGGCCGCGCCACGGGTTGATTGTCCTATCTCCCGCGCCCACCTCTTCGCGGCGGCCCGCTCGGGCGCCCGCGTGCGCCCGGCCTTGGCCGCGGCGCCTTGGGGTCGGCGGGTTCCGGATCGCTCAGCATCTCTAGCAGCAGGCCGCCAGTAAGCGGGGCTGCTTCGCGAAGCCGGACCTCGACCGGGCGCCCGAGCCGCCAACGGGCGCCGGTGCGCTCGCCCACCAAGGCGTGGGTCGCCTCGTCGTGGATGAAGTATTCGCTCCCCAGGCCGGAGATCGGAACCAAGCCGTCGGCCCCGGTCTCGGCCAGGCGGACGAACAGGCCAAATCGCGTCACCCCGGTGATTCGGCCGTCGAATTCAGCCCCCACCCGATCCTCCAGGAAGGCCGCCACATAGCGGTCGACAGCGTCGCGCTCGGCGGCCATGGCGCGGCGTTCGGCCAGGGTGATGTGGTCGGCCGTATCCTTCAGGCGGGCGATGTCCTGATCCGCCAGGCCGTCGTCGCCCAGGCCGAGGGCGGCGATCAGGGCGCGGTGGACGATCAGGTCGGCGTAGCGGCGGATCGGCGAGGTGAAGTGGGCGTAGCGGTCCAGGTTGAGGCCGAAATGGCCGATGTTGTCGGGCGAATAGACGGCCTGCATCTGACTGCGCAGCACCACCTCGTTGACGATCTCGGCGTGCGGGCCGCCGCGGGCCTGGGCGAGCAGGCGATTGAAGCGATCCGACCTGGGCCCCTCGCCCTTGGCCCACGGAATGCCGAGCGTGGCCAAAAAATCTGTCAGGGCCTGCATCTTCTCCGCCCCCGGCGTGTCGTGGATTCGGTAGATCAAGGGCGAGCGCCGCCGCTCCAGGGTCTGCGCCGCGCAGACATTGGCCTGGATCATGAATTCCTCGATCAGCTTGTGCGCCTCCAGGGCCGGCCGCGGACGGATCGAGGCCACCTTGCCGTCGGGGCCGAGGGCGATCGCCCGCTCGGCCGACTCGATGGCGATCGGGGAGCGTTGGTCCCGCGCCGCTTTCAAGGCCCCGTAGGCGGCCCACAGGGGCCTCAGGACGCCCTCCATCAAGGGGCCGGTCACATCGCCCGGCGCGCCGTCCATGGCCGCCTGCGCCCCGTCGTAGGAGAGTTTGGCCGCCGAGCGCATCAGGCCTCGCTCGAAGCGGTGCGAGCGCTTGGCGCCGCGCGCGTCGAACACCATCCGCGCGGCCAGGCAGGCGCGGTCCACGCCCTCGATCAGGGAGCACAGGCCGGCCGACAGAACCTCCGGCAGCATGGGTTCGACGCGGTCGGGGAAATAGACGCTGTTGCCCTTCTCCCGCGCCGCGTGGTCCAGGGCCGAGCCGGGGCGCACGAAGGCGGCCACGTCGGCGATCGCCACCCAGACGATCCAGCCGCCGCGATTGTGCGGATCGTCGTCGATCTGGGCGAACACCGCGTCGTCGTGATCGCGGGCGTCGGGCGGATCGATGGTGACGAGGGGCAGGTCGCGCAGATCCATCCGGCCGGCGAGGGTAGGGGGCTCGGCGGCCCGTGCCTCGGCCAGCGCCTCGTCGGTAAAGCCCGTCGGGATACCGTGGGTGTGGATGGCGATCAGCGAGGCGGCGCGCGGGTCGTCCTCTCGCCCGACCACCTCCAGAACCTTGCCGCGCTTGGGCCCGTGCGGCCGATCGGCCCCGCCCACCCGGGCCAGCACCAAGTCGCCGTCGCTTAAGGACCGCGCCTCGGCGTCGGCGAGGAGCAGGGTTTCCCGCGAGCGCCGGTCCACCGGTTCGACGCGCGTTTCGCCCCGCGCCTTCCCCGCCTTGCGCACCACGCCCAGAACCTGGTGGGCGCTCTGGCCCAGCCGTTTGATCAGGCGCGCCTCGCGCTCGCCCGCCTCGGTGACCTCGAAGCGGACCAGCAGCCGGTCGCCCACCCCCGGCGCCCCCGCCGCCGCCGCGCCGCGCCCCGGCGCCAGGCGAATGAGCGGCGCGCCCTCGCCCGCCGTGGCCGGCCGCACATAGAGATCGCCGTCCCCGTCCCGCTCCACCACGTCGGCCACGCCCACGGGGGGCAGGGGAGTGGGCCTGGGTTTGCGGGGTCTGGCCACATCAACACCCTTCCGGAGCGCGAGCTTCCAGCCCGCATCTCGAAGCGTGCGGGCTGGAAGCCCGCGCTCCGGCGGGGATGAGATAAGTCACGCCTTCTTCTTCGCGGGGGGTTTCTTGGCCGGGGCTTTGTTCGGGGCGGCGGATTTGCGGGTGGCGGGGCGTTTCGCCTTCCCCGGCCCCTTCCCCTCCCGCGCCGCCAGCAGGGCCACCGCTTCCTCCATCGTCAGCGCCGCCGGATCGGCCCCCTTGGGCACGTTGGCGTTGGTCGCTTCGTGTTTGACGTAAGGCCCGTAGCGGCCGGCGAGCACCCGCACCGGCTTGCCGGTGGCGGGGTGAACGCCCAGTTCCTTCAGCGCCGTCGCGGGGCCGCGCTCGCCGCGGCCGCCGGCGCGCTTTTCGGCCAGGGCGGCCACGGCGCGGTTGAGGCCGACGTCGAACACCTCGTCGGCGCCGGTCAGATTGGCGTAGGTCCCGTTGTGCTGGACATAGGGGCCGTAGCGGCCGATGCCGGCCACGATCATGGCTCCGTCCTCGGGATGGGCGCCGACTTCCCGTGGCAGGCGCAGCAGGCGCAGCGCCTTGTCGAGATCGATGGATGGCGCCGGCCAGTCCTTGGGCAGGCTGGCGCGTTTGGGCGTCGCCGCCCCCTCCTCGACATAGGGCCCGAACCGCCCGCTCTTGAGCCAGATCGCGTGGCCGGTGGCCGGATCGACCCCCAGGTCGCGGTCGCCGTTCTCGCCCGCCTCTTCGCCTTGCGAGGCCGCGATGGGGCGGGTGAAGCGGCACTCGGGATAGTTCGAACAGCCGATGAAGGCACCGTAGCGGCCGGCCTTCAGGGACAGGCGCCCCGAGCCGCAGGTCGGGCAGCCGCGCGGGTCGGCGCCGTCCGCCTTTGGCGGGAAAATATGCGGGCCGAGCGCCTCGTCGAGGGCCTCCAGCACCGCGCTCATGCGGACCTCGCCGATCTCGCCCACGGCGGCGTGGAAGTCCTTCCAGAAATCCCGCAGCAGCGCCTTCCAGTCGAGTTCGCCGGCCGACACCAGGTCGAGCCGCTCCTCCAGGGCCGCGGTGAAATCGTATTCCACATAGCGGGCGAAGAACCGTTCGAGAAAGGCGGTGACCAGGCGCCCGGCGTCTTCGGGCACGAAGCGGTTCTTCTCCATCCGCACATAGGCGCGGTCGCGCAGCACGGTGAGGATGGAGGCGTAGGTGGAGGGCCGGCCGATGCCCAGTTCCTCCATCTTCTTGACCAGGGAGGCTTCGGAATAGCGTGGCGGCGGCTCGGTGAAGTGCTGGTCGGCGCGGGCCGCGATCACCCTGGCCGCCGCGCCCTCCTTGACCTGGGGCAGGCGCCCGCCGTCCTCGTCCGTCTCGTCATCGCGGCCCTCCTCGTAGACCGCCAGATAGCCGGGGAAGAGGATCACCTGGCCGCTGGCGCGCAGGCCGGTTTTTCCGTCGGCGCTGTCCAGGTCGATGGTGGTCCGCTCGATGCGGGCCGATTCCATCTGCGAGGCGATCATCCGCTTCCAGATCAGTTCGTAGAGCCGCCCCATGTCGCTCTCCAGGCGCATCTGGCCTGGATTGCGCTCGGCGCTGGTCGGCCGGATCGCCTCGTGCGCCTCCTGGGCGTTCTTGGCCTTGACCTTGTAGAGGCGGGGGCTCTCGGGAACGTAGTCCTGACCGTAAAGCCCGGCGATCGCCGCTCTGGCCTCCGCCAACGCCTCGGGCGCCGACTGCACCCCGTCGGTGCGCATGTAGGTGATGAGGCCCACCGTCTCGCCGCCGATGTCCACCCCCTCGTAGAGTCGCTGGGCCGCCTTCATGGTGCGGTCGGCCGAGAAGCCGAGCTTGCGCGACGCCTCCTGCTGCAGGGTCGAGGTGGTGAAGGGCGGCGGCGGGCTGCGCCTCGCCGGCTTCTTCTCCACCGCCGTGACCGTGAATTGGCCGCTCCGCACGGCGGCGCGGGTCGCCGCCGCCGAGGCTTCGTCGGCCAGGTCGAACTTGGCCACGCGCTGACCCTCATGCTTGACCAGGCGGGCGACGAACGGATCGCCGGGCGCGGCGACATTGGCCTCGACGCTCCAGTATTCCCGCGTCGCGAACGCCTCGATCTCGATCTCGCGATCGACGATCAGGCGCAGGGCCACCGACTGCACCCGCCCCGCCGAGCGGGCCCCCGGCAGCTTGCGCCACAGGACCGGCGAGAGGGTGAAGCCGACCAGATAATCCAGGGCGCGGCGGGCGAGGTAGGCGTTGACCAGTTCCATGTCGATGGCGCGCGGATGCTTCATCGCCTCGGTCACCGCGGCGCGGGTGATGGCGTTGAACACCACCCGTTGAACGCTGGCCCCCTTGACCGCCTTGCGCCGGTTCAGGTCCTCCAGCACATGCCAGCTGATCGCCTCGCCCTCGCGGTCGGGGTCGGTGGCGAGGATCAGCCGGTCGGCGCCCTTCAGGGCGGCGGCGATGTCGGAAAGCCGCTTGGCCGACCTGCCATCGACCTCCCAGGTCATGGCGAAGTCCTCGTCCGGCTTCACCGATCCGTCCTTGGACGGCAGGTCGCGCACGTGGCCGAAGGAGGCCAGCACCGTATAGCCGGGCCCCAGATAGCGATTGATGGTCTTGGCCTTGGCCGGACTCTCGACAACGACGACGTTCATGTGAAGGTGATTTGCGCCAAGGCTTGCGGGGCGCGGAAAGTGGGGGCCCGGCATTGCCGTGTCAACGTGGGCATCGGAGCGCGGGCTTCCAGCCCGCTCTTCCCAGCCTTCCAGGTGCGGGCTGGTAGCCCGCGCTCCGTTTAAGACTTGGCCACCAACCCGCCCGCCAGCAGTTCCGCCCGCCCGGCCAAACTTAATTCTATCAACACCGCTAGAACCGCCGACGTCGGCGCGTCCGCGGCGCGGGCGAGTTCGTCGATCGGGGTGGGCGTCGGCGAGAGGAGGTCCTCGACCGTCGCCCGCAATCCCGCCGTCTCCGGATCGTTGCGCTCGTCGAAGAGATCGTAGCTCGGCGGGTCAGGCGCCATCACGCTCGGCTGCGCATCGAGCACCCGCAGCACGTCCTCGGCGCCCTCGACCAGCGTGGCCCCCTGGCGGATGAGATCGTTGCAGCCGCGCGCCCGCGGATCGAGGGGCGAGCCGGGGACGGCGAACACCTCACGGCCCTGCTCGCCGGCCAGCCGCGCGGTGATCAGCGAGCCCGACCGCAGCTCCGCCTCCACCACCACCACGCCCAGCGACGCGCCCGAGATCAACCGGTTGCGGCGGGGAAAATCGGCGGCGCGCGCCTTGTGGCCGATGGGGCGTTCGGAGATCACGCAGCCGCTGCCTTTCAGCGACGCGTAGAGGCCAGCATTGTCCGGCGGATAGATGTCGTCCACCCCGCCGGCCAGGACCGCGACGGCGCCAAACGGCAGGGACCCCTCGTGGGCGGCGGCGTCGATGCCCCGCGCCATGCCGGAGACGACGACGTAGCCGGCCTCGCCCAGCGCCCCGGCGAGGGTGCGGGCGAACCGCCGCCCCGCCCCCGAGGCGATCCGCGCCCCGACCATGGCCACCGTCCGCCGCTCGAGCAAGGCGGCCTCGCCCAGCACCCAGATCAGGGGCGGCGGCGGGTCGAGGGCGGCCAGAAGACGGGGAAAGCCGCTCTCGCCGGACGCGACCGGCCGGGCGCCGGCCGCGACGCCCGCCGCCAGCTCCGCCTCCGCCTTCGCCACGCTGGGAATATCCGGCGACCCGCCGCGGCCGCCGCGCCGGGCCAGGTCCGGCAAGGCCTCCAGCGCTCGGGACGCCGAGCCGTAGCGACCGATGAGGTGGGCAAAGGTCACCGGCCCCACCGCCTCGGCCCGCGCCAGGCGCAGCCAGTCGACCCGCTCGCGTGAGGTGAGTTCGCGCGGCTTCACGGCGCGGGCGACGCCTCGCGGGCGCCGATGCGCGGCTCGGTCCCGGCCAGCAGGCGGCGGATATTCTCGTGGTGGCGAATGACGATCAGCCCCGCCATGCCGACCAGGAGCCACAGGCGCGGCTCGGCCGATCCGCGGTCGAGAGCCAGCAGGTAGAGGGGCGCCAGGGCCGCCGTCGTCAGGGCGGCCAGGGAGGAGAGGCGAAACACCGCCGCCATGGCCACCCAGGTCAGGGCCGAGGCTATCCCCACCGGCCAGGCGATGGCGAACACGACGCCGGCGGCGGTCGCCAACCCCTTGCCGCCGCGAAACCTGAGCCACACCGGAAACAGGTGGCCCAGGAACGCCGCACCCCCCGCCGCCGCCGCCGCCAGGGGCGACACCAGCCAGGCCGCCGCCAGCGCGGCCGCCGCCCCCTTGCCGGCGTCGCCGATCAGGGTGATCGCCGCCAGGTCGCGCCGGCCGGTGCGCAGCACGTTGGTCGCCCCGATGTTTCCCGACCCCACCGCGCGGATGTCCCCCGCCCCGCCCAGCCGGGTGGCGATCACCCCGAATGGAACCGACCCCAGCAGATAGCCGCCGATGGCGCTGGCGGCCAAGGCGACGGTGGGGCAGAGGGCGACAAGCATGATTGGAGTGTAAGGCGATTTGCCGGGAAATGGGAACGGTCAAGCCGAGCTTTCTCCCAAGCCTTCTCTCCGCATACGTCGGCGCGGGCGGCCGAAAACGTTAATTTATCGTCAAAAAAGCGTGAAAATGGCGGCGGGCGAGGCCCGCGCCATGGACAAGCAAAAAAATGGAGGCTTAACTATGCCGATCACTCGTCGGGGACGGGCTTCAGCCTTGAAAGACGGGTCAACTCGGTCAACAGGGAGATTGACCATTAAATCGCTTGTCATGAAAACACTGTTGCTTGCGTCCGCGGCGGTCGCGGTGGGGGCGATCGCGCCTTCCGCGTCGGCGGGGACATTGAACTTTACCTTTGACGGATTCTGCGACGGCGTGTCGCTGGTCAAGAGCGGCGTTACCTATGGCGGCGAGCGCACTGGCTGCGTCACCGATCCGGCCGGCGGCGTCGCCATGAAGGTCAAGGGAAATCCGACCAAGTATATCGACTATGCGACCTCGGACTCCGGCTCGGGCGTATTCACCTTCTTCCTCGATGTCCCGGCCTTGCAGTGGTTCGTTTACGACACCAGCGGTGGCGTCTTCACCCTGATCAACAGCGGCACGATGACGGCCGGCGCTCCGCAAGCCAAGGGCAACCTGAAGTCGAGCACTTCCTCGAAGGCGACGCACCCTCTGTCCGGGCCGTTCTGAACCGAACGGTTTCGTCCCGAGGCGCCGCGCTCGCGCGGCGATGACTTTTGGCGGCGGCGGAGAAATTCCGCCGCCGCCTTTTTTGTCGGCCTGATTTCGGTGACAGCGCACTCAACTCGCCGACACCGCCGCCCGCCCAGCCATGCGCGCGAGTTAAGTGCGCTGTCACCGAAATACCGAAATACGCACGTTGTCCCCTCGCCGGCCGGCTGGCATAGTCGGGGCAAGGGACGATTTGTGAAACGATTGGTAAGGACATGAACATGAAAGCGAAGACTCTGGGCGCGGCGCTGCTTTTGTCATCGACATTGGCGGCGGCGGCTCTCGCCGCGTCCCCGGCCCTGGCGGCCGGCGCCCTCGCGCCGGGCAACTACAGCCTGGGCGGCATCCAACCCATCTGCCTGGTCCGCGACGGGACCTGGTACGGCGAGCGGTTCGCCGGCTGGGGCGGCCGGTGGAGCGCCGGCCCGGTCAGCGAAGACGCGACCCTGATCTACGGCACCTACAATCGCGGCTTTGGCAATGACACCATGGTCGTCGGCTCGCAAGGCGCGCTGGACTGGACGGAGTTTCTGGACAACGGCAGGCTGGTGAAATTCATTGACTCCAAGGTGACCCGGATCCGGGGGGCGTGCAGCCGCCCGGCTGTCAGCGTCAGCCCCCAGGCCAACCCGACCGACTGATCGAGTACGGCGCCTGCGGAAACGCGGCGAACACTTTCGCGGCGGCGGTGAAAATCCGCCGCCGCTTTTTTTTTAATATACCCCGTCGTCGGCGCGAGATTTGGGGCGCTATCCGCCCTCGTAGACCACCCGCCCGTCCACCAGCGTCATCAGCACCGCCCCCTGCAGCCGGCGACCGTCGAACGGCGAGTTCTTGGATTTGGAGATCAGGGCGGCGGCGTCGATCAGGCGCGGGGCGGCGGGGTCGCAGAGGACGAGGTCGGCGGGGGCGCCGGCGGTCAGGCGGCCGGAGGCGAGGCCGATGGCCTGGGCGGGGGCCAGGGTGACGGCGTGGATCAGGCGGGCGAGGGGGACGCGGCCTTCATGGTAGAGAGTCAGCAGGGCCGGCAGGAGGGTTTCCAGGCCGACCGCGCCGGGGGCGGCCTCGTCGAAGGGCAGGCGCTTGTCCTCGGGCGGGGCGGGGGCGTGGGCGGAGACGACGATGTCCACCAGGCCGGACGCCACGGCTTCGATCAGGGCGGCGCGGTCGTCCTCGCCGCGCAGGGGCGGGATGAGTTTGCAGAAGGTGCGATAGTCGCCGATGTCCAGTTCGTTGAACGACAGGTGGTTGATCGAGGCGGTGGCGAGGATCGGCAGGCCGGCGGCCTTGGCGCGGGCCAGGGCCGCCAGGGGGGCGGCGGCGCTGATCTGATCGACCAGGAGGGGCGCCCCGGTCAGTTCGACCAGGGCGATGTCGCGCTCCAGCATGATGGTCTCGGCCGCCACCGGCTCGGCGGCGAGGCCCAGGCGGCCGGAGAACTCGCTCTCGGTGGCCGATCCGCCGGCGCAAAGCCACGGGTCGGCCGGCCGGTGCGCCACCAGCATCCCCAGGCTGCCCGCATAGGCGAGGAGCCGGCGCATGACCCTTGAATCGACGATCGGCCGGTCGGCGTCGGTGACATAGACGCAGCCCGCCTCGCGCAGCAGGCCGATCTCGGCCATGCCCTTACCCGCCAGGCCCTTGGTGGCGGCGCCGGCCGGATAGACGTGGACGAGCCCGATGTCGCGCGCCCGGCGCAGGATGAAGTCGGCCACCGCCGGGTCGTCGATCGGCGGGTCGGTGTCGGGCTGGACGACGATGGAGGTGACACCGCCGGCCGCCGCCGCCCGCGCCGCCGATTTCAGGGTCTCCTTGGGCTCGGCCCCCGGCTCGCCGGTCTTGACCCGCAGGTCGATGAGGCCCGGGCAGAGCAGGGCGCCGGCGGCGTCCACCACCCGGATGTCGGCCGAAAGGTCGGCCAAGCCGGGGGCGTGGCTCACGTCACCGATCTTGCCGCCTGAAACGATCAGCGCGCCTGGCCCATCGTAGCCGCTCTCCGGATCGACCAGGCGGGCGTTCACGAAGGCGATGGGCCGGGCGGTCATCGGTTATCGAGCCGCGCGGCCAGGGAGGTCAGCACCGCCATACGCACCGCCACGCCCATCTCCACCTGGTCCTGGATCAGGCTGATGTCGAGGTCGTCGGCGACGTCGGAGTCGATCTCCACCCCGCGGTTCATCGGCCCCGGATGCATCACCCGCGCGCCCGGCGCGGCGTGGGCGAGTTTTTCCCGGTCCAGGCCCCACAGGCGGAAATACTCGCGGGTCGAGGGGACCAGGGCGCCGGCCATCCGCTCCATCTGCAGGCGCAGCATCATCACCACGTCCGCCCCGGCGATGCCGCTCTTCAGGTCTTGATGAACCTCGACGCCCCAGCGCGCCACGTCGATGGGCATCAGGGTCGGCGGGCCGACCACCCGCACCCGCGCCCCCATGAGGGTCAGCAGGGCGATGTTGGAGCGCGCCACCCGGCTGTGCAGCACGTCGCCGCAGATGGCCACCGTCAGCCCGTCCACATGGCCGAAGGCGCGGCGCATGGAGAGGGCGTCGAGGAGCGCCTGGGTCGGGTGCTCGTGCTGGCCGTCGCCGGCGTTGACGACCGCGCAACTCACCTTCTGGGACAGCAGGGAGGCGGCGCCGGACGCGCCGTGGCGGACGACCAGGATGTCGGGCCGCATGGCGTTGAGGGTGACGGCGGTATCGACCAGGGTCTCGCCCTTGGCGATCGACGAGGCGCGCGGGCTCATGTTGACCACGTCGGCGCCCAGCCGCTTGCCGGCCAGCTCGAAGGAGCTTTGGGTGCGGGTCGAGGCCTCGAAGAACAGGGTGATGACGGTGCGGCCCTTGAGCAGGTCGGACTTCTTGGCCGTCTGGCGGTTCAGCGCCACGAAGCCGTCGGCCAGATCGAGCAACTCGCCCACCTGGACCGGGTCGAGATCGGCGGCGGACAGGAAATGACGGTGCGGGAAGGGAAAGGCCCGCGCGCGAACCTCGTCGATGCCGGGGGCGATCGTGGTCATTAAAGGGGTGTCTTTAAGGCGAGGTCACGCTTGGCGCAACCGATCCAGGGCGCCTTGCAGGATCCAGGCGGCGGCGAGCTTGTCCACCAGGTCGGCGCGGCGGGCGCGGGTCACGTCGCCCTCGCCGATGAGGACGCGGTTCACCGCCGCGCTGGACAGCCGCTCGTCCCAGAAGGCGATGGGGATGTCCTTAAGGCGCAGGAGGTTGCGGGCGAAGGCACGCGAGGACTGGCAGCGCGGCCCCTCGGTCCCATCCATGTTCACCGGCAGGCCGATGATGATCCCGCCGGCGGCGCGGCTTTCCATGAGCTTGAACAGCGCCGCGGCGTCGCGGGTGAACTGGGTCTTGCGGACCAGTTCCAGCGGCGAGGCGATGGTCCGCGAGGTGTCCGAAACCGCGACGCCGATGGTTTTTTCGCCCAGATCGAGACCGACCAGGGGGACGTTTGCGTCCAAGGCGGCGGGCAGGTCGAGAAGGTCCAGGACAGCCACGGTGTTCCCTTCACGCCGGAGCGCGGGCTTCCAGCCCGCCCTTTCGGCGCGATCGGCCAGGCTGGACTCGAATAAAAGCGGGCTGGAGGCCCGCGCTCCAAGAGGACGCATCCCGGAGCGGCTTGTCAAACAGGAGCCCCGGCCGTAACCCCACCCGTCCACAATCGGTGAACCCCATGCCCATCGACGCCGAGACGGTCCGCAAGGTCGCGCGCCTCGCCCACATCCGCGTACCGGAAGACCGCCTGGTCGCCCTGGCGGGCGAGCTTTCCGGCATTCTGCAATGGATCGAGCAGCTGAACGAGGTCGACACCGACGGGGTCGAGCCGATGACCTCCGCCGTGGCCCTGGCGCTCCCCCTGCGCGAGGACGTGGTGACCGAGGGGGGGGACGCCGCCGCCGTGCTCGCCAACGCGCCCAAGACCCGCGACGGGTTTTTCGTGGTGCCGAAGGTCGTCGAATGAGCGACCTGACCGCCCTCACCCTCAAGGTCGCCCTGGACGGCCTGCGCGCCAAGGCGTTTTCCTCCGTTGAACTCACACAGGCCCACCTCGCGGCCATCGAGGGCGCGCGGGGCCTCAACGCCTTCGTGCTGGAAACCCCCGATCAGGCCCTGGCCATGGCGCGGGCCGCCGACGAACGGATCGCGCGCGGCGAGGCCGGGCCGCTGGAGGGCGCGCCGCTGGGGATCAAGGATCTCTTCTGCACCCAGGGCGTGCGCGCCACCGCCGGCTCGCGCATCCTGGGCGACTTCAAGCCGCCCTACGAATCCACCGTCACCGCCCATCTGTGGCGCGACGGGGCGGTGATGCTGGGCAAGCTCAACATGGACGAGTTCGCCATGGGCTCGTCCAACGAGACCAGCGCCTTCGGCCCAGTGATCAATCCCTGGCGCTCGCGCGCCTCCAACAAGCCGCTCAGCCCCGGCGGCTCGTCCGGCGGCTCGGCGACCGCCGTGGCCGCCGACCTGGCCCTGGGGGCGACGGCCACCGACACCGGCGGCTCGATCCGCCAGCCGGCCTCGCTCACCGGCACGGTGGGGGTCAAGCCGACCTACGGCCGCTGCTCGCGCTGGGGGGTAGTCGCCTTCGCCTCGTCGCTGGATCAGGCCGGGCCGCTGGCCAAGACGGTGGAAGACGCCGCCATCCTGCTTGGGTCCATGGCCGGCCATGACCCCAAGGATTCCACCAGCCTTCCGGTGGGCGTGCCCGATTTCGCCAGCTTCGTCGGCCGGTCGGTCAAGGGGCTGCGGATCGGCGTGCCGCGCGAATATCGGATCGACGACATGCCGGCGGAGATCGAAGCCCTGTGGTCGCAAGGGATCGCCTGGCTGAAGGACGCCGGCTGCGAAATCGTCGATGTCTGCCTGCCGCACACCAAATATGCCCTGCCGGCCTATTATATCGTCGCCCCGGCCGAGGCCTCTTCCAACCTCGCCCGCTACGACGGCATGCGCTACGGCGCCCGCGTTGAGGGGGCGAGCCTCAACGAGGTCTACGAATTGACCCGCGCCGCCGGCTTCGGCGAGGAGGTCAAGCGGCGGGTGCTGATCGGCACCTACGTTCTCTCCGCCGGCTATTACGACGCCTACTACCTCAAGGCGCTGAAGGTGCGCCGCCGCATCGCCGACGATTTCACCGCCGCCTTCGACAAGGTGGACGCCCTGCTCACGCCGACCGCGCCGTCGGCGGCCTTCGGCCTGGGCGACAAGGCCGCCGACCCGATCGCCATGTATCTCAACGACATCTTCACCGTGACCGTGAACCTGGCCGGCCTGCCGGCCATGAGCGTCCCGGGCGGGCTCGACGCGGCCGGCCTGCCGCTCGGCCTGCAGGTGATCGGCCGCGCCCTCGACGAGGGCACGATGTTTTCCGTCGCCGGGGCGCTCGAAAAAGCGGCGGCGTTCCGCGCCCGGCCGGAGCGCTGGTGGTAGGGGCGTGCGCGCAAGACCGGAGCGCGGGCTTCCAGCCCGCTCTTTCTTAGCCGCCGAATTGCGGGCTGGAAGCCCGCGCTCCTGACCTATGGCTTGGCGGCGTCGAGATCCTTCTGCACGGCGGCCAGCTTGGCGTCGTCGATCTTGCCTTCCGAATAGGGCTCGACCTCCTTGAGAGTCATGCCCTTGGCCTGCGGCAGGCGCGGGTCGGAAACGAGCTCGGGAAGATCCTTTTGCAACACGGCCATGGTGGCCGGATTGGCCATCAGGTCGCCGATGGTGGTGGTTTCCACCGACGCCTTGGCCGGCGCCGCCGCGGCGGGGGCCGGGCTGGTCTGGGCCGTGGCGCCGCCCGCCAGGGCGAGGGAGAGGCCGGCGAGGCCGAGGGTCATGAAGCGCATGAAGAGTCCTTTTGAAAATTGCCCCGCCCGCGAATGACGACGAATTTTGCCGATTTGTCCAGCGCGCATCGCGCCGTCTTTGTGTATGAGGCGGCCATGAGCGAGGCCAAGTCGAAGCTGATCGCGGGCGCCGCGGGCCCGTGGGAGATCGTCCTGGGCCTGGAGGTTCACGCCCAGATCGCCTCCAAGGCCAAGCTGTTCTCGGGCGCGGCCGTGGGGTTCGGGGCCGATCCCAACGCCCAGGTCAGCATGGTGGACGCCGCCATGCCCGGCATGCTGCCGGTCATCAACCGCCACTGCGTCGAGCAGGCGGTGCGCACGGGCCTCGGGCTCAAAGCGAAGATCAACCTGTGGTCGCGCTTCGACCGCAAGAACTATTTCTATCCCGATCTGCCGCAGGGCTATCAGATCAGCCAGTACAAGGACCCCATCGTCGGCGAGGGCGAGATCGAGGTCGAGCGCGACGACGGCTCGTCGTTCACCGTGCGCATCGAGCGCCTGCATCTGGAACAGGACGCCGGCAAGTCGATCCACGATCTTGATCCGAACGCCACCCTGGTCGATCTCAACCGCGCCGGCACGGCCTTGATGGAGATCGTCTCCCACCCCGACATGCGCTCTTCGGAAGAGGCGGCGGCCTATGTGAAGAAGCTGCGCGCCATCCTGATCTATTTGGGAAGTTGCGACGGCGACATGGAAAAGGGCAATCTGCGCGCCGACGTCAATGTATCGGTGCGCCGGCCAGGCGGCCCCCTCGGCACCCGCTGCGAGATCAAGAACGTCAATTCCTATCGCTACATCCAGCAGGCCATCGAGTACGAGGCGCGCCGCCAGATCGACATCCTCGAGGCGGGCGGCGCGATCGTTCAGCAGACGCGGCTGTTCGATCCGGCCAAGGGCGAGACGCGGCCCATGCGCTCCAAGGAGGAGGCGCACGACTACCGCTATTTCCCCGACCCCGACCTCCTGCCCCTGGAACTGGACGCGGCCTGGGTGAAGGCCATCGAAGCCGGCCTGCCCGAACTGCCCGACGCCAAGCGGGCGCGCCTGATGAGCCAGTACGGCCTCACGCGCTATGACGCCGGGGTGTTGGCCATCGAAGCGGCGCGGGCCGACTATTTCGAGCGGGCGGCGGCGGGGCGGGACGCCAAGTTGGTCGCCAACTGGACCACCAACGAACTGCTGGCGCGCCTGGCCAAGGACGGGCTGGAGATCGACGCCAGCCCGATTGCGGCGGCCGATGTCGCCGGCCTGGTGACACTGCTCGAGGACGGCGTCATCTCTTCCAAGATCGCCAAGGAAGTGTTCGACCGTATGTGGGCCGGGGAGGGGACGCCGGCGGCGATCGTCGAGGCGCGCGGCCTCACTCAGGTTTCCGACACCGGCGCCCTGGAGGCCCTGATCGACGCCCTCATCGCCGCCAATCCCGGCCAGGCCGAGGCGGTGAAGACCCGGCCCCAGGCCATCGGCTGGTTCGTCGGCCAGACGATGAAGGCGACCGGCGGCAAGGCCAACCCCGCCACGGTGAACGCGATCCTGCGGGCGAAGTTGAGAGTGGAATAGATTCGGAGCGCGGGCTTCCAGCTCGCTCTAGCTTTTTTCCCTTTAGGATGCGGGCTGGAAGCCCGCGCTCCAGGAGTTTTCCCATGACCGCCCCCATCGACGTCTACTATTGGCCCACCCCCAACGGCCACAAGGTCACCATCGCCTGCGAGGAGATGGATCTCGCCTATGAGATCAAGCCGGTGAACATCGGCGCCGGCGATCAGTTCACGCCGGCGTTCCTGGCCATCTCGCCCAACAACCGGATGCCGGCCATCGTCGATCCCGACGGGCCGGGCGGGGCACCGATCTCGGTCTTCGAATCGGGGGCCATCCTGCAGTACCTCGGCCGCAAGACCGGCCGCTTCTACCCCGCCGACGAGCGCGCCCGGGTCGCGGTGGACGAGTGGGTGTTCTGGCAGATGGGGAATCTCGGCCCCATGGCCGGCCAGGCCAATCATTTCCGCAATTACGCGCCGAGCTTTCTTCTCGACCAGCGCCAATGCGCCTATGGCGCGGTGCGCTACACCAACGAGGTCGAGCGCCTCTACGGGGTGCTGAACACGCGACTCGAGGGCCGCGAGTGGATCGCCGGCGACTACTCCATCGCCGACATGATCGCCTGGCCGTGGGTGTTCGCGCGCCTTTTCGGGTCGGCGTTCCCCAACCTCCACGCCTGGCGCGAACGGGTCGCGGCCCGCCCGGCGGTCCAGCGCGCCATGGCCAGGGCCGAGGGCGTGCGTTCCGGCGCCGGCCTTCAGGAGGCCGGCCCGGCGGCCGAGGCGGCGCGCAAGATGCTGTTTGGCCAACGGGCGCGGTGAACGCCGGCCCGCGAGGCGCGAAGCCGCGTTAATCGCGCGTTCAGCAATCCTCTGTTTTGATCCCGATTCGTCATCGGCGAGCCCAACGCCAGATCGCGCGGGCTCGCGATTTTGAGGGAAAGGATCGCTGATGTTGAGCGAAGCCATTCTCGACCGGGCGCCCAAGGTCGCCGCGCCGCCGCCGGGTGCCTCGAGCGACGAGCTGTTCCGCCTGGGCCTCTACTATTCCGCCGGCCAGGGCGGGGCGCCGCTCGACTATGTCTCGGCCCACATGCTGTTCAACCTGGCGGCCCTGCGCGGTTCGGTGGAGGCCATGGTTTACCGCAAGGAGCTGAGCGAGGAGATGGACCCGGCCGACGTCGCCGAGGCCCAGCGCGCCGCCCGCCAGTGGCTGGCCGGCCACTGATCGGACAGGCCGATCCCGCAAGTTGCCACGCCGGTACGAACAGGCTATCGCACCTCGCCTCCAAAGGTGACGTGGCCGAGCGGCTGAAGGCGGCGGTTTGCTAAACCGTTGTACGGTGTAAAGCCGTACCGAGGGTTCGAATCCCTCCGTCACCGCCAACCAGTTTGATCGTAAGTTATTATCTTTATTGGGAAAGTTGAGATCTGTCGGACTGGGTTGGGAGCGAAAACCGTGCCGAAAACCTAACCCTCCTGACGATGGGGTCCGAAATGGGAAGTGTCGTAGTTCTAGCAATTGCGCCAGGAATTCCACAATCAAGAGCGGGCCGGGGGCATCGCTCTGACGGTCGCATTGTTGGCGTCGGCGCGAATATCGCGGCCTGGGGGCGACTCGATGAATTCAGAGGCACGAACCCCCGGCGGCTCCGCGCCGCCGGGGGCTGCCACTATGATGCTACAAAGCTGCGCGCCAGGGCGTAGCTTAGGGGACGATTGTGATCGTCGGAGTGGTCGCGAGGCTGCCGCTGAACTGACAGTTGCCCGGAAGGAGGGTGGTGTTGAAGGAGATGACGCCCCCGCTGAGGTCCGCTTGCACGGGGTCGGGGCCGCAAAGTCCCTGCGGAGAGGTGAGGCTCAACTGTTCGATCTTGATTGTGCTCAGACTGGTCGGCAGCACCTTCCAGGGCAGGGAGTTGGCCTTGATGGCGGTGCAGCCGCCCGCGCCGCTAAAGTTGGCGGCGATGATGCGGCCTTCACGGCCCGTGGCGCTTGTCGCACCCCTGAAATTGGCCGTGCAGGCTAGCGTCGTGCCGTTCTGCGTCAGACTGACCTGACCCGTGGCCTTGAACTTTGTATGGCTCGGGCTGAAAGTAAAAGCGGAGGCGGAAGTCGCGAAGCCAAGAGTCGCAAGACTCATGGCGGCCGTCGCGATAAGTGCTTTCATACGGATATTCCTTAGAGATTTAGCGTCCCTCGCCGGCTGGAACGTGGGTCCCGTAGAATGGTTCCATCCCGTAGAGCTCCGCGCGCGGAACGATCCGTCTAGCCGCGAACCACCTCATCGGGGTCCTCGTGGCGTTGTGGTCGCTGGCGGATCGTAAGCAAGCGGACTATTTCCCATCCGTTCCTGGTTTAATCCACTGGGTCGTGGGCACTTCGTTTGACCATGCCAGTGAAGGCCGGGCAGGGTTTGGGTTAACGGCTTCGATGGGGGGTGGGGTCGGCCGATTGCCTTCGGCGTGGGCCAGTTAACCCACCGCTAGCGAGGGGGTCAGAAGTGGATAGTGAATTGCCTTTAGGAATTCCACCATTAAAACCGGGCGCTTTGGAGGCGGTCATACTGGCGTGGGGCCTGCTGGCGAGTTCACCGGGGGTCGCGCAGGTTCGGGACTATCCCCACCTAGAGCGCGTGGAGAGCGCCGTTTTTGAGGCGAACGGCGATCACGCGGCGATCACAAAGCGCGCCCAAATATGCATAGCTCAAATCGTCAAGCCGGGTTTCACCACCGCGCCAACAATTATTTCATCTGATATAGAAGCTGGCGTAATTGTCGCAAACAACGCTTTCGAATTCTCAACTAAGGTATTATTTTCGTATCTTACCACAAAGGCCAGATCGACATTAACATTTCAGGCAAAAGATGGGCGTTTTAAAATAATATATACCGATATCGAGGAATTTAACGAGGCTGCTAAATATGGTGTTTCAGTAGTCGGCGACAATAATTGGTATCCGATCCCCAATCGACGTTATGGCGGTGCGCCCGAAGCCCAAGCGACTTTGGAGAGTATTTCCCAATCGGTTGCGGATTGCGTGAAAAACGCTGCAAATGATAATTGGTGACCTATCAGGCCCAACCCGCCTCGGATCGGCCCTCGCTGCACGTAGGAGCATCGTTAGACCATGCCAGTGAAGGCCGGGCAGGGGGGGTTTGTGTGGCTTCGATGGGGGGTGGGGTCGGCCGATTGCCTTCGGCGTGGGCCAGGAGTTCGCGAGTCCACCGTTGCCGCGCCGCGTCGGCCCCTGCGGTTTCAACCTCATCGATGCTAACATCGTCGTGAGCGACGAAGGAGCGCTCCGAGTGAATGATCGTTTCCCTAGGTATTACCGATATCACCAACTTTAGGAAATGATAGGGTGACTGTTGCCGTAATTCGATCAATGCCCTCTCGCCATGCAACGAGAACACTTTAGTAACCACACAAATAAATCGATCAGATAGCTCGTATGGATGTTTTATCGACACGACGCCTCTCATTCTCTTGCTCATAGAATTCATCAAACGAAAGTTTGGGAAATGACCAATGTCCGCTGCCAAACCAAAACTGGTAATCGCGGAAATAGTGATGGCCGTTCTTTGCTGCTCTTTCTGCAAAAGGCCTATCTAACATGGTTAGCAGGATTTTTAGGCGTATTTCCATTTCTCCATCCGCGACACAGCCGTTAAAGTTTGATCTCGCAAGTCCAATAATATGGTCGGGAAAACGAATATCCCGTCTATTAAGCGCGTTTAGTATTTCCAATTCCGGCTCGCGACTGTATTCACACTGTAACGCGAGGAGTCGCTTTACGATGCTTCCGTTTTTCACTCGATTATTCCTTCAGACTATCCTCAAACGCCTTTGCAATTTCGGCTGATTTCAATTCCCCTCGTTCAATAGCGGCCACAACGCCGGGCTGCAGAAATTCCTTTGCGATCTCCGCCAGCGGTTCCGTGGCTCTGTAGGCTGTCGAATTTGCTTCCTGGAATACCTTCAATTCCTCGAACTCGGCTGGGGCGTGTCGAGAATGAATGCCGTCGCGATATCGCGATTTTTGTTCGGTCGTGAGCCCGGTCACGAGGGAGGGCGCTCCGATAAGGGCGGCCAAGCCGGGACCATCGTTCCCGTCAACCGCCTCTTGTATCGCCCCCGCTTTCGCACGGCTGTCCAGCGTTCTAAATTGCGCGCGCACCTCTGGCGCGTAGGGATTTTCAGTTAGATCGACCTTTTGACTCATTCGGTTGGATATTTCTCTCACGCCATCGGCAAGTCCCTGATTTAGACTTTTGCGGGTTGCCTGCACTTGATCGCCAAATTTTTTCGCCGCCGCCGCGACCTTTTTTTGATGTGTCGGTAGATTATCGGTAGGACTCTGATTGTCATACATTTCCTGCAATCTCGCCGCGCTCCTGTGTAACCTTTCCACTTGATCATGCGACTTCCTCGCATGGACGTGACTATTTTGATCGTCAGGGACATTATACAAAATGCGATCCGCTAGGCTCCAAACCCAATCAGATGGTTGATGTCGGTGGGCAAATCAGGATTCCGAGGGTCATCTCGGTTCTTGGAGGTGATCATGAGCGCGTTGTTTTGGCTGACGGATGAGCAGTGGGCGGCGATAGAGCCGCATCT
>JBBRQW010000038.1:0-25687 GCA_038225765.1 Caulobacterales bacterium | reverse complement strand
TGACGTGACCCCCTGAAACTCCTCCAGAAATAATTAGAGTCCGGCCCAGCGAAGGAAGGGACGGACGGATGAGGAAGTCGAGGTTCAGCGAGGAGCAGATCATCGCGATCCTGCGGGAGCAGGAGGCGGGGATTGCGGTCGCGGAGCTTTGCCGCAAGCACGGGGTCAGCTCGCCCACGTTCTACAAGTGGAAGGCCAAGTACGGCGGCCTGGATGTGTCCGAGGCCCGCAAGCTGAGGGCGCTGGAGGACGAGAACGCCAAGCTGAAGCGGATGCTGGCGGAGGCCATGCTCGACAACCTGGCGCTGAAGGATCTGCTTGGAAAAAAATGGTGACGCCCGTCGCGCGTCGGCAGGCCGCGGCCTATCTGCGGTCGGCCCATGGGATGAGCGAGCGGCGGGCGATCCGCGTGATCAACACGGACCGAAGCACGGTCAGATACGTCTCGACCAAGCCGGACGATGCGCCCTTGCGTGAGCGGCTGAAAGCCCTGGCGCAGGAACGCCGGCGCTTCGGCTACCGGCGCCTGCATGTGTTGCTGCGCCGGGAAGGCCATCAGGTGAACCGCAAGCGCGTGCAGCGGCTCTACAAGGAAGAGAAACTCACCGTGCGCCGGCGGGGCGGTCGCAAGCGGGCCATGGGAACGCGCCGGCCGATGGAGGTTCCCATGGCGGCCAACCAGCGCTGGAGCCTGGACTTCGTCTCCGACCAGTTCACCGACGGCCGCCGCTTCCGCATCCTGGCGGTGGTCGATGACTGCACCCGTGAGTGCCTGGCGCTTGTCCCCGACACCTCGATCGGCGGCCGTCGGGTCGCCCGTGAACTGGACGCCATCATCCGCTGGCGAGCACGCCCGTCGGTAATCGTCAGCGACAACGGCACGGAGCTGACGTCCAACGCCATCCTCGCCTGGGCCGACGAGCGCAAGGTCGGCTGGCACTACATCGCCCCCGGCAAGCCGCAGCAGAACGGCTTCATCGAGAGCTTCAACGGACGTCTGCGTGACGAGCTGCTGAACGAGACCCTGTTCCGCTCACTGCCGCACGCCAGGGCCGTGCTCGAGGCCTGGCGGCGGGACTACAACGAGGCCCGACCACACTCGAAGCTCGGATGGATGACGCCTGGGGCCTACGCCAGCACTCTACGCGGAGAGACCGCCCGGAGCGCTGCACGACATGAGGGTTCCGCGCACCGGGCTCTTGCCAGCCACCCACACGAAGGCTCAGATCAACCCGGGACTCTCGTTATGGCTGGATGAGAAATGGGGGTCACGTCATGACCTAGCGCGCGGCTCGATGCAACTTTGGAATAACGGCACCCCTGTATGCGGATCGCGCGTGCTTGGTACTTATTGCGTACTCATGACGACAGCCGACCTACACTCCTAACCGCAACCCATTGAAAACTATGGCGCCGCCTGCGTGACTCGAACACGCGACCCCCGCATTACGAATGAGGCGACACCACGTTTGGCCAGGTTTGTGACTGTTCATTGGTGGACATTTTCATGCTATAAAACAAAATGTTATAGTTATGCCTGTTGATTTATGTTTGCCCGAGATTCGTCAGCGTGGTATCAGGTTGGTATCAGATCGGGCCAATTTTATGGGAGGACTCGGGGGTTGGGGGAGGCGATTTCGGCGCGAATCAGCAAGCGTGTGGTCGATGGCCAAAAGCCGCCAGCCAGCGGTGAGAATCGCGTGTGGGACACCGCGGTCAAAGGATTTTTCCTCAGGGTCTATCCCACCGGGCGACGGGTCTACGCCCTCAAGTACCGTCAGGGCTCCACCCAAAGGTTGATGACGATCGGGACCCATGGGTCCCCCTGGACGCCGGAGAAGGCGCGGGACCGCGCCAAGGAGGCCCTGGAGGCGGTGCACCGCGGAGAAGACCCCGCTGTTGAAAAGCGCGCCGCCCGCGCCGCACTGACAGTCAAGGACCTGATCGATAGCTATTTGACCGATGGCCCCGCCACCAAGCCGGGAAAACGAGAAACGACATGGGCTACCGATGCATCGAATCTCAGGCGTCACATCGAGCCGCTGCTGGGTCGGCGACCCGCTTTCGCTGTGACTGCGGAGGAAGCCGTTCGGGCCGTCACCGACATCGCCGCAGGCAAGACGGCGATACAGCGAACCGAGAGTGGCCGGAAACGCGGATGCATAGCTGTCAGGGGCGGTGAAGGGATTGCGCGGCGTACCAGGCTGGTTGCTGGCGCGATGTACGCCTGGGGTCTTCAGCACAAGCGCATCAAGGGCGAGAATCCATTTTCTCGCATCAAGCTCTCGGCCCCACCGGTCCGCGAAAGATTTCTCTCCAAGGAAGAGGCCCTCAGTCTCCTGGGAGCGCTGGTCAAAATGGAGGCGGAGGCCGCAGTCAATCCCGCCTTCGCTGACGCAATCCGTCTGCTCCTCCTCACCGGCGCCCGCAAGACCGAAATTCTCGGACTGAAATGGGCTGAGGTTGACCTTGACGTTAGGCTGCTGCGCCTTCCACCTGAACGGACCAAAGCCGGAGGAAAGACAGGCGCACGGCGGATCGTGCTCTCGCCGCCGGCGGTCGAGATCATCCAACGACGACGCGAGGTTGCCCCCGCAGCCGCGGTCTTTGTGTTTCCGGCCCCATCAGGGGCGGGCCATTCGATCTCCATCCGCCGCCCCTTCAAGAGCGTCTGCAAGCGCGCGGGCCTCGAGGACGTGCGCATCCACGACCTCCGACACTCTTTTGCGAGCTTCGCCGTGGCCGACGGGGCCAGCCTCTTTCTCGTCGGCAAACTGCTGGGACACGCCAACTCGCGGACGACGGAACGCTACGCCCACCTTTCCGGCGACCCTTTGGTAGATGCGGTCGCGTCCATCGGACGAACGCTCCTGCCGACTAAATCAAAGGAGGAGGAGCGGCCGGGAGAGCGATTGGTCGCAGGCGCGGCTAGCGTCGTTTGATGACTGAGGCTCTGTAACAACGCGAAGCACCTTAGTCTCCTGATGTGGCTCCGTCGGAGGGGTTCGGACGACCCGCTTCGTCGAAGGTTCATACTCGGCAACCGACACTGCTCCCTAGCTGGTATTTTGCAGAACCCTGTCTTGCAGCGCGACTTTCTCCAGATGCAGTCGAACAGAGATGGCGTTTTATTGAAATCGGCGGGGAACAAACATAGTCGCGACACTGTTGAGTTTTTCAGAAATCGAGGAGAAAAACGTCATGGCGACGCCTGCTGACACTGCGGTTCTGGGCGGGCGTTTGGCCGTTCGCCGCTGCGCCGCCGTGGGCGTGATCGTGTTCGGAGTGTTGTTTCTGTTGTGCTGGCTTGGGGCGACCCTCGGCTGGCTGAACGTGAGCCACATGTACGTCTCGCTTTTTACCAACGCTCCCGTCGCGTCGTTGGCCGCCTTCGGCGCCGGCCTTTGTTGGTCGGTCGTGTTTGGGGGTGTGGTCGGGGCGTTGACCGCCCTCGCCTACAACGCCCTGGGATTTCTGGGCCGCTAGCCCGGCCCTGACCGCAGCAAAGGGCCAGGACGCCCTCTTCGGCGCGCGACGCGAACTTTCTAGTCTACGCCGGGCGACGCAATGCTGTGGGCGACTGGCGCAGTCAACGAGCATGGGAAAGACGCCCAATGACGACCAGTACTCTCGAAGTTGGTGACCTGTTCTCGATCCTTGGCGGTCGCGGGATTGAAAAGCAGTTGCAGAACCTCGCCGGCGTTAGCCGAGTTTCCGTCAACCCAGTCTCCGGCTTGACGACGGTCACCTATGATCGGGGGAAAATTCGGCTCTCCGCGATACAGGCTATGATCGAGGCCTGCGGCTTTCACTGCGCGGGCGAGGCTTTCCCCAAGCACGCCTGCGAAGAGGAGACGATGGCGAGTCCCTACCCGCTTCGGCGGACAACGGGGCGACATAACCCGCGGCGATCACATGCGCTTAAGGGGCGCGCCCCGACGATGGCCGTCCAACCAAAGTCGCATGTCCATTCCACGGCGGCCGCCGACGCGGCAGCGCCGGCCGCGGTTCCGGTGCCCACCATCGAAGCGACCGCTCAACCGACGGCGCCAAGTGAAACCGACGCTCTTGGCAACGCGCCCGAGAATCACACGACGCACGGTGATGACAAAAAGCTGGGCAAAAACGATGCGGCGGCGCACGAAATGGGTCACGGCGCGGGCAAGGACCTGCCGTCCATGGTCCGAGACATCCGCAACCGGTTTTTTGTCACCCTTGCCTTCAGCGTGCCGATCTTTCTGTTCTCGCCCATGGGACTACCCTTCAATGTGCCACCCCCATTCGGTCTGAGGCTCGACCTCGTCCTCTTCGTTCTGGCCAGTGGCGCCATCCTCTACCCGGTCTGGCCATTCGTCGTTGCCGCTTATCGATCGCTCCGCGGCGGGGCCGCCAACATGGCGGTGCTCGTCGTGCTCAGTGTCGGCACGGGCTACATCTTCAGTGTCGGCGCCACCTTCTTCTACGGCGGCAAGCAGTTCTTCGAAGCCGTGGTGATCCTCCTGGATTTCATCCTGTTGGGACACTGGTTGGAAATGCGCGCCAGGGCGGGCGCCTCCGACGCGATCCGCTCCTTGATGAATTTGTCGCCGCCCAAGGCCACCGTCCTGCGCGACGGCAAGGAAATGGAAGTGACGACCGCGCAGGTGATCTCCGGCGACGTCGTCGTGATCAGGCCGGGGAACAAGATTCCCGTGGACGGGACGATCCTGGAAGGCTCGTCGGAGGTCGATCAATCGATGCTCACCGGCGAATCGATGCCGGTGGCCAAAAAGGTCGGCGATGGGGTGATCGGCGCGACCATCAACAAGAGCGGCACGTTCCAGTACCGCGCAACCAATGTCGGCGCAGAGACGGCGCTGGCCCAGATCGTCAAGCTGGTTCAGGAAGCGCAAAACTCCAAGGCCCCATCGCAATTGCTGGCCGATCGCGCCGCCCAATGGCTGGTCTGGGCGGCGGTCGGCGTCGGCCTCATCACTTTTGGCGTCTGGTTCTGGCTGATCGGCCAGTCGCTGTTGTTCGCCATTGGCCTGATGATCACCGTTTTCGTGATCGCCTGCCCCGATGCGCTGGGCTTGGCGACGCCAATGGCGATCATGGTCGGCACGGGCCTGGGGGCCATGAACGGCATCCTGTTCAAAAACGCTTCGGCCCTGGAAGATGCGACCAAGCTGAACGTCATCATCTTCGACAAGACGGGCACGCTGACCATGGGTGAGCCCGAGGTGGTCGATCTGGTGACGGCGGCCGGAGCTTCGGAGGACCAACTTCTCTCGGCGGCGGCGGCCGTGGACGCCGGTTCGGATCACCCCCTGGCGCAGGCCATCCTGCGTCGCGCCGCGAAGGTGAAATCGGCCAAGGCGACCGGATTCAAGAACCTCGAAGGCAAGGGGGCGCGGGCCGAGGTCGATGGGAAGGCGGCGCTTCTCGGCAACAGGCTGCTGATGACGGAAAACAAGATCGACCTGGGCGAGCTTGGCGCGAAGTCCGAGGAACTGCAGGGCGCCGGTCGGACGGTCGTTCACCTGGCCGTTGACGGCAGGATCGTTGGCCTGATCGCCATCGCCGATGCGGTGCGACCGACCGCCGTCGAGGCGATCAAGGCCCTGCGCGAGCGCGGAATAGAGGTCGCCATGCTGACAGGCGACAATCAGGGCACGGCGGATCGCATCGCCAAGAATCTGGGTATCGAGACCGTCTTTGCTGGCGTCCTGCCCGGCGACAAGGCTGGCAAGGTGAAGGAACTCCAGGGCCAGGGCAAAAAGGTCGGCATGGTCGGCGACGGCGTCAACGACGCTCCGGCCTTGACCCAGGCCGATGTCGGATTCGCCATCGGCGCGGGCACGGATGTCGCCATGGAGAGCGCCGACATCGTGCTGATGAAGAGCGATCCCCTCGACGTCGTGGGCGCGGTCGAGTTGTCACGCGCCACGCTTCGAAAAATGCATCAGAACCTTTGGTGGGCGGTCGGCTACAACGTGGTCGCCTTCCCGCTGGCGGCCGGCGTCCTGTATCCCTTCCTGCTCGGCCCCAGCATCGCCGCCGCCGCCATGTCCGGCAGCACGGCGATCGTCGCGATCAATGCCCTGATGCTGAAGCGCACCAAGCTCAAAGGCATCAGCCGTCGAACTACGAAATCAGCGCCGGCCGCCACGCCGACAGCCACGCCCCCAGCGGCGCCCACGCCGGCGGATAAGGCCGCGGCCCTCCCCGCGACCGCCCTCAAAGCCGCGGCATGACTATCCGGGGCGACGCCACCCGCGTGCCTCGGGGCACGATGGTCGTGCTGATGGCGGCGGTTTTCACGGTGTCGATCGGCTATGGGGTCGTTCTGCCGCTCCTCCCCTATCTGCTCGAGCGGTTGCTCGGTGCGGGCGGGAGCGCGGCGCGGGTGTCACGCTCGACCGGCCTGCTGACCGGCCTCTACACCCTCTCGCTTTTTCTCTTCGCCCCGGCGTGGGGATGGCTGTCCGACCGGTTTGGGCGGCGCATCATTCTTCTGATCGGCCTCATCGGCTTCAGCGCCACCATGCTGATATTCGCGTTCATCGAAAATTTGGCCGCAGTCTACGCCGAACGCATTCTGAGCGGCATGTTCGCCGCCGCGGTTACGCCGGTCGCCCTGGCGGCGATCGGCGATCTGGCGACGACCGAAGAGGCGCGGGGCCGGCGTCTCACGTTCGTCAGCCTGGCGGGAATCAGCGGCTTTCTGCTTGGACCGATGACAGGTGTCTTCATCTCGCGCGGCGCGGCCAACCTGCTCCCTGTCGTCAGCGCCGCCCGGTCACTGGCCCTTCCGTTGGCGGGAACCGCCGTGCTGGCGTTGATGGTCGCGGTGGCCGCCCTGCTCACGATCCCCAGGACCAAGCGGGGAGGCGCCACCCCACATGGCGCTTCGGCCACTTCGATGACGGATCGCTGGCTCGTCCCCAAACTGCTCGGCCTGGCGTTCATCGTTTCCGCCGCGGTCGGCGTTTTCGAGGTCGGGTTGGCGCTTCGCGGGAAACAGGACCTTGGGCTTACTCAGTACCAGATCGCGGGGATGTTCACCGAGTGTAGCGTGGTGATGTTGATCGTGCAGGCGATCGTGTTCTCGCCCTGGATCAAACCGGCGACCACGCGCTGGTTCATCGCTCCGGCCCTCGCCGCCTTGGCCGCCGGGCTGTTCCTGGTTCCACGTGCATCGAACTTCCCGCTGATGCTGGTGGTCATCGGGGCGGTGGCGGCGAGCGCCGGCATTATCTCGCCGATCCTGACCTACTGGATCTCCAGCAAGGCGGGCAGCGCACAGGGCGCGCAACTCGGCAGGCAGACCGCGGCGGCGAGCTTGGGCGCGGCCGTGGGCTCCGCAGCGGGGGGGCTCCTGTTCGACGTTCCGGGGCTACCGAGCGCCTCATTCCTCCTTGTGGCCGGCCTTGCGGCGTTGGGCGTCCTGATCAGCCTCGGCCTGCCAAATGGCCTCGCGCCGCGGAAGCTCGGTCCGGCCTCCCGGCGCGGCTACGCCGACCTTTCCGTGGGCGTGGGAGGCATGACTGAACGGGGCGCCGGCGCAGAGCAAGTCGCGTCGGAAGGTCCCAATCAACAATACCAGCTTGCCCTGGCACGAGCTCACGCTCCGACCCCATCGCACCGAACGACCTCCAACTAGGTTTCCATCCCGTCCCCCCGTCAATCAGCCACGAAATACACTCGCCACGGAACCCCCGAATGTCCTTCGCCACTCTTCTCGTGCCCGTCGATGCCCATCCCGAGCCGGATTCCCGCCTGGCCCTGGCCATCGACCTCGCCAACCAGTTAGGCGCCAAGCTGATCGGCATGGGCGCCGATTTCTACAGGGTGGCGTATTACAGCGAATACGGCTCCGGATATGGATCGGAGTTCTTGATCGCCGCGGAAATCGATGCCGTCGCGGCGGATCTGAAACGCGCCGAGGAACAATTCCGGGCCGCCGCCAGCGCGGTCAAGCGGGGATCGGAGTGGCGGCTCGCGGCTCGCTTTCCGTTCGCCGAGATCGCCGCCGAAGCGCGCGCCGCCGATCTGGTGATAACCAGCACCAGCCCTCGCGGCGCCACGGAATACAACGTCGCCGCCGCTGGAGAATTGGTCTTGCGCGCCGGTCGACCGGTGCTGGTCGCCCCCGCCAACACCGCTCATCTGAAGGTCTCCAGCGTGGTGGTGGCGTGGAAGGACACCCGCGAAACGCGCCGCGCGGTGTCCGACGCATTGCCCTTTCTGAAAGCCGCCGCAAAGGTCGAGGTGGTGGAGATCTGCGACGACAAGGATGGGGCGGCCGTCGCGACGGCCCGTCTTCGCGATGTCGCCGGCTATCTGCTTGGCCATGGCATCGAGGCCACCTTCGAGGTGGGCGTCGCGGGGAAGGGCGCCGGGGCGGCGGCCCAGTTACTGGATCTCGCCGAGCGCCACGAGGCCGATCTCATCGTCGCCGGCGGCTACGGCCACGCGCGCCTGCGGGAATGGGTGTTCGGCGGCTTCACCCGGGCGCTCTTTGTTCAGACCAGGACGGCCGTTCTCTTCAGCCATTGACAGGCGCCATCGCCAGCGGCCGGTCGCTGGAACACTACGAACAGGGAAGTCATCGATGAAAGCTCTCGTGTATCAGGGTCGCGAAAAGAAAGCCCTGGAAGAGCGGCCCAAGCCGAAAATCACGGCGCCCACGGATGCGATCGTCAAGATCACCAAAACGACCATCTGCGGCACCGATCTGCACATCCTCAAGGGCGACGTCCCCAGTTGTAAACCCGGCCGCATTCTGGGCCATGAGGGCGTCGGGGTCGTCGAAGTCGTCGGGCCGGCCGTCACCATGTTCAAGGCCGGAGACCGGGTGCTCATCTCCTGCATCAGCGCCTGCGGAAAGTGTGTCTATTGCCGCAAGCTCATGTACTCCCACTGCACCACCGGCGGCTGGATCCTGGGAAACACCATCGATGGCACACAGGCCGAGTTCGTGCGCACGCCTCATGCGGATCTGAGTCTCCACCACATTCCAAAAGGCGCCGACGAAGAGGCGCTGGTGATGTTGAGCGACATTCTGCCAACCGGCTTCGAATGCGGCGTGCTCAACGGCAAGGTTCAGCCGGCGGGGGTCGTCGCGATCGTCGGGGCGGGGCCGATCGGCCTCGCCGCGCTGCTCACCGCCCAATTCTACTCGCCAAGGCAGATCATCGTGATCGATCTCGACAACACCCGCCTCGAGCTCGCCAAACGCTTCGGGGCGACGTCGGTGATCAACAGCGCCAACGTCAAGGCCCTGGCGGCGGTCATGAAGCTGACCGGCGGGCGCGGCGTCGATACCGCCATCGAAGCGGTGGGCATACCGGCCACCTTCGAGTTGTGTGAACAAATTATCGCGCCAGGCGGCGTCATCGCCAACATCGGGGTGCATGGGACGAAGGTGGCCCTTCATCTGGAGAACCTGTGGAACCGCAACATCACCATCACAACCCGGCTCGTCGACACCGTGAGCACCCCGATGCTGCTCGAAATCGTCCAGGCCCAGAAGATGAACCCCAAACGCCTGATCACCCATCACTTCACCCTGGACGCCATTCTCGACGCCTATGAGACCTTCGGGCACGCCGCGGACACACGCGCGCTCAAGGTGATCATCGACGCTTAGCAACGATCCATCCGGAGACCCGATGCCCGATCCCCTGTCACCCGAGCTCCTCCAACGAATGAACGCCTATTGGCGGGCGGCGAACTATCTTTCCGTGGGGCAGATCTACCTGCGGGATAATCCGCTGCTCGAAACCCCGCTCAGGCTCGAACACATCAAGCCCCGCCTCCTGGGGCACTGGGGGACGACGCCGGGATTGAATTTTCTCTATGTCCACTTGAACCGGCTGATCAAGGACAACGAGCTGAATATGATCTACGTCATCGGCCCCGGTCATGGCGGTCCGGGCATCGTGGCGCAAGCCTACCTGGAAGGCTCGTATACCGAGCGTTATCCGGCGATTGAGCGCAGCCGCAACGGCCTGCATCGCCTGTTCCGGCAGTTTTCCTGGCCCTATGGAATTCCCAGCCACGTTTCGCCGGAAACCCCCGGCTCAATTCATGAAGGTGGTGAACTGGGTTACTCCCTGACCCACGCCTATGGGGCCGCATTCGATAATCCGGACCTGATCGTCTCCTGCGTCATCGGCGATGGCGAGGCGGAAACCGGGGCCCTCGCGGCAAGCTGGCATTCGAACAAATTTCTCAACCCCGTGCGCGATGGCGCGGTTCTGCCGATCCTTCATCTCAACGGATTCAAGATCGCCAATCCCACGATCTTGGCCCGCATCGGCCGGGAAGAGCTGACCGATCTGTTGCGCGGCTACGGCTACGATCCACATTTCGTCGAAGGCCACGACCCGGCGCTCGTTCACCAGGCGCTCGCGGGGACGCTCGACAAGGTTCTGGCGCGCATCCGCGCGATTCAAAAGGCCGCGCGGTCCCGCCGGGGGGCGCAAAGCCCAGAGCGTCCACGCTGGCCGATGGTCGTCTTCGTCACCCCCAAGGGCTGGACCGGTCCCAAGTTCGTCGATGGCAAGCCGGTGGAGGGCACCTGGCGCGCCCACCAGGTCCCGATCGCGGAGTTCAAGACCCCGGGCCACCTCGAGCAACTCCAAGACTGGCTGAAAAGCTATCGGGTCCACGAGTTGTTCGACGAACACGGTAAATTCCTCGACGACTTGGCCGCCCTGGCGCCCACCGGTCATCGCCGCATGGGCTCCAACCCGCACGCCAACGGTGGCGAGCTTCTGGTCCCGCTATCGATGCCGCATATCGCCGACTACGCCATCGAGATGACCGCTCCCGGAACCGTCAAGGCCGAAGCGACGCGCAATCTGGGGGTGTTTCTCCGCGATGTGATGAAGCTCAATCTGAAGACCCAGAACTTCCGCCTCTTCGGCCCCGACGAGACCGCCTCGAACCGGCTGGAGGCCGTCTACGAAGTCTCCGGCAAGGAATGGATGGCCGACGTGGAGGACGTCGATGTCGATCTGAGCGCCGATGGCCGGGTGATGGAGGTGCTGAGCGAACATCTGTGCGAGGGCTGGCTCGAGGGCTATCTGCTCACCGGTCGTCACGGCCTGTTTTCCTGCTACGAGGCCTTCGTCCACATCATCGACTCGATGTTCAATCAGCACGCCAAGTGGCTCAAGGTCAGTCGAAACATTCCCTGGCGCAAGCCGATAGCATCACTGAACTACCTGCTGACCTCCCACGTCTGGCGCCAGGACCATAACGGCTTTTCCCACCAGGACCCGGGCTTCATCGACCATGTGGCGGCGAAGAAAGCCGACGTCGTGCGCATCTATCTGCCGCCCGACGCCAACTGCCTGCTCTCGGTGGCCGATCACTGCCTGCGCAGCCGAAACTACGTCAACCTGATCGTCGCCGGCAAACAGCCGGAATGGCAGTGGCTCGACATCGAATCGGCCGTTCGCCACTGCATCGCGGGGGCCGGAATCTGGAAATGGGCCAGCAACGAGGTCGGCGATCCGGACGTCGTCATGGCCTGCGCCGGCGATGTGCCCACCCTTGAAACCCTCGCGGCCGTGACGCTGCTTCGCGAGTACGTCCCGGACATCCGCATCCGGGTCGTCAACGTGGTTGACCTGATGGTGCTGCAGCCCCAGTCGGAACATCCCCATGGACTGGAAAACACCGACTTCGACGAGCTGTTCACGGCCGACAGGCCCGTGATCTTCGCCTATCACGGCTACCCCGCGATGATCCACAAGCTGACCTACAGCCGCCGCAATCATGGAAATATTCACGTGCATGGCTTCAAGGAAGAGGGCAGCACCACGACGCCCTTCGACATGGTCGTGTTGAACGGTCTCGACCGTTATCGTCTCGCCTTGGACGCGATCCAGCGAATCCCCCGGTTCAGCGGTCAGATGGAAACCGCGACGGCGCGCTACTGGACGACCATGGAGCGTCACAGGCTCTATATCAGCGAGCATGGCGACGACATGCCCGAGGTCAAGGACTGGCGCTGGAACTCGTAAGCCTCCCGTTCCGCGCCCAGGATATGACCGACGCCACACCCGACCGGATTGTTCTCGCCCTGAACAGCGGCTCCTCCTCGCTGAAATTCGGCCTGTTCCGCGTCGGCCCTTCACGGACTGAAACGCTGCTCTCGGGCGAGGCGGAATCGATCGGCGACCATGACGGTCGGCTCCATGCACGAGATGCGAGGGGCGATGCGTTGCTCGACGAGGCGGTATCCTTTCCCAGTCAGCGCGAAGCGGTCATTCGTATCGCAAGCCTTCTCGCCGACTCCAAAATGCCGGCGCCGGCCGCCGTCGGCCATCGGATCGTGCATGGCGGACCGGAGTTGCGACAACATCGCCTGATTGACGATGGGGTTCTGCGGCGCCTCGAAGCCGCCACCGCCTTCGCGCCGCTGCACATTCCAGCCGCTTTGTCGGTCATCCGCCTCGCCCAGGAGCATTTTCCCCAGCTTCCGCAGATGGCGTGTTTCGACACCACCTTTCACGTCAACATGCCCGAGGTGGCGCGGACCCTGCCGATTCCCAAGGAATTTCACGCGCAAGGCATACAACGCTATGGGTTCCACGGCCTGTCGTGCGAATCCATCGTGCGCCAGCTTGGAGGCGATCTGCCCGGCCGCCTGGTCATCGCCCATCTCGGCGCCGGCGCGAGCGTCACCGCCGTCGGAAACGGCGGGTCGATCGACACCAGCATGGGACTGACCCCGACCGGGGGTGTGATCATGGGCACGCGCACCGGCGATCTTGATCCGGGCGTCCTGGTCTATCTGGCGCGGGAAAGGCGGTTCGACGCGGCCATGCTCGAGGAGTTGGTCGATCACCGATCTGGCCTCCTGGGAATCTCCGGCATCGGCGGCGCCATGCGGAGCCTGCGTGAAGCGGCCTCGTCGAACGACGATGCGCGGTTGGCGATTGAAATGTTCTGCTATTCCGTGCGCAAGCAAATCGCCGCGATGATCGCCGCGCTCGATGGAGCGGATATGATCGTGTTCACCGGCGGCATCGGAGAAAACGATCCCCAGTCCCGGTCTGAAATCTGCCGCGGCCTCAACTGGATTGGGGTCAGCCTCGACGAAGGTCGCAACCGATCGGCGCACAATCCCATCAACGATCTAGCATCGCGTTGCTCGGTGCTTGTTCTCCCCTCCCAGGAAGACGAGCAGATTGCCCGCCACGCCTGGGAACTTTTTCCATCGGGGGCTTCCCAATAGCGGCGCACGTCAGGTTGCTGGTTTCGGACATCGACGGGACCCTGGTCACGCCGCAAAAGGCCCTCACGCCTCGCGCGGCGGCGGCGGTGGCGAGCCTGGCCCAGGCCGGCGTCTCGTTCACACTGATCTCCAGCCGGCCGCCCCTCGGCATGGCCAGTCTTGTCCGCACCCTGAAGGTTCGTCTTCCCTTCGCGGCTTTCAACGGCGGCAGCCTGGTGGCGCCGGACATGCGGCTGATCCGTACTCATCGGCTTGCGGCCCAAAGCGCGACGCGAACTCTGGCGCTGCTAACAAGCCGCGGGGTCGATACCTGGGTCTTCGCCGACGGAGCGTGGCTATTGCGCGATCCCGGCGGATCCAACGTGGCGCGTGAGCGTCTCACGGTCGGGTTCGAGCCAACCACCGTCGATAGTTTCGAGAACGTGATCGATCGGATCGACAAGATCGTCGGCGTATCTGACGACCACGCCAAGCTGGGCGCCGTGGAAATTGAAATCCGGCGGCTCCTTGGCCAAGACGCGAATGTCGAGCGATCGCAGCTCTACTACCTCGATATCACCCACCCCAAGGCCAACAAGGGCGAAGCCGTCCGGTCGCTGGCCCGCATGATCGGCGTCAGCCTGCGCCAGACAGCGGTGATCGGTGACATGACCAACGATGTCGCGATGTTTCGCATCGCCGGCTTTTCCATCGCCATGGGTCAGTCGCCGCCGGGGGTACGGGCTCGGGCCGACGCGGCGACCGGATCGAACGAAGAGGATGGATTCGCTCAGGCCGTGGATCGATTGGTGCTTCCGCGGGCGCCGAGGGAAGGTCTCTGACATGCCGCCCGCTTGGCGTCTGCGTCAGTTCGCGGGGACCCGTAGCACTTGGCCGCCGCTGAGTTCGTGCCGTCGATCGCCCACAAAGAGCGCCATCGGCTCTCCTGTCTCCAACGTCGCTTCGAGGAGGCCCGTGGCCCGTTCGATCCAGATCTTGAGACGGCGACCGCGCCACTGAACGCGGAAGCCAAGACTGCTCCAACTGGCCGGCAGCTTCGGGTCAAACGCCAAGCCGTCGCTCCGCAGTGACAGGCCCGCGAAACCGAACACCGCCGTAAGCCACACGCCGCCCTGAGCCGCTATGTGCACCCCGCCGCCAATGGCCACATGCGTATCGGCCAGATCGATCGCCGCGCCCTGCTTGAAATAGCCCAGCGCCATTTCGGTCTCGCCCAGCCGCGCGGCGACGAGCCCGTGCATCGCCCGGCTGAGCGAACTGCCGTGGCTGCAGCGGGGCTCGTAGTAACGGAAATTGTCCGCCCCGGTCTCGCCGACGAACTCCTCGGGCAGCAGCGCCAGGAGCGCGACGACATCGGCCTGTTTGATCACCTGGGATCGCCCGGTTCGCTCCCGTCCCAGCACCACGTCCATGGGAACCGAACGGCCGGCGTAATTCGCCAGATCGATGTCCTCGAGGGCGAAAAAGCCGGCGAACTGTTCGAAGAGCCCGGTTTGGACATCCAGTCCTGTCGCTATCGTCTCGGCGACCTCCAGCCATTTTTTTAGCTCGCCGTCTTCCAGAGCGAGTTGAGATGAGAGGCTTGCCCAGCGCTCGGGCCACCGCTCACGCAACAAGGCCGCCATATCCAGCGCGCGCCGGATGTTCCAGCGCGCCATGAGATTGGTGAAGGCGTTGTCGTCGATATTTTCGTGATATTCGTCCGGTCCGATAACTCCGCGGATATGGCGGCGCCCGTCCGCCTCAAGCTGCGCGCGGCTGGCCCAGAACCGGCCGGTCTCGAGAAGGATCTCGGCGCCGGCGTCAAGCAGGAAGCCTTCATCCTCGGTCGTCTGCCAGTATTGCCAGACGCCGTAGGCGACGTCCGCGCTGATGTGCTGCTCCTGTTTGCCTGAAAAGATGTCAATGACCTGACGGTCTGGACCGACGACCTGCTCGGGCGTGGTCTCCGCGCCGGAATCGGCGGATTCCCAGGCATAGAGGGCGCCGCGCCAGCCCATGCGCGCCGCCTTCCCTCGCGCCCCGTCGAGAGTGCGGAAGCGATACATCAGCAGCGCTCGAGCCGCGGCGGGCCAAGTCAGGACATAGAAAGGCAGCAGGAATATCTCGGTGTCCCAGAACACATGCCCATGGTAGTCGTCGCCGGTCAGCGCCCGTGCCGCGATCGACACGTGTTCATCGGTTGGGTTGGCCGCGCTGTTCAGGTGGTAAATCGCGAACCGCAACGCCTGCTGCGCCGCCGCGTCGCCGTCGACCTGGACATCGCTGCACGTCCATCGGCTTGCCCAGGCGGACTCATGCTCGGCAACCACGCCGCGCCAGCCGAGGCGCTGCGCAACGCCGAGCTTATCACGCGCACCCCCGCCAGGGTCCACACCTCCGGCGTCGCTCCGTTCTACGGCGACGGAGCGCTCGAAGAGAACGACTTGGCCTGGGCGAGACTTCCAGCTCCAGGACCACTGGAATTGGCCCAGGACGGTCGGGACAAGATCATGGCCGTCGATCCGCAGCGCCGCTGCGGCGACCATGGCGAGGCCCTTGCCGGAACGCTCGGTGCGCCACACCCCTAAATCCTTCTCCATCCGCTGCGGTACAAGTCCAAGGTCCAGTCCTTCGAACGACGCTTCGAGCGTGACCTCGACCTCTCCGTGCTCAACCTCCAATTGAATCAGCTGCAGCCCCACCGCCCGCTCGCTGAGCGACACGAGGTGCAACGCGCGTGCGCGCACGCTCACGGCGGTTCCATCCAACAGCCGACACTCTGTGAGGAGCACCCCCCGCTTCATGTCGAGCGTCAGCCGGTGCGACGAAGCCTCGCCAATGTGGTGCGCAAGGGGCCCGCCGGCCAGCAGTACGCGAACCCGAAGCCAGTCGGCGGCGGGGACGAGCTCGGGCATGGGCCGCTCGATAGCCGGCGTGTCGAACAATCCTGCGACATAGGTGCGCGCCGGACCGACCGACCGGGCCGCCCGATTGATCGCTCGCGCGCCCCGAACACCCAGGAAGCCATTGCTGAAGGCGAAGCGAGACTCATAGCTGCTCTCCCGCAGCGGATCGCAGCCGGTCTCGTCGATGACCCAGGCTGGATGGGCGGTGGCCTCCATTGCCTCTTCCATCGTTCTTCCCTCGATCATGTTCTTCGTCGGTCGAGCCGGCCGATGGCAAGCTCATCGATCGCGACTTCGTCCAAGCTCGCCACCACCAGATCGGCGCCCGCGGCTCGCAGGAGATCCGCATCGCCAAGCCGCGCGACGCCGAGCGCCTTCATGCGGCCTGCGCCGGCCGCCTCGACGCCGGCGGGCGCATCTTCGACCACGAAGCATTGGGCGGGCGCTACCCGCAGTTCTGTGGCGGCGAGCAGAAAAAGCGCCGGGTCGGGTTTCCCCCTCGGCAAATCGCGACCGCAGACATTGACGGTGAATATATCAAGCAGGCTCTTGCCGGAGCTGAGGCGGATTGGTTTCAGCATTCGATTGGCATTCTTCGACGAGGAGGCAACCGCCATGGGCCAACCTAACGCGCCGACCGCCTCGACAAACCGGAAGGCGTCGGGGAAGGGAGAGACACTTCCGGTATCGATCAACTCCTCGAGCCGCTTCTGCTTGCGCTCGGCGTAAGCGGCCGCCAGGCGGGCGGCATCTCCGACACCGAGCGCCTCCAGGGCCGCCTTGGCGCCGAGGAGGCGGGTTTTCCCGGCGACGTGAGCTTGATATATCGCGGTGGTGAAGCGATCCGGTTCCGCGAGCCCGTCGAGCGCCTCGCGCCAGGCGCGCTCGTGGGGCGAGGCGAGCAGGACGCCATCGACATCAAAGATGGCCGCAGCCAGGGTTTGCCGCTGACCGGCGCGAGGCGCCGCGTCTCGGCGCGTGTTCACGAGGTTTGCAAATTTCGACGCAAAACCAGGGACTCGTCGTTAGGGGTTCCCGTCGCGAACGCATTGCGTTTTGCGAGGTCCATCGACTGGGATGGCGCTGTATCTGGCGGGCTCTGCAGGATTGGCGGCGAGAGGTGGAATGATTTCTGGCCGAGAAGTTCAACCGTCATACCGTCTCCCACAAGGCGCAGCGCATGGAAGCTGTGTCCGAAAGTGCGGCGGCTTGCAAGGAATCGGCGTGTTCAATCCCTTCGTTTGAGCAGACGCGCCAGTCCTGCCCAAGGGGAAGTACACCAATCCAAATCTTGGCTTCCACGTTTTCAGGGACGAAAATCGTCCCGGCCTTCAAACGGGCGGACTGGGCCATGGTCCGAGAACTCTCGGAACGTCATTTAGGTCCCTATTGACCGCCAAGCTGCGATTCGGGCGCCGTCGCGACCGGCGCCCCGTCCGCAACGACAAGCACCGGTGCGAAGCCGCCGCCCGGGGTGCGCATGTTCGTCGTCTGGCCTTGGTACAAGCGCGCCGCCGCCAGGAGGACTTGGCCGTTGTAGGTGTAAAGACGGACATCCGCCTTCAGCTCAGCCCGCACGCCTTCGTGGGTTACGTCTCGCAGGCCAGGCGCCGCGTATGCTTGAGCGACATAGTCGCCTGCGGTGACCTCGCCCCAAACGCGATGGGTGAGCTTGTCGCCGCGATAGGCGGCCTTGCTGGCGTGTCCCTGGGCTCGCTTGAAGAACCAATTCTTACGCTCGAGCCAAAGAGTCTCGGCGTTGTCCGCTGTCACGCGGACGGTCGGGAGCGCCACCGCCCCTAGGACGCCGAGATGCGCCGGCGCCAATCCCCAGGCACGCAGCCGTTCAAGGTCGCAGAGCAAGGTGAGGTTCCGCTTGTCGGCGAACAGCGCATAGACGTGTGGATTGGGAGTGACGACGATGAGGCCCTGCCGGTAGACGTCCCGCAGCACCGCGTGGGCGGGATCCTCGAATGTGAAATCGACCAGTCGATTGTAAACGAGGTCTATGGCTTGGCCGCCAAGGGATACTCCGTGTTCGCCAGCGTCCAGATCGCGAGGGTCCCCGATGACCGTGTCGAAGCCCCGCGATCGTAGGATCGCCTGCGCGAGTTTGAACTCTGGCGCGAGATGCTGGGTGTCCGGCGCGTCGTCGAGTATGACGATCCGCTTCGGCCGTCCAGATTTCCCTTGGCGGCCCCACTCTGCCAGGAACATCCCCGCCACCTGGCTCTCGAAGTCCGCAAGGTTGGGGGCCAGGGCCAGCGTCGGCGCGCAACAGGCCCGTTGGGCGCGCGCGAGCGGAGCATTGAGGAAGGCCCCGCCGGCGTTGGTGTTGACCTCGATCAACTTGGCGCCGTCCGCCGTCACATGGAAGTCATAGCCCATCAGCGCGCCCGCCGGCCCGAAATCCCGGTGAGCCAGGGGCGCTGCCCAGGACAATGCCGCCTCCCGGTACCCGGGCAGGCTGGTTGCGGCTTCCACGGCGGCGACCGCCTGTGTCATTTCCACCAGGACGCGGGCCGGCACGAACATTGGCGAATTGGAAAACAGCAGAGGGTGGGACCGTTGCAACGCTTCGGCGAACCCCACGACGCCGACCTCCCGATCGAACGCACTGGCGAGCGCCTTGCGGTCCAGCGTTACGCAGAAGCACCCACGGTTGAGTCGTTCCGCCTCGCCTGACCAAACGACCTCGCTCGGGGGCGGCGCACCGGGGCTCTGACGCATCGGTCGATACTCCCTTTCGCAGCGTGACGTGCGAGCTTGCGGCTGAGTTCGCCCGACCTGCAGGCCTTTCACGTTTTTCCTCAACCCGCCAATGGCGAATTGGTGGGGACGTCGGCAAATGTGCTTTCGGCTACGGCTGTCTTCCCCCCTCGCGTCCGCCGGCCAGCCGAACCGCGCCAATGAGCCGAATTAACGTGACTCTGATGTCCCGCCCTCTATGACTGCCGACATGGTGCGGTTCATCCTAGCCTGCGTTGGAGCCTTGGCCTTCGCGCTCAGTCCGGTTGCGGTTTCGGCGACCGGGGCCGGTTGCGCCGAAGCCATGGCTCACCCGATGGCTGCGATGGACAAGGGCTCGTCAGTGGCCATCGATCACGACCATGCCCAAAAACCACCCTGCTGCAGCCATGGATCCAAGCCGTGCGCAAAAGCTTGCGCGATGATGTGCGCGGCGAGCGCCGTTACGCCGGTCCGGTCGGATGGCCTTACGATCTACAGGACAGCGGTATCGGCGGATCCGGCGACGAGCCCCTTCTCGCGATCAAGCGAGCCCACTGGGTTTGATCCCCCGCCCAAGCAAGGTCTCGACTAGAAATCCTCGGCGTTCGCACCTTGGCTCTCGAGCGCGGATAGCCGCCCTCCGAGGCAACGCGCCAAAAAGGGGTTTTGCAGGCCAGCTTCGATTGGCGCGCCCCAATCTGTTCCCGCTTTTGAACGACTACGCACGATGGGAATTCTCCATGCAAACAGCGCTGATTGCCCTTGCGGCGATCCTGCTCGCCGGGGTCGCGAACGCCGTCCCCCTGACTTATGACGCCGCGCTGAACATGGCCGACCAGACCGCGCCCGCGATCGAGGCCACCAGCCTGGAGGTAAAGGCTGCCCGTTTGGCCGCCGTCGCCGCCGGCCGCCTTCCCGACCCCAGGCTTTCGGTGGGGATCGAGGATTTTCCGATTTCAGGCCCGCTGGCCGGACGCCCGGACCTGGATAATTTCAGCATGCTAACCCTCGACTATTCGCAGGACGTGCCCAACGGGGCCAAGCGGCGCGCCGGCCGGTCGCGGGCGGCGGCCGATATCTCCCAGGCCGAGGCCGCCCAGATCCTTGAGCGGCGCAGGGTGCGCATCGCCGCCGGCCTGGCCTGGATCGATCTCTACTATGCGCAGCGGCGGCTCGCCGCCCTCGACCAGGTCGGCGCGGCTATCGCGCCCCTGCAAAGCACGGCCCCGGCGGGGCTGGCCTCGGGGGCCCTTCGTCCCGCCCAGACGGTGGAACCCGAGCAGCTCGCCGGCGCCCTGGCCGACCGCCGCGCCGAGCTGGTCGCCGCCGTCGCCAAGGCCCGCGCCGAACTCGGCCGCTGGGTGGAGGGTGGCGGGGCCGACGAACCGGCCGGCGCTCCGCCCGACCCGACCGTTGATCCCGTCGCCCTTCGGGCCAATCTCGACAATCTCCCCGATCTCAGGGTCAAGAGCGCCGCCATCGGCGCCGCGGAGGCGGACGCCGGCCTGGCCAGGGCGGCCACCCGGCCCGACTGGGGCTACGGGGTCGGCTACAGCCACCGCGACCCGCGTTTCGGCGACTATGTTTCGGCCAAGGTCACCGTGAGCCTGCCGCTGTTCGGGGCGACCCGCCAGGACCCGGTGATCGCCGCCAACCTGGCGCGGGCCGATCGCGCCGCTCTCGAGCGGCTTCAGACGCGCCGCGACCTGGCCGCAGCCCTGGACTCCGACCTCGCCGACCACGCCATGCGCGATGAACGCCTGGCGCGGGCCCGCCAGTCGCTCGTCCCCCTGGCCGACCGCCGGGCCCAGCTGGAGGCGGCCAGCTACGCCGGCGGGAACGCCAGCCTGTCGGACGTGCTCACCGCCTTCCTGGCCCTCGCCGAAGCCCGGATCGACCTCATCGACCGCGAAGCCGAGGTGGCCCGCGGCGGCGCCCGCCTCGTCCTCACCTATGGGAGCGACCCCCAATGAGCGGCCCGATGTCATCCTCCAGAACCCGCGTCGTCCTGGCCGCATCCGCCCTGGTCATTGTCGGCGGCCTGACCGGTTACGGCTTGGCGCATCTGGGCGCGGGCAAGACCTCCCCAACCGCTTCGGCGTCGCCGACCAGGGGCGCCCAAAAGGTCCTCTACTGGTACGACCCGATGGTCCCCGCTCAGCGCTACGATCATCCGGGCAAGTCGCCCATGGGGATGGAGATGATTCCCCGCTACGCCGAGGGCGGCCCCTCGGGCGGCGAGAGCGCCGGGGTCCGCATCGATCCCGCCGCCGAGCAGAACCTCGGGGTCAGGCTGACGACGGTCCGGCGCGGCGACCTCGCGTCCACCGTCGATGCGGTGGGCGTCATCGACTTCAACCAGCGCGACGTGGCCATCGTCCAGGCCCGCTCGGCCGGCTTCGTTCAGCGGATCTACGCCCGGGCGCCGGGCGACGTGGTCCGCGCCGGCGCGCCGATCGCCGATCTGCTGATCCCGGCCTGGGGCGGCGCGCAGGCCGAATTCCTGGCCGTGAAGCGCGTCGGCGATCCGGCCCTGACCGCGGCGGCGCGCCAGCGCCTGCGCCTGCTGGGCATGCCCGACGCGCTGATCTCGGCCGTGGAGCGGAGCGGCAGGCCCCGCAACACCGTGACCATCTCCACGCCCGTCGGCGGCGCGATCCAGACCCTGGAGGTGCGCCAGGGCATGAGCGTGAACGCCGGCGAAACCCTGGCCCAGGTTTCGGGCCTCTCCACCGTCTGGCTGAACGCCGCCGTCCCGGAAGCTCAGGGCGGCGTGGTTCGCGTGGGCGAGCCGGCGCGCGTCGAGATCGCCGGCTTTAGCGGCGAAACGTTCAATGGGCGGGTGACCGCCATTCTGCCCACGGCCCAGGCCGAGAGCCGCATCCTGACGGTGCGGGTGGAACTCGCCAATCGCGGCGGCCGGCTCAGGCCAGGCATGTTCGCGACCGCTCACCTCGGCGGCCAGGGCGAGCCAGCCCTTCTCGTCGCCTCCGAGGCGGTGATCCGCACCGGCGCCCGCAACCTAGTGATGGTCGCCGGGCCCGGGGGCCGCTACCAGCCGGTGGAAATCGAGGTGGGCCGCCAGGCGGGCGATGAGACGGAGATCCTGGCCGGCCTGAGCGAAGGCGAAAAGGTCGTCGCCTCGGGCCAGTTCCTGCTGGATTCCGAGGCCAGCCTCGCCGGCGTCCAGGCCCGCCCGCTCGATACCGGACCGGGGCGATGATCGCCGCCCTCATCCGCGCCTCGGTCAAGCACCGTTTCTTCGTCATACTGGCGGCGCTGGTCCTGCTGGCGGTGGGCGTCTGGGCGGTGAAAAACACCGCCCTCGACGCCCTGCCGGACCTCTCCGATGTCCAGGTGATCATCCGCACCCCCGATCCGGGGCAGGCGCCGCGTCTGGTGGAAGATCAGGTCACCTATCCCCTGGCCACGACCATGCTCTCGGTGCCCGGCGCCAAGACGGTGCGCGGCTATTCCTTCTTCGGCGACAGTTTCGTCTATGTCCTCTTCAAGGACGGGACCGACCTCTACTGGGCCCGCTCGCGCGTCCTGGAATATCTGAGCCAGGTCCAGAGCCGGCTGCCGGCCGGCGTCCGCCCGGCCCTGGGCCCCGACGCGACGGGCGTCGGCTGGGTCTATGAATACGCCCTGGTCGATCGCACCGGGCGCCACGACATCAGCCAGCTTCGCTCCATCCAGGACTGGTTCCTGCGCTACGAATTGAAGACCGTCCCGGGCGTCGCCGAAGTGGCCAGCATCGGCGGCATGGTGCGCGAATATCAGGTGGTTCTCGATCCGCAAAAGCTGGCCGCCTACGGCGTCACCCAGCAGGCGGTGGTCGATGCGCTGCGACACGCCAACCAGGAGACCGGCGGCTCGGTCGTGGAGATGGCCGAGGCCGATTACATGGTCCGCGCCAACGGCTATCTGAAGACCCTGGACGATTTCCGCGCCGTCCCGGTGAAGACGACGGCGGGCGGCATCCCGGTCGTCTTGGGCGATCTCGCCAACGTCCAGATCGGCCCGGAACTGCGTCAGGGCGTCGCCGAACTGGACGGCCGAGGCGAGGTCGCCGGCGGGGTGATCATCATGCGCTCGGGCGAGAACGCGCGGGCCGTCATCATCGCCGCCAAGGCCAAGCTCGCCGAACTGAAGCAGAGTCTGCCGCCGGGCGTCGAGATCGTGCCGACCTACGACCGCTCCGACCTCATCGACCGGGCCATCGGCAATCTCACCGAGAAGCTGATCGAGGAGTTCGCCGTTGTCGCCCTGGTGTGCGCCCTCTTCCTCTGGCACGCGCGATCGGCCCTGGTGGCCATCGTCACCCTGCCGCTGGGCATCCTCATCGCCTTCATCGTCATGCACGCCCAGGGGGTCAACGCCACCATCATGTCCCTGAGCGGCATCGCCATCGCCATCGGGGCCATGGTCGACGCCGCCGTGGTGATGATCGAGAACGCCCACAAACAGCTCGAACGATGGCGAAACGACCACCCCGATCAGCCCCTAGAGGGCGAGGCGCGCTGGCGGGTGATCACGGAGGCCGCCACCCAGGTCGGGCCGGCGCTTTTCGTCAGCCTGCTGATCATCACCCTCTCGTTCATTCCGGTCTTCACCCTGCAAGGCCAGGAGGGGCGGCTCTTCTCGCCCCTGGCGTTCACCAAGACCTACGCCATGGCCGGCGCGGCGGTCCTGTCGGTCACCCTGGTCCCGGTCCTCATGGGCTATCTGATCGCCGGCCGCCTGCCGGCCGAAACGGCCAATCCCCTGAACCGCTGGCTGGCCGCCGCCTACCGGCCGGCCATCGCCTGGGTGATCGCCCGGCCCAGGCTCACCCTCGCCCTGGCCGCCCTCATCTTCGCCACCACCGCTTGGCCGCTGACCCACCTGGGCGGAGAGTTCATGCCGGCCATGGAAGAGGGCGATCTGCTCTACATGCCCTCGGCCTTGCCGGGGCTCTCCATCGCCAAGGCCGGCGAGCTGCTGCAGCAGACCGACCGGCTGATCAAGACCGTGCCGGAGGTGAAGAGCGTGTTCGGCAAGGCTGGGCGCGCCGACACCGCCACCGATCCCAACGCCACCGAGATGTTCGAGACCACCATCCAGTTCAAGCCGAAGGGCGAGTGGCGGCGCGGGATGACCACGAAGAAACTCCGCGACCAGCTGGATTCGGTGGTGAAGATCCCCGGGCTTTCCAACGTCTGGATTCCGCCGATCCGCAATCGCATCGACATGCTGGCGACGGGCGTCAAGACTCCGATCGGCGTCAAGGTCTCCGGCGAGAATCTCGCCGACCTCGACGCGGTCGCTCGCCAGATCGAGGCCGTGGCCAAGAAGGTCCCGGGCGTCAGTTCGGCCCTGGCCGAGCGCCTCACCGGCGGTCGCTATATCAATGTGAACATCGATCGAGCGGCCGCCGCCCGCTACGGCCTCAACATCGCCGATGTCCAATCCATCGTCGCCGGCGCCATCGGCGGCGAGGAGGTGGGCCAGACCGTCGAGGGCCTGGCGCGATATCCGATCAATGTCCGCTATCCGCGCGAAACGCGGGACAATCTCGAAGCCCTGCGCGCTCTTCCCGTCCTCACCCCCACGATGCAGCAGATCACCTTGGGCACGGTGGCCGACATCCGCATCGACGACGGGCCGCCGATGCTCAAATCCGAGAACGGCCAGCCCACCACCTGGGTCTATGTGGACGTGAGCGGTCGTGACCTCGTCGCGGTGGTGACGGACCTCCAAAAGGCGGTGGCGCGCGAGGTGAAGCCGCCCCCCGGCGTCAGCCTCGTCTATTCTGGTCAGTTCGAATATCTGCAGCGGGCGGTGGCGCGCCTGAAACTGGTCGTGCCGGCCACGCTCCTGATCATCTTCGTCCTTCTCTACGTCACCTTCGGCCGGTTCGACGAAGCGGCCCTGATCATGCTCACCCTGCCCTTCGCCCTCACCGGCGCGATCTGGACCCTCTATCTGATGGGCTACGCCCAGTCGGTGGCCACCGGGGTCGGGATGATCGCCCTGGCCGGCGTATCGGCCGAGTTCGGCGTGGTGATGCTGATCTATTTGAAGCACGCCCTGGCCGAGCACACCCCGGCGGGCGGCCGCCCGTCCGCCGAGGCGGTGGAGACCGCTGTCCATGACGGGGCCGTGCTGCGGGTTCGGCCCCTGGCCATGACCGTGGCCGTGATCCTCGCCGGCCTCGTCCCCATCGTCTTTGGCCATGGCGCGGGCTCGGAGGTTATGAGCCGGATCGCCGCGCCGATGATCGGCGGCATGATCACCGCCCCGCTGCTCTCCATGCTCGTGGTGCCGGCCGGCTATCTGCTGCTGCGCCGGCGATACCTGAAAACCGCACCGACCTCACAAACTCAAAGGCAATGACCCGATGAGCGAATGCTGACGCTGTTCGAGGCCGCCGGTCCGGTTGGTCGCGCGGTTCTCTTGCCGCCGTGGCGCGCCGGCTTGGGGCTGAAGCCCTTTGAGCTAGGCCAACGGTTCAGAGCTTCGTCGTCCGCAGCCTCAGGGCATTGGCGATCACCGACACCGAGCTCAGCGACATCGCCAGGGCGGCGACCATCGGGCTCAGCAGGATGCCGAACGCCGGATAGAGCACGCCCGCCGCGATCGGGACGCCGATGACGTTATAGGCGAAGGCGAACCCCAGGTTCTGGCGGATGTTGCGCATTGTCATGGCGCTGAGCGCCCGCGCCCGGGCGATGGCCGCCAGGTCGCCCCCCAGCAGGGTGACGCCGGCGCTCTGGATCGCCACCTCGGTCCCGCCTCCCATGGCGATGCCCACATCCGCCTCGGCCAGGGCGGGCGCGTCGTTCACCCC
>JBBRQW010000037.1:0-26539 GCA_038225765.1 Caulobacterales bacterium | reverse complement strand
GCCCAGGGCGGCCAGGGCGCGGCGTTCGAGGTTCTGGGCGGTGATGTATTCGAGCGCCTGCCAGCGGGTGATCAGGTTCAGCCGGTTGCCGACGATGGCGTTGCCGGCCACCGCGCCCACGCGCGGATCGGCGAACCAGCGCGCCAGCCTGGGCAGGGTGTCGGGCGGGAAGAGGGTGTCGGCGTCCAGGGCCACCACGATATCGCCGTGGGTCAGCGCCAAGCCCCGGTTGAGGGCGCTGGCCTTGCCGCCGTTGGGGAAGGACAGCAGCTTCACCCGCGGCTCGCCGTCGTAGGCGGCGCGCACCGCGGCGGCGGTGCCGTCGGTCGAGCCGTCGTCGAGCACCAGAATCTCCAGGTGCTTCCAGCTGGAAGCCAGGATGCGCGCCACCGAGGCGACGATGACCTTCTCCTCGTTGAAGCAGGGAATGAGCACGCTGATGAACGGCCCGCCTTCCGGATCGAGCATCGGAGGCGCGCGGCCGGGGGCGCGCAGCCGGTGCCACAGGGAGAGCGCGCCCAGGAAGCCCAGCCTCCCCAGGCCCAGCACGATGGCGACCAGGAACAGGGCCTGCATGGCCGCGTAGAGATAGCGGAAGAAGCCGAAACCCAGGCGGTCCAGCCACAGCTCTACCGAGGAGCGCGAGGTGGGGGGCAGGGCGTCGGCGCGGCTCATCCCGGCCAGTTGGTCCACCGTCACCAGGCGGTAGCCGTGCGCCCGTAGGGCGTCGATCAGAACGGGGAGCGCCTCGACGGTGCGGCTGCGGTCGCCGCCGGCGTCATGCAGCAGCACCACCTGGCCGGCGTTCGGCCCGGTCTCGGCCAGCCGCGCCAGGGTGCGCTGAACGATCAAGGTCGGGTCCGGCTTCTTCCAGTCGTCTGGATCGATGCGCAGGCCGACGATCAGATAGCCCAGCCGCTGGGCGACCAGCAGGGGCTCCACTTCGCCGGGCGTCGAAGGCTCCGCGTCGCCGAAATACGGCGGCCGAAACAGGCGCATGGATTTGCCGGTCAGAACCTCGAACAGGCGCTGGGTGGTGTTGATCTCCAGGTCGGTCTGGGCCAGCGTCGTGGCGGCGATGTTGGGGTGGGTCCAGGTGTGGTTGCCGACCATCTGGCCCTCGCGCACCTCGCGCTGCACCAGCTCCGGCTTGGCCTGCATGTTCTGGCCGATGACGAAAAAGCTCGCCGCGGCGTGCCTGGCCTTGAGGATGTCCAGGATCTTGGGGGTCCAGCGGCCGTCCGGCCCATCGTCGAAGGTCAGGGCCACCCAACCCGGATGGGCGCCGTAGCGGTCGATGACATAGGAGGTGGGCATCACCTGATAGTTTTCGCCGGAGATCAGGCCGGTGTCCGGATCGACTTCGATGGAGCGCCGGCCGCCTTTGGGCGAGGCGTCCACGTGCAGAACCTCGCCGGTCCCGTCGAAATCGACCCCCACCCCCGGCGCGATCGCCTCCAGCCCCACCGGCCTGGCCGAATCATAGGGCTGGCGGAAATAGCGCCATACCGCCGGATCCTCGAATCCCATCCGCCATAGGGCGTAGCCCATGGGCCGGAAGGCGTCCGAGACCTTGACCTGGTTGAACAGGGTGGCCGCGTCCAGGAACCAGACGACGTGTTTGCGGCCGTTGTCGTCGTCGTAGGCGTAGGTGGGATTGAGGGCGTTGTCGTCGAGGGTGACGGCGGCCTCGGAATCGTGGGCGGTCTGGGTGGCGTCGTAGAAGCCGACCGCGTCGGCGCGGCCCGGCCCCTTGGCGTCCTTGACGGTCCAGTCGTAGCCGTAGGCGCCAAAAGCGATCACCGTGCGGGTGGGGTCGAGCTGGCCGAGGTCGCGGGCCAGGGTGGCCTCGAACCAGTCCTGCGAGGCGGTCGGGCCGGGATCGCCGGTCGCCCAGTGCTCGTCATAGGCCATCAACACCACCGCGTCGGCGGCGGCCTGAAAGCGCTTCAGCGGCCACGCGTCGTCGCCGAACGGGGTGGACACCCACACCTCCCGACCGATCGGTTTGAGCGCCGCCCGCGCCTGCGCCAAAAAGGCCGGGTAGCGGGCCAGGGCCGCCGGCGTGAGGTTCTCGAAATCGAACACATAGCCGGCCCAACCGTGCTGTCTGGCCAGGACGACGAGATTGGAGATCAGCGCCGTCCCGGCGGCGGGATTGATCAGCATGTTGCTGGCCAGCGGCCCGTCGGAGATGTCGTTGTGCCCGTTGTGGACCATGGGCAGCACCGAGGTCGGGGTCTTGGAGCCGGCGATGATGGCCTCGGCCTGGGGATCGGAGGTCACCGCGACCCGACCCAGGGAGCCATCGAGCAGCACCCACTGGGGGGAGACCACGTCCAGTTGGTCGATGTGCCGCTTGAGCGACACCCGCGAGCTTTCGTCCCAACTGACATAGAAGCCCACCGCCAGGGGGCGCGCCCGCCCGCCCGCCGCCGCCTTGCTGGGCCTTGGGACACGCCGCCAGCCGGGCGTTCCCTTGAGCCGGTGAGCGCTCTCCACGTGCAGCGCCTGCAGCACCTGTGGGTCCTTCAGGGTCAGGTTGGGCAGGCGGGGCGCGAAGGCCAGGGTGGCGAAGAAACTGGCGACCACGAGGGCGGCCAGGGAGATGGCCAAGCCGACGCCCAGGTTTGCGCGGCGAGCGCGCCGTCCGGTCGGATCGTGAAACACGAAATCGGCCATGAACGAGCCTGGATCGATTCTCTTGCGCGGATTGCCGCCCCCGGCGCGGAATGTGGCCTAAGGCGAGCGCGATGCAAGGCCCTGGGCGATTGTGCCGCGCAAGGCCTGATCGAACGCGGCGAGCTGGTCGGCTTCAGGTGACGCTGGCTGGGGAACTAGGACTCGAACCTAGAACGACGGTACCAAAAACCGCTGTGTTACCATTACACCATTCCCCAGCAGGAAAGGCCGGCCGAACCGACCGAGGCGCGAGGGCGGTCAGATAGCGCACGGCCCCCCCGCTGGCAACGCCGGGCGCTTGCTTGCCACCTTCACCTCCCGCCCCTTCATGGGGAGGGCGGATGCGAGCCTTGGCGAGCAGACGGGTGGGGGTTTGTTTGGGCAAGGTGCGTTGCGGGTCAGGCTGTGCGAAAACGTTTCAATCGACCAGACTGGCCCGCGTTCTTGCATCCTCTTTATGGCAAGTAGGTTTTGGCGGCCGCTGACTCCAGGCAGACGTTCGGGAGATTCGCCGCGGCGAGGGCGGCTTGGGGACCACGACCCCGCCGCCGCCGGGGGCAAGGACGGAGAGCCGGGCCATCTCCCGCGATCCCTAGCGGCCTGCCGTGGGCGGTGACGCCTTCAGGTGACCATCGTACCAGCTGAGGATGCGGCTGAACATGTCGACGTTGTTGGACCCCAGCCGCGGCGAATGTCCTTCGCGCGGATAAGTGACCAGCTCCGCCTCGACCTCCACGCGCTTGAGCGCCCGATAGAGCCCTTTCGACTGGCCGACGGGGTTGTTCACGTCGTCCTCGCCGTCGAGGATCAGGGTCGGCGTCCTGGCAGCCTTGATGTAGGTCGCCGGCGAGTTGCGGGCATAGATGTCAGGGTGGTCCCAAGGCGTGCCGAACCACCAGTCGTCTCCGCCGTTGCCGCCGCCTTCAGTCTCGAACTCCGCCCGCTGGTCGTAGACCGGCGCGCCGGCGACGGCGGCCTTGAAGCGATGGGTCTGAGTGATCGCCCAGGCGGCCATCTCGCCACCGTAAGACCAGCCCCCTATGCCGAGGCGATCAGGATCGACTTCACCCTCGGCGATCACCTTGTCGACCACCGCCGTGAGGTCTTTGTAGTCGCCGCCGCCCCAGTCCGCACGGTTGGCGGCCATGAAGGCTTCGCTATAGCCGTTGGACCCCCGCGGATTCACCATCAAGACGGCGTAGCCGTGCGTGGCCAGCATCTGCGCCCAGGCCGCCTCCCAGCTGTAGCCCGCCGTGAAGTTCGACGATGGGCCGCCATGAACGAGCAGCACCAATGGCGATCGTGAGGCCTTGGACGCGCCGGCCGGCTTCACCAGCGCGGCTTCGACAGGGGTCCCATCGAAGCTCCTAGTCCAGAAGATCGTCGTGGGTGCCAGGCGAACGTCGTCCCAGCCCGCCTGGAGGTGGGTGAGCTGGCGGATATCACCCGCGCGCGTCCGGACGAAGATATCGGGCAGGTGGTCGAAGTCCTCGCCCACGAAAGCGACGTCGCCATTGGGCCCAACGTCAAAGCTGTTCACCGATCGCGGCAGGTCGATCTTGAGCGGCGCCGCGCCCTCGGGGAACCGTACGAGACGATTGTAGAAACCGTCGGCGACCCGCGCGTAAAGGCCATCCGCATCGCGCCATCGCACCTGTAGGATGGCGAGGTTCGGCACTGGCCAGAGGGCCTTGAACGGCCCGCCGTGCACGGGCGCAATGAGCAGGTCACGCGTCACCGGCCCCTTGGCGAGAGTCGAGCGGACGGCGAGGCGGGTGGCGTCTGGCGATAGCGTGAGGTTGTCGAATGGCTGCGGCGGCTGGTTCAGCGCGATGACGGTCCCGTCGCCGGTGGCGAGGCTGTAGAGCGCGTCGGTCTCGGCCTCGATGCGGGGCGTCTGGGTGGCGACCAGCAGCACATGGCCGTTATCCCGCCACTGGAAGTCATCGATCCGCCAGCCGGCGGGGCCAAGGCTCCGGGTCGTCTGCGTCGCCAGGTCGAGGATCCACAGGCGCGGCAACTCGCGCGGATCGTCCGCCAGCTGCGGCCCGTCGGCCGCCGGCGTGTCGTCCGCCTTGGCGAGATAGGCGATCTGGCGTCCATCCGGTGACCAGCGGAACCGCTCGACGCCCGCCTTGCGCGCCGTCAGGGCCGTCGCCGCCCCACCCGCCGCCGGCACTACATAGACCTCCGACCGGCCCGTGCGGTTGGAGAGGAACCCGAGCTGCGCCCCGTCCGGAGACCATTGCGGCGCGTGCTCCGACTTCCCGTCCGGCGTCAGCGCCTGGTCCGCGCCCGTCACGACGTCGATCACGTGAAGCTGCGTTCGGTAATCCCAGCGATAGCTCAGGGCCACATAGGCCAACTTCGCGCCGTCGGGCGATAGGCGCACGTCGCCGGCTCGGACGGACGACAGAGCCTGAGTGGGCGTCAGGGGCTCCTGGGCGACTGCACACATCGCCACGGCCCACGTCATGGCCGCGAGAAGCAGGCCTCGCAGAACGGGTTTGATATCACGCATGGCAGACTCCAAATCGCGCCCTGAGCTTACAGGCTCCGGCGACCGCCCGCCTTCCATGGCCCTAGCGGCTTTGCGTTGGATTAGCGCCGCAGCATAGTCGCCGCGGGCGACAGAGGATCGATCATCATGTTGGTTCAGGCTTGGCCGCAGGTGCGGACCTATCGCGCGGGCGGTTCCATGGATCGCCACGAACACGGCGAGGTGTCCTTGAGCCTGGTGGTTCACGGTGGCTTCCTCGAACACATCGGGCGCCGAACGCGAGACTACGCGCGCGGCCACGTGGCCTTGTTTCCGGCGGGGATGTCGCACGCCCAGACTTTCGGCCCGCTGGGCGCCCGCCAAGTCACGATCACGCCCGAAGTGGCGTGGGTCGACTATCTCGCCGACTGCAAGGCGCTGCCCAGTGAGGCCCCGCACGCCAACGGCGCGGTGTTCCGCCGCTTGGGCGACCGCCTGCTGCAAGGAACTGGCCCACGAAGACGACTTCACCGGCGTGGCCTGCCACGGCCTGATGCTGGAGGTGGTCGCCGCGCTGGGCCGGGTCAACCGGTCGACGGCGGCTCCCGGGCGTCCGCCGGCTTGGCTGCGCGCCGCCTGGGAGCACATCTGCGATAATGCCCTTCGTCCAATCACCCTGACAGAGATCGCCCAGGCCGCCGGCCGGCACGAGATCCATCTCGCCCGAGAATTCGGACGGCACTACGGTATGACCATCGGCGCGCGTCTGAGACGCTTGCGCACGGAACATGCGGCGCGCCTGCTTGAGCGCTCCAGTGCGTCCCTAACCGACATCGCGCTCGAAAGCGGGTTCAGCAGCCATGCCCACCTCTGCCGGGAGTTCAAGGCCCAGCTTGGCGTAACGCCTTCACAGTACCGGCGGAGCGTTCGAGCCTCGGTGCAACTCTAAGGTCCGCCCCGTCAAGCAATCCTAGCCCGTCGGGCCTTCCTTGCGGGCCTCCGACCCCTCCTCTATAAGCCGCGCTCCAATCGTCGGAGTGTGGCTCAGTCTGGTAGAGCACCGCGTTCGGGACGCGGGGGTCGCAGGTTCGAATCCTGCCACTCCGACCAATTTTCGGTTCACACCTTCAGACGGGCGAGCGTCTCGGCTATGCGCTCGCGCGCCGAGGGATCGCGAAACGGAAAAGCCCGGAAAAACTCGGCCGCCCCGAGCCCGGAACGCCGATTGCGCGCCGACCGCGCCCAGAAATTCGCGCGTTCCTCATCGGCGTTCAAACCGTGCGCGACCGCGGCGATCATCTCGATGAGCGGATGGGCGCGTGGCACCCGCGCCGCGCGATCGGCCCAGCGTGCGGACTGCGCGGGCTGATCGAGCACCATGTGGGAAAAGGCCCTGACCCCGAGCATGCCGTAGAGAAGCGGATCGAGCGGGCTGAGTTCCAGCGCGGCGTCGACGTCGGCTTGCCCCTCCACGCCTCGTCCCAGCAGGGTTACGGCCCATGCGCGGGAATATTTACCTTGAGCATAGTTGGGATTGAGTTCGACCGCGCGATCCAGCCACGGCACGCTGGCCTCCAGATCGCCGCCAAGCCACGAGGCGCGACCCATCACGAGGTTGCAGAACGGATCGAACGGGTCGTGCTCCAGGCTTTGTTCGGCATATTGGCGGGCGAGCTTCGTGGCTTCGGCCAAGTCATCGGTCAAGTTCAGAAAAGCGCTCTCAAAATGCGTGAAGGAGAGACCCGCGTGCGCCCGCGCGAACGTAGGCTCCATCGCGATCGCGCGTTCGAAGAAGGCTTGGGCCCGCGCGTTGCCGTCTCCACAGAACCGGTACATCTGATTGAGGCCGAGATGATAGGCGGACCAGGCATCCAGGTTCTCCGGCGATCGCAGCCGGGCGCGCCTTGCCTCGTTGAGGGGAATCCGCAGTTCGAGGGCGTTGACCACCGAATGCACGATCTCGGCGCGGATCTCATGGACCGCGGCGATGTCGGCGCGGAAGGTCTCGCTCCACACGATCCCGCCATCGTCGGTGTCGCAGAGCTCGACCCTAACGATCATCGAAGCGTTGTCGATCTCGACCACGCCCGACAGGCAATAGCGAGCGCCCAGCACGGCCTTGACGCGATCGAATTTCGCGTCCGTTCCGCGAAACTGGAACGAGGAGCCGCGCGCGATCACGAACAGCCAGCGCAGCCTTGACAGCTCCACGATGAGATCGTGGGGCAGCGAATCGGAAATTTCCCCATGAGACCCGGCGACCCCCACCAGGGTGAACGGAAGCACCGCGATCGACGGTCGCGCGATCTCGCCGCCGCCCGGCGCATCGATTTCCTTCTCGGCCGCCGCCCGGGCGAACGCCGGCTTCGCCGGATTTATGGATTTCACCTCGCCGACGAAGCGAAATCCCAATCGATGCAAGGTGCGGATCATGCGTTGCGCCCCGCCATCATCGCCGATCGCCCGACGCGCCGACTTGACGCGGCTGGCGATCGCCGCGTCGGAGACGATCCGCCCCTTCCAGATCCGCTCGACGATTTCGTCCTTGCCGACGAGGCGCTCGCGGTTTTCGATGAGAAGGCGCAGCAGAGCGAATACCTGCGGCTCCACGGGGATCAGAGCGTCGCTCGACCGGAGCTCACATTTCTCGGTGTCTAGCTGATATCCAGCAAAAACATGGATCATTGCCGCGAGTTAGCACATCTCCGAGACTCCTCCATAAAAACTCCATGGCGTCTGCAAGGATTGCGCCTCGTATGTCGGTATTCCCCCCTCGCTCCGGGGCGGACCGCTCCGGGAACAGACGAAGGAGAAGAACCATGCCACTCGTGACAATCGACGTGATCAAAGACGTGTTTACCCCCGGCCAGAAGCGGGACCTGATCGAGAAGGTCACCGACGCCATGGTCGCCGTGGAGGGCGAAGCCTTGAGAGGGGTGACCTGGGTGCGCGTGCAGGAAATCCAGCAGGGCGACTGGGGCATCGGTGGAAAGACGCTGACCGCCGCCGACGTCCACGCGCTCGCCCAAGCGAAGGCCGCCTGACCCCTGCCTCGCCGCCTGGCGTCCAACTCGGGTGACAGGCGGCGAGGCTTCATCAAGCCGCTTCGCTATTCGACACGACTCGCCGCCGACGCCAAAGTAGGGGAGGAAGAGGGCTATATTCCCACTCTTTCCAGGCGCGGGTCCCTTGCATGAAGCAGTTCCTCACCACGGTGGCCGGCGTGCTCGTCGGGCTGACGCTGTTCGCGGTGGCCGCGCCCCTGCTGCTCATCGCCTTTGTTGTCGGCGCGGCGCGGCCCGCGCCGATGGCGGCGCGCAATGTGCTGGTGTTGGACCTGCGCTCCGGCCTGACCGACCAGGAGGCCCGGAGTCCCCTCGCCCTCATCGAGGGCAGGGGCCTGTCGGTGATGGGGATCGAGGAGACCCTGCGGCGCGCCGAAGGCGACGGCCGGGTCGGGGGGCTGCTGGTCCGCCTGCCGCAGGCCGGCATGGCGCCGGCGGCGGCCGACGAGCTTCGACTGGCCTTCAGGCGGTTTCGGGCCACTGGCAAGCCGATTCTCGCCCACAGCCAGGGCCTCTACGCCGCCGGCCAGGTCGCCTCGACCTACGAGCTGGCGGCGGCCTCGGGCGATGTGTGGATGCAGCCGGCCTCTTCGTTTCAGGCGGTCGGGGTGGCGCGCCAGGACCTCTTCTTCAAGCGCTTCTTCGACGCCCACGGCGTCATCGCCGACTATCAACAGCGCTACGAGTACAAGACGGCGGTCAACCCCTATCTCTACGACGACTACACGCCGGCCCACCGGGCCTCGGAACTGTCGTGGATGGGCTCGGTCTATTCGAGCGCCCTGGCCGCCGCCGCCGCCGACCGGGGCGTGGCCCCGGTCGCGCTGAGGTCGGCCCTCGAGGCCGGCCCCTGGTCGGCGGAAGACGCTAAAGCCAGGGGCCTCATCGACCGGGTGGGCCAGGTCAAGGAGGCCGAGACGGCCATTCTCGCCAAGGCCGGCGATGGCGCGAAACTGGTGGACTTCGGCGACTACGCCGCCCGGGCGCGCGGCGACGGGCCCGCCGGCACCCCCACGGTGGCGGTTATCGCCGCCGAGGGCGAGATCATGACCGGCCATGGCACCGCCGCCAGTCCGCTGAGCGGCGGCCAGACCATCGGCTCGGACGACATCGCCAAGGCCTTCTACAAGGCCATCGACGACGACGACGTGAAGGCCATCGTGTTCCGCGTCTCTTCCCCGGGCGGTTCGGACACCGCGTCCGAGCAGATCCTGGCCGCCGTGCGGGCGGCCAAGGCGGCGGGCAAGCCGGTGGTGGTCAGCATGGGGACCTATGGGGCGTCGGGCGGCTATTGGATCGCCTCCCAGGCGTCGCGGATCGTCGCCGAGCCGACCACCCTCACCGGCTCCATCGGCGTCTTCGGCGGCAAGTTCGCCCTCGGCCCGGCGCTGGCCCGGTTCGGGGTCGATGTGCGGGGGATCAAGGTGGGCGGCGACTTCGCCGACGCCCTGGCCGCCGGCGCGCCGATGACGCCCACCCAGCGCGCCGCCTTCGCCGCCTGGATGGACGGCATATACGACGGCTTCGTCGGCCGGGTGGCGCGCGGCCGCGGCCTGACTCCCGACCGTGTGCGTGAGATCGCCAAAGGACGGGTATGGACCGGCGTTCAGGCCCGGGACCTGGGGCTGGTGGACTCTCTGGGCGGCTTTTATCAGGCGGTGGATTTGGCCAAGGGTCTCGCCGGCATCAGGGGCGTGGCGCGGCTGGAGACCTTCAACGCCGGCGCCTCGCCCTTCGAGGCCCTGCGGGGCCTGCTCGGGGCCGGCCAGGACGGCGCCCGACTGCTCCAAGGCGCCCTCCAACTGGCCAGCCAGCCGGCGGCCCGCGCCGCCCTCGCCGATCTGCGCCAGGCGCGGCTGCGGGCCGAAGGGGCGACGGTGCTGGCGCCGGACCTGGGATGGTGAGAGAAGCGCTCTCACCTTGGGGGGAGACAGACTGAAATGACCGCCGATGTCGATGCGGTGACCGCCCGCGAACGGGCCTGGGTCGAGGCCCTGTTGGCCGGGGACATCGCCGCGCTGGAGAGCCTGCTCTCTCCGCGCTTCCTGCTGGTTGGGGTGCGCTCCACCGGAACCGAACCGATCGGCCGCGATGCGTGGTTCGCGACCCTCGGGGCCATGCGGTTCCACGCCATGGCCATCGATCGGGTGGAGGTTTCGCTGTTCGGCGACTGCGCCCTGGCCAGCGTCCACGGCGAATGGACGGTCGATTTCCACGGCCGGCGGATCGACGAGCGGTTTCTGCTGACCGACGTCTGGGTGCGCGAGGCGGGCGACTGGCGCGCCGTGCGGCGCCACTCCAGCCCTTATCCGAAGGCCGCGGCCTGAGGCGCCGGACCCTATCGCCCGCGGAAGCCCTCCGGCTCTAGCGTTTGACCAGATGGACGGCGCGCGCCCTGGTGTCGCCGAACGTCTGGCGCAGGGCCTCGACGGCGAAATTGCCGCTCATCGCGCCCTCCGCGCCCGACCGGTTGATCCCCGCCGAGGCCGCGTTCGCCGCCATGGTTCCCACCGCGACATAGCCGGTCGGGTCGAGCGCCTCCACCACCGTCATCGCGATGGAGGCGCCAAGATGGCCGTGGCGTTGAGCGTTCACCCTGATCTCGAACGTCCCCAAGGACTGCCCCGTGGCCGGGTCGATAACGGCCACCCGGCCCTTGGCCATGTAGTCGTCGCCGATCAGCAGGGCCTTGGCGGCGTTCTTCAGGTGCACCTTGTCGAGTTCTATCCGCAAGGCGATGGGGGCGCCTGCGTCCCCGTAGAGGGCGGCCTCCGCGAGCACGTCGTCGCGCAGGGCCTCGGCGAAACCGGGCGGGGCCGATGCGTCAAGCTGAACGACCTCGACGGCGGCGACGTGGGTCGGAACGTTGGCGGGTCCCACCCCACGCGCGGCGCCCGCGACGGCGACGCCCGTCGCCACCACCCAGATCAGGCCGGCGAGGTAGAGCGATTTGCCCAGGCGCATGACGGTTTTCGTCTCTCGTGGGTCGAAATTACCCCGCCGGCGCGGTCAACGCAAATTGGGCAGGTCGGCGGCCAACGGCAACGGGACGCGCCAGATCGGATGGGCGACTTAAGTGGCCAGCGAACGGCCCGCGCTCAGATCGAGTAGGATATTTCCGTCAGGGCCGGATTGGCCGCCGCGCTCCGGCGCCGCCCAGCGCCCAGGCGCTCGTTGAGGTCAGCGACGGCGCGGCTGGCGGCGGTGACGAACAGGCCCGGGACCAGGGCGTGAACCGTACAGGCCCCAGCCGCCGCCGCCAGCCGCGCGGCGAACGAGAGGGCGACGCCCTGATGCTCGAAATAGCTCTCGCCCATGGACGCCGGGTGGTCCAGGAACAGGTGGCGAATCATCGCGTGGCCTCGCGGTTGATTTGAATTTCGCGATTCTATCCCGGCGCCGGTGGGAATTTCTCCCAAAGTGGGCAAGGAAACCGTATGATCTTGGGATGAAATCGCGCAATGCCTCGCCCATCGACGCCGCCGACCTGCGCATCCTCTCCATATTGCAGGAGGACGCTTCCCTGGCGGTGGGCGAAGTCGCCGAGCGCGCCCATCTGTCGGCCAACGCTTGTTGGCGGCGCATCAAGCGTCTGGAGACGGACGGGGTGATCCTGGGCCGGGTGGCCCTCCTGGACGCGGCGCGGCTAGGCACCGGCGTCACCGTGTTCGTCACCATCCGCGCCGCCGAACATTCGGACGCCTGGCTGGGGGAATTCGCCGCCGCGGTCCGCCGCATCCCGCAGATCGTCGAGTTCTACCGCATGAGCGGCGACATCGATTATCTGCTCAAGATCAAGGTGGCCGACATCGCCGCCTACGATGGCGTCTACAAGCGCCTGATCCGCGCCGTCCGCCTCTCCGACGTCAGCTCCGCCTTCGCCATGGAGACGCTGAAGAGCACCACGGCGATCCCGTTGCCGGCGACATAGTCGCGTCGCCTACGCCGCCAGCAAACCCTGCTCGGCCAGCAAACCCTTCAGTTCGCCCGACTGGAACATCTCGCGCACGATGTCGCAGCCGCCGATGAATTCGCCCTTCACGTAAAGTTGGGGGATGGTCGGCCAGTCGGAGAAGCTCTTGATTCCCTGGCGAAGGGCGTCGCTCGAAAGCACGTTGACCCCGGCGAACTCGACGCCCAGGTGATCGAGAATCTGCACCACCACGGCCGAAAAGCCGCAGCCCGGCTGCTCCGGCGTCCCCTTCATGAACACCACCACCGGATGATCGGCCACGGTCTTGGCGATGAGGTCGTGGGCGGGGGAGTCGATGGCGTCGGTCATGCCGCTAGAGCTAGGGAGGCGCGTCGGTCAGATCAAGGCGGCGCGGTCTCCAGAGCCAGGGCGTGCAGTTCACCGCCCATCCTTCCCTTCAGAGCGGCGTAGACGAGCTGGTGCTGCCGCACCCTGGAAAGGCCGCGAAACGCCTCGGCGACAACGCGGGCGCGATAGTGGTCGCCGTCGCCGGCCAGATCCTCGATGGCGATGCTCGCATCGGGAAAGGCCGCGCGCAGGTGCGCCTCGAGATCGGCGGCGGGCATGGGCATGGCGGTTGTCCTTGGCGGAACGGGTCGCGCCGGCCTTACCACGATTTGGGGCGCCCATCCGCCCCGGGAATCGCTACACTCTGCTCGGCTGGAGGGCTCCGGGGTTGCCGCGTCGCCTACTCATTCTCGTCCTGACCCTGGGGCTGACCGCCTGCGCCGCCCTCGGCCCGCACTTGGCGCAATGGACGGGGGCGCATTGGGCGCGCGCGCCGGCGGGCCGCCCCGCCGAGGGCCTGTGGGCCATCCTCGATCCGGGTTGCCCCAAGCCCGGTCACGTCAATGTCGGCGCGTGGCCCAAATGCGCCTCGCCGTTCTGGATCAGCCGCGGATCGGCGGTGGTGGTGCGCACCGGGGCCGGCCTCCGAGGCAGGACGCCCGACCACAGTTACCGGGCTGGCCTTTCCCTGACTGGCGCCGATCCGCTCATCGCCCAGGTGGGCAATGGCCGGGACGGTCACCTCTATCTCGCCCTGATCCAACTCGCCCGCGACGACAAGGGCCGGCTGGTGGGGGCCGAGGGGGCGGCCTTCGCCTGCCCCGGCCTGGTGGTCGGGCCGATCCGCCTGCGGCCCAATACGAGCGGCTGCGAGGCCGTCTCTTCCGACGGCCTGCGCCGGGCGGCCCGGGCGACCTTGCGCGATCAGGGCCCTCTGACCCGCGTCGCCTGGATCGCTCCGGGCGCGCCCACCCTTTAAGCCTAGCCCATGTAGCGCGGCATCCAGCCCTCGTGGGCTTCGCGCAGGGCGGCCAGAGGAATGGCGAACAGGCCCCGCGAGGCGAAGGCGTCGCCGCCGGCGAGGCCGACGGGAGCGACGTTGACGCCGGCCCGCGAGGCGGCGGCGACGACGGCCTCGGGGCGCTCGGTGGCGATCAGATAGCGGCCCTGGTCCTCGCAGAACAGCGGCGCCGGGGCCTGGTCGCGTCCGGTGGCGTCGAGGATGAGGCCCAGGTCGGAGGCCAGGGCCATCTCCGCGGCCGCCACGATCAGCCCGCCGTCGGAAAGATCGTGCACCGTCCTCACGGCGCCCGACCGAATCAGGCCGCGCACGAAGTCGCCGTTGCGCCGCTCGGCGGCGAGATCAACCGGCGGCGGAGCGCCGTCCTCGCGGCCGAGAAGTTCGCGCAGATAGAGGCTCGATCCCATCTCGCCGTGACTGACCCCGATCAGAAGCAGAGTGTCGCCGCCGCGCATGGAGGCGAAGTCGGCGCGGGCGGCATGGTCGGGCAAAAGGCCCACCGCCCCGACCGTGGGGGTGGGCGGAATGGCCGCCCCGTTGGTCTCGTTGTAGAGCGACACGTTGCCGCTCACGACCGGGAAGTCCAGCGCCCGGCAGGCCTCCGCCATGCCGTCGATGGCGCGGACGATCTGGCCCATGATCTCGGGGCGTTCGGGGTTGCCGAAATTGAGGTTGTCGGTGACGGCGATGGGATCGGCGCCGACGGCGGTGAGGTTGCGCCACGCCTCGGCCACCGCCTGTTTGCCGCCCTCGAACGGGTCGGCGGCCACGTAGCGCGGCGCGCAGTCGCTGGTCAGGGCCAGGGCCTTGCGCGAGCCGTGTACGCGGACGATGGCGGCGTCGGCCCCGGTGGCGCTCTCCTCAAGGGTGTCGGCCATGACGTGACGGTCGTACTGTTCCCAGAGCCAACGTTTCGAGGCGAGATCGGGGCAGGCTATGATCTTGAGGACCGCCGCCTCCCAGTCGACGGGCGCCGGGGTCGCGGCCGGGTCGAGGCGCGGCTGGAGCGCCGGCTGAACCCATGGCCGATCGTAGAGCGGCGCGTCCTCGGTGAGAGGGCCGAGCGGCAAATCGCACACCACCTGGCCGCCGTGCCTCAGCACGATATGGCCGGTGTCGGTGGTCCGCCCGATCGTGGCGGCGTCCAGGCCCCATTTGGCGAAGATGCGCCGCCCATCGGCCTCGCGCCCAGGCTTGAGGATGGCCAGCATGCGCTCCTGGCTTTCCGACAGCATCATCTCATAGGGAGTCATGCCCTCTTCGCGCTGGGGGACCAGATCGAGATCGAGATCGATGCCCACCGCGCCCTTGCCGGCCATCTCCACCGACGACGAGGTGAGGCCCGCCGCCCCCATGTCCTGAATGGCGGCCACCGCCCCGGAGGCCATCAGCTCGAGGGTCGCTTCGATCAGCAGCTTTTCGGCGAACGGATCGCCCACCTGAACGGTTGGGCGCTTCTCCTCGGAATCCGTGTCGAACTCGGCCGAGGCCATGGTCGCGCCGTGGATGCCGTCGCGGCCGGTCTTGGAGCCGAAATAGACCACCGGCAGGCCGGCGGCGGGGGCGGCGGAATAGAAGATCTTGTCGGCGTCGGCCAGGCCCACGCACATGGCGTTGACCAGGATGTTGCCGTCGTAGCCGCGATGGAAATTGGTCTCGCCGCCCACCGTCGGCACCCCTACGCAGTTGCCGTAGCCGCCGATCCCGGCCACCACCCCGGCCACCAGGCGGCGAGTCCCCGGATGGCCCGGATCGCCGAAGCGCAGGGCGTTCAACAGGGCGATCGGCCGCGCCCCCATGGTGAACACATCGCGCATGATGCCGCCGACCCCGGTCGCCGCCCCCTGATAGGGCTCGATGAACGAGGGGTGGTTGTGGGATTCCATCTTGAACACCACCGCCTGACCGTCGCCGATGTCCACCACCCCGGCGTTTTCGCCCGGCCCCTGGATCACCCGCGGGCCCGTCGTGGGCAGTTTGGCCAGATGCCGGCGCGAGGACTTGTAGGAGCAATGCTCGGACCACATCACCGAAAAGACGCCCAGCTCGAGGGGGTTTGGTTCGCGGTTCAGCCGCCGGACAATGAGGTCGTATTCCTCGGCTTTGAGGCCGTATTCGAGGGCCGTCTCGGCGAGGGTCTTGGCGTCGGCGCGGTCCATGGCGGCCCTCATAGCGAGCAGAGCGGAATTGCGCCATCGCCCCCGCCGCGCCGGGGCCGTCGAAGGCGCGGCGGGTGGCCGCGCGGCCGGTTTCGCGAAATAATTTTAACGTCGTTTAGATTTCGCTTGCATCCTGGGTTATCAGTGATATCTATTCAGCGTTAAGTTCTGTTCCGAACCGCCGACGGTCACTGCCGCCGCCTCGCTCGGACACAGGACAAGTGCCGATTTCAAATGCCCCTTTGTCCCGTTCGCGAACTCTCTTGGAAGGCCTCTCAAAATGAAACTCGCTCTCGCCACGGCCTGCGCCGTCTTCTCGCTCTCACTCGCCGGCACCGCCACCGCCGACAGCCGCATCACCGCCACCGTTCAGGCGCCGGGCCCGGCCCACGCCCGGTTCATCGCCGCCAGCGCGGTATGGAACTGCGACGGCGCCACCTGCGTCGCCGCCCTGGCCCCCGACACCGCCAACGGCGTCAGCGGCTGCAAGGATCTGGCCAAGAAGGTCGGCCCCCTGGCCGCCTACGCCACCGAACGCAAGGCGCTGGATTCGGCCGCCCTGGCCAAGTGCAACGCCGCAGCCGCCCCCCCGGCCAACATCGGCACGGCGTCGCGCTGAGTCTTAGAGACACGGAGGCGGGCGCCCGCAACGGTCGCCCGCCTCCGTGTCTCGACGCGCCCGGCACCGCTCGCCCACTATCGACTTGGCGCTCCGCCCCGGCGTCGCGACTCGAATGGAAAAGCGGCTCAGGCGCTCGCCATCACGCTTTTGAACACCAGCGCCCCATCCGCCGAGCCCAGGTCGGCTTCGAAGGCGCGGTCGGGGTGGGGCATGAGGCCCAACACATTGCCCGCCTCGCTGACGATGCCGGCGATGGCGCGGGCCGAGCCGTTGGGGTTGTCGCGATAGCGGAACACCACCCGGCCCTCGCCTTCCAGGCGATCGAGCGTCGCCACGTCGGCGAAGTAATTACCCTCGCCGTTGCCGACCGTCATGGTCGCCTCCCGTTTGTCGCCGAAGGCGGCGGTGAAGCGGGTTTGCAAATTGGTCACTTCCAGCACGACCGGCTTGCACACATATTTCAGGTCGGCGTTGCGCAGCAGGGCGCCGGGCAGCAGGCCCGCCTCGCAGAGAATTTGGAAGCCGTTGCAGATCCCCGCCACCGGGACGCCGCGCGCGGCGGCGGCGCGGACCTCGGCCATCACCGGCGACAGCGCCGCCATGGCTCCGGCCCGCAGATAGTCGCCGTAGGAAAAGCCGCCCGGCAGGACGATGAGGTCGAGGCCGGAGGGCAGGGCGCTCTCCTGGTGCCAGACCATGGCCACCTCGGCCCCGGTGGACCGCTCGATGGCCACCTGGCAGTCGCGATCGCAGTGGGAGCCGGGGAAGACGACGACGGCGGCCCTCATCCCACCTCCACGCGGTAGCCCTCGATCACCGGGTTGGCGAGCAGGCGCGCGCACATGGCCTCAACCTCGGCCCGCCCCGCCGCCACGTCGGCGACCGCGAGGTCGAATTCGATCGTTCGGCCCACCCGGACATCGGCGACGCCGTTCCAGCCCAACCCGTGGAGGGCGGCTTCCACCGCCTTGCCCTGAACATCGAGGACGCCGGGCTTGAGAAAGACGTGGACGGTGGCCTTCATCGCCGGCTAGGCCATCCCCCCCTGAATCACCGTCGGCATTTCCTTCATGATGCCGAGGCGCCGCGCCACCTCGGTGTAGCTTTCGATGACATTGCCCAGATCGCGGCGGAAGCGGTCCTTGTCGAGCTTCTCGTTGGTGGCCGAATCCCACAGCCGGCAGGAATCGGGGCTGATCTCGTCGGCCAGGATGACGTGGGAGAAGTCGTTTTCCCACACCCGCCCATATTCCACCTTGAAGTCCACCAGGGTGATGCCGACGGCCCCGAACATGCCGGTAAGGAAGTCGTTGACCCGAAGGGTGGTGGCCATCATGTCGTCGATCTCCTGGGTCTGGGCCCAGTTGAAGGCGGTGATGTGCTCCTCGGCCACCATCGGGTCGCCCAGCTTGTCGTCCTTCAGGTAGAACTCGATGATCGAGCGCGGCAGTGCCTGGCCCTCGGGCAGGCCGAACCGTTTGGCCATCGAACCGGCCACGACGTTGCGGCACACCACCTCGAGGGGAACGATTTCGACTTCCTTGATGAGCTGCTCGCGCAAGTTCATGCGCTTTATGAAGTGGTTCTGGACGCCGATGGCGCCCAGGCGCGTCATCACATATTCGCTGATTCGGTTGTTGATGACCCCCTTGCCCTCGAGGATCGCCTTTTTCGTCCCGTCGAAGGCGGTGGCGTCGTCCTTGAAATACTGGATCAGGGTGCCGGGCTCGGGGCCTTCATAGAGGATCTTGGCCTTGCCCTCGTAGATCTTCTTGCGGCGGGTCATGGTGCTTTTTCAGCCTCCTCCGGCCAGACGACGATCTATCGGAAATGAAAGCGCGCGCGGACGCTTAAATCCCGCGCGCGGGGTTCCGATTCAATGGTCGCGTCTGACGTCATCAGGGCGATGGAACCCTAGCCGAAGAGCGCCCCGCGCGCAAACACACCCTTGCCCTCGCGGCCCGATCCGAGGACTCTCCAAGTCGAACAGAGGGGCGCTGGAGATGGTGAAACAAAGCGATCAGCCGGCGCCGGGCGCCTATCCGCGCATGGGCGCCGGGACGCCGCCGTTTCGCGGCATGCCCAAGGACAACTGGCACGACACCTATCACGTCCTCCTGACCATGCCCCTTTGGGCGTTCTTCGCGGTGATGGCCGGCGCCTTCGTGGCCATCAACGCCGCCTTCGCGGGCCTCTATCTGCTCGATCCGGGGGGCATCAAGGGGGAGGCGCCGGGAAACTTCGCCGACGCCTTCTTCTTTTCGGTGCAGACCCTGGGAACCCTGGGCTACGGCGACCTTGCGCCCAAGAGCCTCTACGCCAACGCGGTGGTGACCGCCGAGGTCTTCGTCGGCTTGTTCAACCTGGCCATCGCCACCGGCCTGCTGTTCGCCCGCATCTCCCGGCCGACGGCGCGGATCATGTTTTCGCAGCGGGCGGTGGTCACCCCATTCGAGGGTATGCCGACCTTGATGTTCCGCGCCGCCAACCGCCGGCGCAACCTCGTCGTCGAGGCGGAGGTGAGCGTCAGCCTGCTCAGGGACATGGTCACGGCGGAAGGAACGACCATCCGTCGTTTCGATGAATTGAGGACGGTGCGGGCGCGGACGCCCCTGTTCTTCATGACCTGGCAGGTCATGCATCAGATCGACGAGGCCAGCCCTCTCCACGGCGAGACCGTGGAGAGTCTCCTGGAAAAGAAGGCCGAGATCGTGGTGGTGATGAAGGGTCTGGACGAGACCTTCGTTTCCACCATCCACGCCCGCGGCTCCTATACGCCGGACGAGATCGTCTGGGGGCGGCGGCTGGCCGACATCTTCACCACCGACGCCGACGGCCGGTTGGCGATCGATTTTGGCCTTTTTCACGACATCGTCTGAAGCGCCGACCGCGCCGGCGATTGCCCCTCGCCGCGCGGCGCGATATTGAGCGCCCTCCATTGGGCGCACCAGGATCCTCATGAGCAGCCTCGACGACCGGGAAAAGGGCTTCGAGAAGAAGTTCGCCAACGATCAGGAGCAGGAATTCCGCGCCGCCGCCCGGCGCAACCGTCTGCTGGGCGAGTGGGCGGCCGGATTGATGGGGCTCGAAAACATCGATGATTACGCCCGCGCGGTGGTGAAAGCGGACTTCGAACAGCCGGGCGACGAGGATGTCCTGCGCAAGGTCACCCAGGACCTTTCTGGTTCCGGGGTGACGGTCCGCGAAGGCGAGGTGCGCGCCAAGATGGACGAGTTCCTGGCCATCGCCCGCGGCCAGGTGCGGGCGGGAGACTAGAGCCTGTCCCGACCGGGTTGAATCAACCCGATCGGGAAAACAGGCTCTGACTCAAACACTTGAGCGCTTTCTGATCGCAAAACCAGTTCCCACTTTTGCGGAAAGCGCTCTAGGCGCCAAACACCCGCTCGAAGATCGTATCGACGTGCCTAAACGACCAGGCCGGATCGAAAACCTCGGCCAACTCCGCGTCGGTCAGGTGAGGGCGAACCTCTGGGTCAGCCTTCAATAGATCGATGAACGCCCCCTCGCCGCGCCAGACCTTCATGGCGTTGCGCTGCACCGCCGCATAGGCGGCCTCGCGGGCCACGCCCTTCTGGGTGAGGGCGAGGAGCACCCGCTGAGAATGAACCAAGCCCCCCAGGCGCTCGAGGTTCCTGGCCATGTTGTCCGGATAGACCACCAGCCGGTCCATCAGGCCGGCCAGGCGACGCAGGGCGAAATCGAGATGGACGGTCGCATCCGGCGCGATGGCGCGCTCCACCGAGGAATGGCTGATGTCGCGCTCGTGCCACAGGGCGACGTTCTCCAGGGCCGGAATCACGGCGGCCCGGATCAGCCGCGCCAGGCCGGTCAGGTTCTCGGCCAGAATCGGGTTGCGCTTGTGCGGCATGGCCGAAGAGCCCTTCTGGCCGGCTTCGAAGGGCTCTTCCACCTCCAGAACCTCGGTGCGCTGCAGATGTCGGATCTCGACGGCCAGCCGCTCGATGGACGAGGCGACCACGGCCAGGGCGGCGAAATAGGCCGCGTGCCGGTCGCGCGGAATCACCTGGGTGGAAATCGGCTCGACGCGCAGGCCGAGCTTGGTGGCCACATGCGCCTCGACCCTGGGATCGACGCTGGCGAAGGTTCCCACCGGGCCGGATATGGCGCAGGTGGCGATCTCGAAGCGGGCCATGGCCAGGCGTTCGCGGGCGCGGACGAACTCGGCGTAGTGGCCGGCCAGCTTGAGGCCGAAGGTGGTCGGTTCGGCGTGGACGCCGTGGCTGCGGCCGACGCACGGCGTGAGCCGATACTCGATGGCGCGGCGCTTGAGGGCGGCCAGGACTAGCTCAACGTCTTCCAGCAAGAGGTCGGTGGCGCGGGTGAGCTGGACCGCGAGCGTGGTGTCGTTGACGTCGGAGGAGGTCATGCCCTGGTGCAGGAAGCGCGCCTCCGGGCCAACGATTTCGGTGACGTGGGTCAAAAAGGCGATCACGTCGTGGCGGGTCTCGCGCTCGATCTGATCGATCCGGTCGGGATCGAAAACGGCGGCCCCGCCGCGCTCCCAGATCGCCTGGGCCGCCAGCTTGGGGATCGTTCCCAGTTCCGCCATGGCGTCGGCGGCGTGGGCCTCGATCTCGAACATGATGCGAAAGCGGGTCTGGGGCGACCAGATGTCGGCCGCTTCGGGCCGCGAATAGCGAGGGATCATGGCGCTATGTTTAGCCCGACGGCGGCCCCGGCGAAAGGCGTCAGGGTCATGAACCCACGGGCAAGGCGTTGGACGGATTGACACCGTCCAGGATTTCCAGCCAAGATTTGGAACCGATTTGAGGATCGATCCGCATGTGTGAGGCCTTCTTGTAGCGGCGCCGCCGCATCGCCCGTCTGGCCTCTCCTGGCCGGCCCCCTTCTCACACCTGCGTTTCCTCGGGCATTCTCATGGCCTTCCTGCGCAACGACGCGATCAATCGCGTCAATCTGCACTATGGCGTCAAGGCGCTCGCCGAGAGCGGCGGCGGCGTCTTCTATGTCATCTTCCTGATCCGCGCCGGCCTTTCGATCCCCGCCGCCCTGACCGCCATGGCGGTCATCGTCGCCCTGCGCTTCTCGATGCGCCCGGCCGTCCTGCCGCTCGCCAAACGGTGGAGCCTCAAGGCGCCGATGATCGCCGGCGCCCTGGTGATCGCCGCCCAGTATCCGCTGCTGGCGCGGGTTCACGGCGCGGGTGGCGCGCTGGCCTTGCTCATCGCCGCCTCGGCGGTCGGCGATGTTCTCTACTGGACCACCTACAACGCCTATTTCTCCGCCATCGGCGACGCCCGTCATCGCGGCCATCAGATCGGCGCGCGCGAGGCGCTGGCGTCGGTGGCTGGCATCGTGGCCCCGCTTCTGGGCGCGTGGGCTCTGGTGACGCTGGGTCCCGGCCCGATGTTCGCCGCGGTCGGCGCGGTGCAGGCGCTGGCCGTGGTTCCGCTGATCGGCGCGCCCGATGTCGCGGTCAGAGCGGCGGCGCCTGGGGCCTTTCGGGCGGCGAGGCTGGGGGCGGTCCTCTACGCCGCGGACGGCTGGTTCGACGCCTGCTTCATCTTCGTCTGGCAGATCGCGCTCTTTGTCTCGCTGGGCCATAGCGTGGCGGCCTATGGCGGCGCCATGGCGCTCGCCGGAATGGTCGGGGCGGCCAGCGGGCTCTTGTTTGGGCGCAACATCGATGGCGGTCACGGCGGGCGCGCCGTGATCATCGCCTATCTAGGCTTGGCGACCATCACCATCACGCGAGCCATCAGCCTGGGCTCGCCCTGGCTGGCGGTGGCCGCCAACGCCCTGGGCGCGCTGCTGGGCACGCTGCTTTTGCCCCACACCACCGCGACCGCCAATCTGGCCAAGGCCTCGCCCTGCCCGCTTCGTTTCCAACTGGCGGCCGAGGGGGGCTGGGACGTGGGATGCGGTTGCGCCTGCCTCGCCGCCGCGGCGCTCTACGCGATGGGAGCCTCGCTCGCCGTCGTCATCCTGCTGGCCCTGCCGCCCCTGGCGCCGGCGGCGGCGCTGTTGCGCCGTCACTACGCCGGTTCCCCTCTGGCGAACGGGGCCGATTCCTAGGCCTCCCGCGCCTTTCGTTCGGCCGCCGCCACGCCGAGCTGGCGGGCCAGGCCGAACGATCCCAGCAGATAGTGGAACGCCGCCCAGGCGTAGAAGCAGACAGTGACGACGAGGCCCTGGCGGGTGGCGGCGACCTCGGCGGCCTTGCAGTGGTGGATGAGGCTCGCCGCCGCACCCGCGGGGGCCGCGCCGCCGGGGCATTGGGCGGCGAAATTGGCCGCCGCGCGGGCGCCGTGGGCGCCGAACATGCTCCCCAGGGAACCCAGAATGTGATGGGCGCCGGCATGGGTGAAATCGAATTGGGCGAAGCGGTCGATGATCCAGCCGGTGAACAGGGGCCCGCCGCCCAGGGCGATGATGTTGAGGAACAGGAACAGCACCGCCGCCGCCGTGGCCCGCCGCCGCGTCTCGACCACGTTCTGCACCACCCCGAAGGTCGGCCCCAGATAGGTGTAGTGGAAGACGCCGGGCAGCAGGAGGATGGCGGCGGCAAGCTTCCAGTCGGGCTGGCGGTAGGCCAGGATGTAGATCGGGGTGGCGATGGCCAGGCCGATGGCCGGAACCAGCGCATACCAGCGCGCGCCGCGCTTGCCCGCCCAATCGGTGACGAAGCCCCCCGCCAGGGTGCCGATCAGGGCGGAAAAGCCGCCGATCAGGCCGAAGATCAGGCCCACGGTGGCGTAGTCCAGGCCAAAAGCGCGGACGAAATAGGGCGGTGCGAACTGCCCCGTCCCATAGCCGCCGAACGAGGCCAGGGTGACGCCCAGCACCATGTTGAGCACCGGCCATTGGCCGAACAGGCCGGCGGCGACGGCGGCCAGCTCCTTCATCTCGGTCCATATCCAGGAACCGCTTGGCGAGGCCACGGCGTGGGCGGCGACGTCGCTGGCCAGGATCGGCCGCTCCGGCGGGTCGGAATGGCCGCGCGGCGGCTCCCGGATCGCCAGCTTGACCGCCAGGGCCATGAGAACGCCCGGCGCGCCAACGACCATGAAGGCGACCCGCCAGCCCCAGGTCTTGGCCAGCCAGCCGCCGGCGACGGCCCCGATCATCGCTCCCAGCGGTATGCCCACGGCATAGATCGACAGGGCCGAGGCCCGGCGGCGCGGCTCGAAATAGTCCGAGATCAGCGAATGGGCCGGCGGCGAACAGCCGGCCTCGCCGACGCCGACGCCTACCCGCAACGCCAGGAGCTGAACGAAATTGCCGGCGAAGCCGCAGGCCACGGTGAACCCCGACCACGCCACCAGGGCCAGGGAGACGATCGACACCCGGTTCCAGCGCTCGGCCAGCCTGGCGATGGGGATGCCCAGCAGGGTGTAGAGGACGGCGAAGGAGAGGCCGCCCAGCAAACCCAACTGGGTGTCGGTGATCTTCAGATCGACCTTGATCGCCTGGCCGATGGTGGCCACGATGGTGCGGTCAATGAAATTGAAGGTGTAGGCCAGGACCAGCAGGCCCAGGACGGCGCTCTTATAGCCGGAGGAAAAAAGCGGCTTTCGCGCCTCCGTGGCTGTGTCGCTCAAGACGCCCTCCCGCCGCGTTCGGCCATTTTTTTGGAACTGTAACGAGGCCGGGCGGCAATGCCACGGCCTTTGCGCTATGGAGAGGGCAGATCCCCCACAACAGGAGTAAGAGAGCGATGGAGATCCTCATCGGCGACAAGGTCTGGTCTAGCTGGTCGATGCGCCCATGGCTGGCGCTGAGGCGCACCGGCGCGCCGTTCACCGAGACGCCCATTCGCCTGCACGCCCTGACCACTCACGACGAGGCGGTCGCCGCCGGCTCGCCATCGGGCCTGGTGCCGGTGCTCAAGGACGGCGAGGCGGTGGTGTGGGACAGCCTCGCCATCTGCGAATATCTGGCCGAAAAATTTCCGGACGCGAAACTATGGCCGGCCGACCCGCTCGCCCGCGCCATGGGGCGCAGCGCGGCGGCGGAGATGCATTCCGGTTTCCATTCCCTGCGCGGCGAGTGCTCCATGGACCTTTCCTTGCGCACCACGCTCACGATCGTGCCGGCCACGGCGCAGGACGTGCGGCGGGTGGTGGCCCTGTGGAGCGGCCTGCTGGCGCGCTTCGGCGGCCCTTTCCTGATCGGCGAATGGTCGATCGCCGACGCCTTCTTCACCCCGGTGGCGACGCGGTTTCGGAGCTACGGCGTGCGCCTCTCCGACTTCGGCGACCTGGGCTCCGCCGGCGCCTACGCCGAGCGCCTGCTGGAAACGCCGGAATTCCTGGAGTGGGAAAAGGCGGCCGTGGCGAATGGTGGGGCCGCCTGAGGGCGCGAAGTCCGCCGCGCCCGCCAATTGCGTCGGCGATAAAACCGCGCGATGACTCTATTGACGGGGATACGAATAGGGCGAGGCGGCGATGACGGTGGAGATCGATGCGCGGCCGGCGAACGGCGGGCGCAGGCGGCGGCGATCTCCAGAAGAAGCCAGGGTCGAGGCCCTGACTTGCGCCCGGCGACTACTCCTCGCCCATGGCCCCAACGGCGTCACCCTGCAGGCCGTGGCGAGCGAGATCGGGGTCACCCACGGCAATCTGATCCACCACTTCGGTTCGGCCGCCCGCCTGCAGTCGGCGCTGATGGCGGCCATGGTCAGGGACCTGGCGGCGGCGCTGGAAACCGCCGTCGCCCATGTTCGATCCGACGAGAGCGCCCCCCGGACCCTGGTCGATATCGTCTTCGACGCCTTCGACCAGGGTGGGGCGGCGCAGCTCGCCGCCTGGATCGCCGTCTCCAATCGCTACGAACACCTGGAGCCGGTGCGCGAGGCGGTGAGCGAGCTCGTCGCCGCCGTGGACGAGAAGGTGCGCGCCGCCGGCGGCGACGCGCCCCGGCACATTCCTTCGGCGCTGCTCTTCGTCACCCTGTGCGCGTTCGGCGACGCCACGATCGGCGGCCCTTTGCGCGACATGCTGGGGCGCGACCGGGAATCGGTGCGCCGGCTGGCGGCGCGCCTCCTGCCCACCTTGCTGTAAAAATCCCGCCCGCTGAAAAAGTCCCGATCGCATTAAAAACCTCCTCGCCGTCAATAGTTATTGACAGACCCGTGAATGGCGGTTTGGTTGACGTAAGGATGCGCCATCGACCAGGCGGCAAACCGGATCGCGCCCAGGCCAATGGGGGTTCGGCGCGATAGGGACAGGAGGGTGTGATGGGGGTACCGGTTCGCGGGATGGCAGGCCTGATCGGCGGCGTGTCGATGGCGGCGTTGGCGCTTTCCGCCGGCCTGGCCCAGGCCCAGCAAGCCCAGCCGGCGCCGGCCGCGCGCGCCGAGGCGGAATCGGCCCCCACCGCCGTCGAGGAAGTGGTGGTCACCGCCCAGCGCAAGAGCGAAGCGGCCCAGACCGTGCCGATCGCCATTTCGGCCTTCTCGCAAAAATCGCTGCAGGCCCAGAAGATCGAGGGCGGCCCCGACCTGCTGAAGGCCATTCCCAACGTCAGCTTCACCAAGACCAATTTCAGTGGCTACAACCTGACCATCCGCGGCATCGGCACCCAGGCGGTGTCGGCGACCACCGACCCGGGTGTGTCGGTCAACTTCAACGGCACCGCCCTGATCCGCAACCGCCTGTTCGAACAGGAATTCTTCGATGTCGAGCGGGTCGAGGTTCTGCGCGGGCCGCAGGGCACCCTCTATGGCCGCAACGCCACCGCCGGGGCGGTCAACGTCATCTCGGCCAAGCCCGTCGGGGATTTCGAAGGCGAGATCAAGGGCGAGATCGGCACCTATGGCGACCGGCGCCTCAGCGGTTATATCAATCTGCCCGTCGACGAGGACAAGCTGGCGGTCCGCTTCGCCGGCGCCTACACCAAGCGCGACGGTTTCGCCTTCAACTCGATCACCGGCGACGCCATCGATAGCCGCGATCTCTATTCCTTTCGCACCACCGTCCAGTTCAAGCCCAGCGACCACGTCAAGGGGGAGTTGGTCTGGGAGCACTTCGACGAGAACGACAGCCGCTCGCGCAGCACCAAGCAACTGTGCACCCACGATCCGGGCCTCACCAACATCGGCGGCGTGACGATCAGCGATCCCGTCGCCAGGGCCTTCACCAGCCTGGGATGCCAGGACGCCAGCCTCTATTCACCCAACGCCTACGGCACCCCCAACGGCCTGTCGATCCCGTTCGTCCTGGGGGGAGCGGTCTCGGTCCTGGGCG
>JBBRQW010000036.1:0-26612 GCA_038225765.1 Caulobacterales bacterium | reverse complement strand
TCCCACTCGATCGTCCCCGGCGGCTTGCTGGTCACGTCGTAGACCACCCGGTTCACGCCGCGCACCTCGTTGACGATGCGGGTGGCGGCGCGGGTGAGGACGTCCCAGGGGAATTCGAACACGTCGGCGGTCATGCCGTCGGTGGAGGTGACGGCGCGCAGGGCCAGGACGTCCTCGTAAGTGCGGGCGTCGCCCATGACGCCGACGCTTTTGACCGGCAGGAGCACCGCGAAAGCCTGCCAGATGGCGTCGTAAAGGCCGGCGCCGCGGATCTCCTCCAGATAGATGGCGTCGGCCTGTTGCAGGACGGCGACCTTGTCGCCGGTGACCTCGCCGGGGATGCGGATGGCCAGGCCCGGCCCGGGAAAGGGATGGCGGCCCACGAAGGCGGCGGGCAAGCCCAGTTCCACCCCCAGCGCCCGCACCTCGTCCTTGAATAGTTCGCGCAGGGGTTCGACGAGCTTCAGTTTCATGTGCGCCGGCAGGCCGCCGACATTGTGGTGGCTTTTGATCACCGCCGAGGGACCGCCGCGCGCCGAGACGCTTTCGATCACGTCCGGATAGAGGGTGCCCTGGGCGAGGAAGGCGGCCCCCTCGATGCGTCCCGCCTCGCGGTCGAAGACGTCGATGAACACCCGGCCGATGGCCTTGCGCTTGGCTTCCGGCTCGGAAATCCCGGCCAACGCATTGAGAAATTCATCAGCCGCGTCAACGTGGATCAGCGGAATGTTGTAGTGATCTCTGAAGAGACGCACAACCTCGGCCGCTTCGTTTTGGCGCAACAGGCCGGTATCCACGAACACGCAGGTGAGTTGCTCGCCGATCGCTTCGTGGATCAGCACCGCCGCCACCGAGGAATCCACGCCGCCGGACAGGCCGCAGATCACCCGGCCCGCGCCCACCTGGGCGCGGATGCGTTCGACCGCCTCGGCGCGGAAGGCGGCCATGGTCCAGTCGCCGGAAAGGCCGGCGACGCGGTGGGTGAAGTTGCGCAGGATCTCGGCGCCACGCGGAGTGTGCGCCACCTCGGGGTGGAACTGCACGCCGTAGAGGCGCCGCCCCTCATCGGCGATCGCCGCGAACGGCGAGCCCTCGGAGGTGGCGATGATCTCGAAGCCCGGCGGCATGGCGGTGATCTCGTCGCCGTGGCTCATCCACACGGTCTGGCTGTCGCCGACCTCGCCCAGGCCTTCCAGCAGCGGCGACTCCCGCGCGATGCGGAGTTGCGCCCGCCCGAACTCCCGCGCCTGGCCGCCCTCCACCGCCCCCCCCAACTGGGCGCTCATCGTCATCTCGCCGTAGCAGATGCCCAGCACCGGCACGCCCAGCTCGAAGATCCGCGCCGGCGCCGCCGGGCTCCGCGCCTCGTGGGCGCTGGCCGGCCCGCCCGAGAGGATGACCGCCGCCGGCGCGAAGGCGTCCAGCATGGCGCCCACCCGATCATAAGGGTGGATCTCGCAATAGATGCCGCTCTCGCGCAGGCGCCGGGCGATGAGCTGGGTCACCTGGCTGCCGAAATCGACGATCAGCACACAGTCGTGGCGGGGGGCGGTCATGGGCGCTGGTTAGGCGAAAATCGGCGCGCCGTCATCTTCGCCGGAGCGCGGGCTTCCAGCCCGCATTCGGGCGGAAAGAGAAAGAGCGGGCTGGAAGCCCGCGCTCCAAGGGGCAAATCACCCTGACTTCGAAAGTTCGGCCACGAAGAACCCATCCGTCCCGTCGATGCGCGGCGTAAGGCGGAGGAAGTCGCTGACCAGCGCGAACCCGGCCGTCCGCGCCAGAAACGCCGACACCCGGTCCTCGTTCTCCTCGGCGAACAGGGAGCAGGTGACGTAGATCAGCCGCCCGCCGGCCTTGACGAACGCCGCCGCCGCGTCCAGCACCGCGTCCTGTTCGACCAGGCGGCGCGCCAATTGGTCGGGGGAGAGTCGCCATTTGGCGTCGGGGTGGCGCCGCCAGGTTCCAGAACCGGTGCACGGGGAATCGACGAACACCAGATCCATTCGACCCTCCAGGCCCTTCAGCGCGCCCGGCTCGAGGGGCGAGCGGACCTGGAGGTTGCGCACCCCGGCCCGCCCTGCCCGCCGCACCGTGTCGGTCAGGCGCCGGGCGTCGGCATCATAGGCGTAGAGCTGGCCGGTGTTTCCCATCGCCGCCGCCAGGGCCAGGGTCTTGCCGCCGCCGCCGGCGCAGAAGTCCAGCACCTGTTTGTGGGCGATATGGCCGGCCCGCGCGGCGGCGATCTGCGAGCCCAGGTCCTGGACCTCGAACCACCCCTTCGCGAAGGCGGGCGCGGCTTCCACCGGCGCGGCCCGTTCGCTGGCCGCCGGCGCGGCGATGCGCAGGGCGGTGTCCAGGCCGCCGACAGATTGGGCGTGGAACGGGGCGAGGGCTTTGAGGACATGGGCGGCGTCGGTCTTGAGGGTGTTGACCCGCACGTCCACCGGCGCCCGCGCAGCCAGGGCCGCGCCTTCGGCGGCCCGCGCCGCGCCGAACGCCCGCGCCATGGCGCCCTCCAGCCAATCGGGATAGTCGCCGCGCACCGCGTCCGGCGCATCGTCCAGAGCGGCGGGTGTTTCCAGCCGCGCGCGCTCGTCCCGTGAGAGCCGGCCCGGCCCGTGTTCATCGCCTGCCGCCGCCTCGATTCGGTCGGCCGGCCAATCCCACGCGAACCGAAGCGCGGCCAAGGCGCGCGCCCGATCGCTCTCCTCGCCCATCAGCCAAGCCAGCGAGCGACGGCGGCGCAGCACGTCCAGCACCAGACCGGAAACGAACGCCCGGTCCTTCGCCCCGGCGTAGCGCGCGCTCTCGCCCCATCCCTTCAGCGCCAGCTTGGCCGTCCTGTGGCGCGCCTCAATCCCGCCCAGCACCCCGATCGCCGCCGCCAGCCGGCCGCCGTCGCGCACCCCTCACACCGCGCTTGGATAGTTCGGCGCCTCGCGGGTGATCATCACATCGTGGACGTGGCTTTCGCGGTGGCCGGCGCCGGTGATGCGAATGAACCGAGCCCGCGCCTGGAAGGCGGCGATATCGCCCGCGCCCAGATAGCCCATGGCGGCGCGCAGGCCGCCGACCAGTTGATGGATCACCGGAGCGATCGGGCCCTTGTAGGGAATCTGGCCCTCGATCCCCTCGGGAACCAGCTTCATGGCGTCCTCCACCTCCTTCTGGAAGTAGCGGTCGGCCGAACCGCGCGCCATGGCCCCGAGCGATCCCATGCCGCGATAGGATTTGTAGGAGCGCCCCTGATAGAGGAACACCTCGCCCGGCGCTTCGTCGGTGCCGGCGAACATCGAGCCCATCATGGCGCTGGAGGCGCCCGCGCCGATCGCCTTGGCGAGGTCCCCCGAGAAGCGGATACCGCCGTCGGCGATCACCGGCGCGCCGCTCCCCTCCGCCGCCCGCGCCGCCTCGGCGATGGCGGTGAACTGCGGCACGCCGACCCCGCTCACCACCCTTGTGGTGCAGATCGAGCCCGGCCCGATCCCCACCTTCACCGCGTCGGCGCCGGCATCGAGCAGCGCCCGCGCCCCCTCGTAGGTGGCGACATTGCCGGCCACGATCTGCACCCGGTTGGTTTCCCGAGAGAGGCGCCGCACCGCGTCGGCGACGGCCTTGTTGTGGCCGTGGGCGGTGTCGATCACCACCACATCCGCCCCCGCCTCCATCAGGGCGAGCGAGCGCTCGAAGCCGCCGTCGCCCACTGTCGAGGCCGCGCCCACCAGCAACCGGCCTTTCGAATCCTTAGCCGCCAGCGGATGGGCCTCGGCCTTTTCCATGTCCTTGACGGTGATCAGGCCCACCGCGCGATAGTCGTCATCGACCACGATCAGGCGCTCGATCTTGTGCCGGCGCAGCAGGTCGCGGGCCTCGGCCTGGCCGCAGCCTTCGCGGACGGTGACCAGGCCCTCATGGGTCATCAGCGCCGAGGCGGGCACATCGTCGGACTTCTCGAAGCGCATGTCGCGGTTGGTGAGGATGCCGACCAGCCGGCCCGATCCCGCATCGACCACCGGAAAACCGGAAATCCGCCGCCGCGCCTTGATCTGGCGAATCTCCTTCATCGTCGTATCGGGGTGGATGGTCAGGGGGTTGATCACCATGCCGCTTTCGTAGCGCTTGACCTCGCGCACCTGGTCGGACTGCTCCTCGACCGTGAAGTTGCGATGCAAAATCCCCATCCCGCCCGACTGGGCCATGGCGATGGCCAGCCGGCTGTCGGTGACGGTGTCCATGGCGGCGGACACCAGGGGAATATTGAGGCTGATCTCGCGGGTGAACCGGGTCGCGGTGTTCACCTGGGTCGGCATCACCTCGGACGGGCCGGGTTCGAGCAAAACATCGTCGAAGGTGAGCCCTTCGCGAATCTCCATGAGACTCTCCGTTTTGCGGGGCGGGTATAGCGGGGCGCCGGGGCCGGTGTAAAGTGGGCGAAGGGGCCCGTTCGCGGGCGCCAAGGCGAGGGAGGCGACGATCGGCGGTAGGCAGCGCTCTGGCCCCCCTCGCGCGGCGATGGCCTTTCGGGTTGGCGTGGTCGGCCATCGCCCCGACCGGCTGCCGCGCGATCCGGCCGGCCTGGAGGCCATCCGAGGGCGGATGGCCGACATCCTCGCCGGAGTCGTCAAGGCCATGGGGGATTTCGCCGGCGGCCTGGACGCCCGCCACTATGCGCCCACCGCGCCCTCGCTCCGCGCCATCTCGCCCCTGGCGGAAGGCGCCGACCGGATGTTCGCCGAGGAAGGCCTGCGGCTCGGCTACCACCTCTGCTGCGTCATGCCCTTTGCCCAGGACGTGTTCGAAGAGGACTTCCGCGTCCCCCAATCCATCGCGCCGGACGCCCTGGCCGGGTTTCGGGACTTGCTGGATGAGGCGCGGCGCGGGGCGGGGTTGACGACGTTCGAGCTCGACGGCGCTCGCGAGCATCGCGCCGAAGCCTATGAAGCCGCCGGCCGGGTGGTCCTCAACCAGTCCGATCTGCTGGTGGTGGTTTGGGACGGCGGCGGCGCGGGCGGCGTGGGCGGCACCTTGGACACCCTGCGCCAGGCGATCGCCTTCAGCGTGCCGGCGATCTGGATCGATTCGCGGGCCCCGCACGGCTGCCGGGTGCTCCGACGGCCCGAGGATCTCGATTGCCTGATGGCGAGCGGCGACTGTCCGACCCCCCCATCTATCGAACGGGGCGACGACCGGGTTCGCCTGCAAGCAGCCATCGCCGGGCTGGTCATGGACGAGCTCGCTCTGCCGGTCGAAGCGGTCGCCGAGCGATCGCACCTCGACGCCTATCAGCGGGAGGCGCGGCCGAGGGTCAACCTTGCCTTCGCGTGGAAGATGTTCCGCGATCTGCTCGACCAGGGCCGGCTGCGGCTGCCGCGGATCCGCGTTCCCGACTTCATCGATCAGATCGCCGACGACTGGCCGGTGGCGGAGGCGCCACAGCCCTCCGCGCCGCGGTCCGGCGTCGCCTGGATCAACGCCCTGCTTCGCCCCCACTACGCCTGGTCCGACAAGCTAGCCGACCGTTACGCCGACGCCCATCGCAGCGCCTTCGTCTGGGCCTCCCTGCTCGCGGCCACGGCGGTGTTCCTGGCCCTGTTGCCCATGGCCGCCGCCTGGAGGCCTCACACGCGGCTGTCGGTGGCCACCGCCGTGATCGAGGCGTGCGTCCTTGTCGTCATGGTCGGCCTGCCCATCCTGGCGCGGCCTCGCCGCTGGCACCAACGATGGCTCGAATATCGGGTTCTGGCCGAACTCATCCGCGAACTTCGGATCCTCGTGCCGGTGGGCGGCGGTCGCCCGCTGCCCCGCACCCCGGCCCACCTCGCCGCCTACGGCGATCCCACCCGAAGCTGGATGTACTGGCAGATACGGGCGATCGCCCGCGCCGCCGGCCTGCCTAACGCCAGGGTCGATGCAGCCTATGTCGCCGAACACCTGGCCTACCTGGGGGACTTCATTGGGGCGCCCGCCGAGCCTCGCGCCAAGCCGCGCGGCCAGATCGGCTTTCACCACGCCAACTGCGAGCGCATGGAGGCCATCCACCATCGCCTGCACCGTCTGGCCCTGATCCTGTTCGCCGTCACCATCGTCGGGGTGGCTCTCAACTGGCTTGTTCCCATGGTGGCGGCGCGGCCGCCGGCCTGGATCGGGCGCTGGCTGATCCTGGTCTCGGCCGTCTTTCCGGCCCTGGGCGCGGCCCTGGCCACGATCAACAACCAGGGCGAGTTCGCCCGCCTGCAAAGGCGTTCGCGCGCCATGGAGAAGGGTTTCGAGGCCCTCAAGACGCGCATCGTGGACCTCGGCGATCAAGGCGCCGGCGCCACCCTCGCCGACGTCACCGCCCTGGCCGCCCGCATGGCCGCCATGATGGTCGACGAGAACATCGATTGGCGGATCGTGGTGCTCGATCTGCCGCACGCGGCGGGTTAGGCCAGCGGAGACTGGCAATAAGAATCAAATATCTGTTAGTGAATTTGGCGGGTTCGTATTTCCACTCTGGGTTCGGTTGGCCAGCTTCAAATTTGAACTTTTAGTTCCATTCGCCTTCGACCGACGTAAACGTGCCGCCGCCGCGAGAATCGCCACCGCTGCAAAAATTGCCAGCACAATTCCACCAATAATTTCAATAACTCCTAACAATGAAACTCGCCCACTGCCAGGATTATGGAATTTTGGATCAACATCGTACCATTGATTTTTGCGATCATGAGCAGTGATATTATATATATGAGCATTTCCATCACGGGTGTTTGTATAGTCAAAATGAAATCCTCTTGCTATCCCATCGGAATCATAATCCAAATTAGCCGGGCGAAAATCACTGAATCCGTGACCATCTATAGGATTAACAAAAAACCTGAAACCGTATTGTTGAATATCACGATTAATATAAAACATGATTTTTAGGCATGTTCCAATCCTCTCTAAATGAATATCGCGATTAGATGGGTCAATAGTGACAGTATTCTGCAGTGGATCTTTTTCAAATTGTGCAATCGCTTTATGCGTTGAGATCCCACTGGGCTGAAAGTTGATTCCTACCTTCAACACTCCGCTATGACACGGGGGAGGATAGATAGTTGTAGATATAGGAATCGGCATCGATATTCTCCATTGTTGGCTTTGGCCGGGACGTAATTTTATGGCATAAATAAAATCTCCGGTCGTTCATTGTTTTATCAAGCAGGAATCGACCGAAGTTATGTTGAAATTAGATATTTCTTGACGATCCAGGGCTTCAGACATGATTAACCGGGCGGCGCCATTGGTGCGGGAAAGATCACCGCTGTTGACTTGAGCTAAAATTGTCAGGGATTTGGCCCATGCCGCCCGCGCTCCAACCGGGTGACCCGAAGTGGCTTCGTAGTCTCCGTCCAGCAAGGCGGCTTCTGCCGCGACGTTTGAGAGGAGCCGGTCATGGGGCCGCTCTATCGACCGCCGATAGAGCCGCGCGAATTCCCGTTCCGCCGGCGCAAGCGCCCGGCGACAGGCGCGGGAATCGCGCGCACTCTGGGCGTCGATCCTGATTCGAAGCAAACGAGATCGCCCCAAACCCACGCCCCTCCAGGCATCGACCGTTGGATCCTTTTTTACCAGCGCCTCAACTAGGCTTTCCGCGCGGTTGGCGGCGATCGTGGCTGCGGCCGTCAAACGTCGCCGCAGCAGGACCTCTCCAAAGGCGGCGAAAGCCGAGGCGGCGTCGGCTTGAAATTGCGTGTTGCCTCGGTCAGTGGCCAACAGGCGATCCGCCTCGCTGGTGGCCCGGGCAAGCTCGTCAAGGGCGTCATTCAGACGCTGTGTTCTCAGATAGATTTCCCCCAGGGCGGTGCGGTTCACCACGAGATCTTCTGCGGCCGCGTTATCATCGGGCGCCTCCTCGATGAGGCGAATGTAAATCTGGCGTTCGGCGAGCCGATCCGCATTGGCGGCGTCGTCTTCTCCCGCCGCCGTTTCAGCGTCGGCCACCCAAGCGTAGGCTTGAGCGAGTTCCATGTTGAGTTCGTGATCATGACGGGATTTTGCCGCCAGGGCTCGGGTGATGTGGAGCGTATGCTGAAAGGCCGCCAAGGCTTCCAGGGCGCGATTGTCCTTCAGCAACAGCGTACCAATGTTGGAGTTGGCGTCGGCAATCTCCTCTTGCCAATCGTCTCTCTTCGGATCGATTGCGACCAGGCGTTCGGCGAGGCGCTTGTATTCCAGCGATGCTCGCAACGCCGCTTCATCCTGGCCGCGCAGATCGGCAACCTCGGCGATGTAGTAGACGCTCTGGGCGTGGTTGAAGACGCGTTCGCCGTCGTCGGGACGTCTGGCAAGCAGCTCCCCGGTGGTGCTCGAGGCTTCCTGAAAATCCCGCAGCGCGTTTTGCAGATTGCCGCGTTTCTCCTGGATTTCGCCCAGCAGATGCAGCACCCGCGCCCGCTGCCCAAGGGCCTTGTCGTCCAGGCCGTGCGCGGCCTGGGCGGCGTAGTAGGCCATGGCCCGGCCGCCGACGGCGTCCAGGAGATCGAGTCTTCCCGTCGGCTCCAGCTTCTTGCGCAGGTCGCCCAGCATGAAGGCGACCAGCCCCTCCGCCTGCGCCCGCTGCGCTCGGGCTTCGTTGCGGGAGGCCAGGGCGGCGAGGGCCAGGCCGCCCATGGCCAGGGCGCCGGCCACCGAGGCGGCGGTCAGCGCCGTGAGTTGCTCCGCCCGGCGATGGGTGTCGCGCCGCACCAGATCGTCGAGGTCGAGGTTGAGAATGCCCGCGACCAGCTTCAGCTTCGCCAGTTTCCGCCCGTCGCCGTTTGGGCGCAGATCGGCCGCGACCGGTTCGGCGTGTCGATCGGTGAGGGCGCCGGCGGAATCGACGTGGAACCGCAGGGCCGGCGGGAAACACTCATCGCCCTCGTGGCCCGCCAGGCGCGAGGCGTTGGGCGTTCCCGCCGCGATCGCCGCGAACACCCGCGCCTCGCCGTGTAGCGCCTTGAAGCGGACGATCTCGTCCTCGACCCAGGGCGAAGTCGCCGCCGTCGGCGAGCATAGGACAATCAGGGCCGACGACTGGGCCAGGGCGGCGTAGACACGCTCGCGCAGTTCGGCGCTGGCGGCCAGATCCTCGCGATCTCTGAATATCGGCCGCACTTGCCTGGGGATGGGGCCGCCGGAACTTTGGCGTCCGATCAGGCGCCGGGGTATCGCATAGGATTCCAAGGCGCGGTGCAGCCAGCGCGCCCAGTCGCGATTCTCATGGCTGTAGCTGAGAAACGCCCAGAAGCGTCGCCCGTCGTCCATGAGCCCGAACCCCCGGCCTCCATGAAGCAGGGAGGAGACCACATTCGCCGCGCGACCTCAACCGCGCCCCTTGAATCCCGTCGCCAGCAGGTAGAGTTCCGAGCTTTCGGCGCGGCTGGCCTTGGGCTTGACGTGGCGCACGTCGGTGAAGTTGCGCTTCAGCAGCGCCAGCAGGCCGCTGGTCTCGCCGCCCTGAAAGGCCTTGGAGACGAAGGTCCCGCCAGGTTTCAGGGCGCCGACCGCGAACTCCACCGCCGCCTCGATCAGGCCGACGATCCGCAGGTGATCGGTCTGGCGATGGCCGGTGGTGTTGGGGGCCATGTCCGAGAGGATCAGGTCCGGCGCGCCGCCCAGAATTTCGATCAGCGTAGCCCCGCACCCCGGGTCGGTGAAGTCGGCTTCGACGACCCGGGCGGGCGGCAGGGGCGCCACCGGCAGGAGATCGACGCCGACGACGGCGCCGGCACGCCGCTCCAGGGCGATCTGCATCCACCCTCCCGGCGCGCAGCCCAGGTCGATGACCCGCGCGCCGCGCCTGACGATGTGGAAGCGGTCGTCGATCTCGCGCAGTTTGAACGCGGCGCGCGAGCGGTAGCCCTTGGCCTTGGCTTCAACCACGAAGGGATCGTTGATCTGGCGCTCCAGCCACGCCTGCGAGGAGGGGGTGCGCTCCTTGGCCGTCTTCAGCCGCTTGGGGCCGGACCGGCCGGCGTCCGTGCCGCCGGTGGGCGGACGGACCATGCGTTTGCGCGGCGGCTCGGTCATGCCGGCGCGCCGTGAGGCGCGTTTCCGCGGCGGGGCGGCCCAGCCCGCCGATGTTCGGACATCAGGGAGAGCAGAAGGCCTTCGCGCAGCCCCCGGTCGGCGACCCGCAGCCGCTCGCACGGCCAGAGTTCCTGGACGGCGGCGAGGATCGCCGCCCCGGCCATCACCAGATCGGCGCGGTCGGGCCCGATGCACGGCTGGGCGGCCCGCTCGCCGACGCTCAGCGCCGCCAGGCGCCGCGTCACCGCGTCGCATTCGGCCCGGGTCATCCACAGGCCGTCCACCTGGGCGCGGTCGTAGCGCGCCAGACCCAGGTGCAGGCCGGCCAGGCTGGTGATCGCGCCGGAGGTGCCGACCAGATGGGCCCCCCCGGCCGCGAAGACGGCGCGATATTCGTCGGCCCCGGTAAAGGCCGCCATCCGCGTTTTCATCGCCTCGACCATCGACCGGAACCAACCGGCCCCGTCTCCCGCCCCCTCGGGGAATCGCTCGGCCAGGGTGACCACGCCGATGGGAATCGAAAGCCACGCCTTGATCGGCCGCCAATGGGCGGCGCGGCGCGGATCCCCGTCGAGGCCGGGCGCGGCCAGATCCACCCACGACATCTCGGTCGAGCCGCCGCCGACATCGACCACCAGGGCGACGCGGGCGCCGCGATCCAGCAGGTTGAGGCAGCCGGCCACCGACAGCCGCGCTTCCTCGCGTGGGCTGATGATCGAGACGCGCAGGCCGGTCCGTTCCGCCACTTCGGCGAGGAACCGCGGCCCGTTGGCGGCCGAGCGGCAGGCCTGGGTGGCGACGGCCCTCACCCGCGAGGCGCCGCGCCGGCCGATCTTGCCGGCGCAGACTTGCAGGGCGGCGATGGCCCGCTCCATGGCCGCTTCGCCCAGCCGGCCGCTCCCCGATAGCCCTTCGCCCAGCCGCACGATCCGCGAAAAGGCGTCGATGACCCGAAACCCCCGCGCCGTCGGGGTTGCGATCAGCAGGCGGCAGTTGTTGGTTCCCAGATCGAGCGCCGCGAACACCGGCGTCTCCCCAGGCCCCCGCCCCCGATCGCCACCGCGCCCGCGCGCGCGATCGACGGGCGCGGCCGGCGCCTCGTCCATGATCTTGTTCCAACCTGTGCGAAGCGGCCCTCGCCGCGGTGGCGGCGCCGACCGCGTCTCTTCGATCCCGAGCCTAGCAAGGATGCGGCGCCGACGGAAGGCGGACTTGATAGAGTCGATGAACACTCTAAGTTCAGGCCCCATTCACGATTTGGCTGTATCCTGACCCAACCATGAACGCGCGACTCGCCAAGTTCGCCATCGGTCAGGTGGTCAAGCACCGCGTCTTCCCGTTTCGCGGCGTCATCTTCGACGTCGATCCGGTGTTCTCCAACAGCGAGGAATGGTGGCTGTCGATCCCCGACGAGGTTCGCCCGCGCAAGGACCAGCCCTATTATCACCTGCTGGCTGAGAACGAGCAGTCGAGCTATGTGGCCTATGTCTCCGAACAGAACCTGCTGCCCGACGAGAGCGGCGAGCCGGTCGGTCATCCGCACACCGCCCTGATCTTCGACGAATTCAAGCCGGGACGGTACCATTTGCGGCCCCGTATCACCCACTGATCGGGGCCTGCCGGCGCCTCAATAGTCCTTCCGCCACCGCACCGAGAGTTGCGAATCGCCCTGGCTGGTCAGGCGGGAGACCACCGACAGGTGCTTTTTCACCCGCCATTCCACCTGCGCCCCCGGTCCTTCGCGGCCGCCGCCGGTGAGTTCCAGATAGACCTTGTCGCTTAAGTACTTGCCGCCGGAGACCGTGGTTCCGGTGGCCGCCGTGCCGCCGATCGCCAGCCGGTCGAGGTGGGCGAAGTTGCGCAGGCCGCCGATGATGTCGAACCCGCCGCCGCCCGCCAGCCCCGACACCGCCGAGGCGAGCTGGGCGGCCTGCAGGGCCGAGAGCTGGGAGGCCGAGGCGCCGAACAGCACCTGGGAGAGCACTTCGTCCTGCGGCAGCACGGGGGTGGAGGTGAGGGTGATGGTCGGCTTGGCGGCCGTCCCCTGAATGCGGATCACGGCGGTGAGAGTGGGATTGTCCCGCGTCGCCGTCAGATTGAGGCGGATCGTCTCGGCGGTCGAGCCCAGATAGACGACGCCGCGATCGTCGATCTGGAAGCGCTGGCCGGCGAAATTATAGTCGCCGCGGACCACCCGCGCGACGCCGGTAAGGGTGGGCTGGTCAGTCGTTCCGCCGACATGGGCGTCGAGGGAAAGTTCGACATCGAGCCCCCGACCCTTGACGAAAATGCCGCCCGGGGCCTTGAAGGCGACATCCAGGGCCACCGGCGCGGCGCGGGACACGGGGGGTGCGAACCGCTCGTTGAGATCGTGGGGCTTGTGGATCTCGACCACGTCCATGGGAACGACGCCGGAGGCGACCGGCGGATTGGGGGCGATCTGGGCGCGGTCGATGGTGAGCGCCCCACTCAGCTTGACCTTGCCGTCGGCGGCGCGGGTGACGGCGACCTTTCCCGAGGCGGCGGCCTGGGCGAGGTCGTTGTCGATGAGGCGGAACCGGGTGAGGTCCAGCCGGAAGGTCGATGCCCCCTCGCGCGACAGGCTGATGCGGCCGGACCCGGCCAGGGTTCCCTTGGCGCCGTCCGATCCGGAGAACTGGCTGACATCCACCGCGTTGTCGGCCAGGGTGGCGTGGAGGGTGACGCCGTCCAGTTTCAGGCCGGTCCCCACATCCCGGAAGCGGCCGTTCTCGAGGGCGGCCGATCCCACCGCGCGCGGGTCGGCCAGGGTCCCGCTCAAGGTTCCGCCGGCGACCACCCGCCCCGAGAGCGACCGCTCGGCGCCCATGGTCAGATCCCAGATCGGCTTGAGTTCGCCGGCGATGGAAAAATCGCCCTTCAGAGGGCGGCGGCGGTCGATGGCGATGCGGAACGGGGCCGCCGACGCCTCGGCCGGCAGGGTGACGTCGGCCCGCGCCTTGAGGCCCTGGGCGTTGCCGAGCGAGGCCTGGAGAGCGATCGAGCCCGGCTCGAGGCGCGCCTTGACGAGACCCTCCACGGGGGGCGTTCCCTTGAGGTCCCGCCCCCCCGCGCCCGAGAGTTTGGCGTCCAGGGCGCCGGTCAGCCGCGATCCCTCCCCGGCCAGGGAAAGAGTACCGTCGAACCGCCCCACCAGATCCTCATTGAGCAATCCAAGACTGAGGTCGGACATCGCCGCCTTGGCGGTGAGCCCGCCGCCGTCGCCCGTAACGTTGATGTCCGCCCGTCCGCCTCCGACGGCGAGTTCGAGCCGCGCGCTGGAGCGCCGCCCGCCCAGATGGAATTGGGCCGGAGTGACCGTGTGAAAATCGGCCGCCCGCAGGCGCCCCGCCCCGCTGAAGCTCAAGGCGTATTGCCCCGCCGCCTCGCTCAAGGCCCCCGATCCGGCGATCCGCCAGGGGCCGCCGGCCATGGCGCCTTCGGCGCTGGCCCGATAGGGCAGGCGCGTGAGCGGCCCGTCGGCCGAGATCTTCAGCGACTGGATCGCGGCCCCGCCTTGCGCCAGGACGGCGCCGCTCGCCTCGAGGGCGAGAGTGGCGCGGGCGCCTCCCGGCGCATCGACGATCTTCACCCGCCCGCCAGCCCGCCCCTCGGCAAGAAGCACACCCGGGCCGACGGTCACGGCGAGGTGGGCGGTGGAGGGTTCGCCGGCCAGAACCGACACCGATCCCTTGGCCGTCACGCCGCCGGCGTTCACGTCCACCGCCGAAAGGTCGAGGCCGGCGTGAACGAAGCGGAAGTCGGCCGATCCCCTCGCCGGCCCATATTCGCTGGCCCCGGCCAGGGAAAAGCGGCCGTTGGCCCCCCCCGGATCGCTCAGGAAGCTCAGGATCAGATGAGCGTCGCGCAGGGGCAGGATCGGCAGGTTGATGGCGCCGAAGTCAGCCATCAGGTCGGCCCTGGGGTTGGCGAGGGTTCCGCTCAACGCCCCCGACCCCTTGGCCGCGCCGTCGATTTCCAGCGGGCCGATGTCCAGCGGCCCCGCGGCGCGCCAGTCCAGCTTCAGCTTCAGGGCGCCGGCCGGCCCGATCAGGCCGGCGGAGACCAGCGAGCCGGCCGCGCCATCGAGGGTCGAATGGCTGACCGCGACCGTCCCGTTCCGGTAGTCGGCCTGGACGCGCAACCGGGGGGCCGGACCCAGCAGCCGATCGACCTCGCCTAGGCCGGTGGCGAGGCGCTCGCCCTTGGCGTCGAAGCTGAACGACCACGGCTTGGGCGCGGAAGCCTGGCTCGCCGTCCAGCTTCCCCGCGCCACCCCCCGCGCGCCGGACAAGGCGGCGGCGAGATTGCTCACCGTGGCGGCGCCCTTGAACGACAGGCCGCCCAGGAAGGTCCGCTCGCCGGCCGCCGTCACCTTCAGGCCCGCGCCCTGGATGTCGAGGGCCCGGAGCAGCAGGCGCCCATCGGCGAAGACGGTAAGCCGCGCCGCGCCGCGCGGGCGAGCGCCCAACAGAGCCGCCGCCAGGCCCCGTCCCGAACCGCCCTCGCCCGACGCTTGGGCGTCGATCGTCGTCTCCCTGCCCCGCCCCTCCACGCGGATCGGGCCGGTGAGGCGCGCCAGGGCGTATCCCCCGCTCGTCACGCGCGCCACGCTGGCCGCGCCCTTGAACACCCAATGCCTGGAGTCGCCGCCCAGGCCCCCGGACAGGCGCGCGGGACCCATCGCCGGCTGGGCGACGATCTTGTTCGGGGCGGCGATCCGCGCGTCGATCGCGATCCCCCGCGGTCCCGTGGCGCGCCGGCCGACATCGGCTTCCCCACGCGCCGCGACCGCGATGTTGTCGCTGTCGGCCACGAGGGTCAGGGCATAGAACCCGTCGGCGGCCTTGGCCCCGGCGATGCGAAAGCGCGCCTGGCGCCCAACCATCGCCTGATAGCGCGCCAGCAGTCGGGAGGCGGCGAGGTCGATTTGACCCGCCGCCGATCCGCCGGCCCTGGTCCATTGTCCCTGAGCTTCCAAAGGTACGGTCGCGCCCACCCGGGTGCTGACGTCGAAGCGCCCGGCGGCCACCGCGCCCTTGGCGTGGGCGGTGAGCAGAAACGGTTGATCGGCGGCCAGCCCGGCCATTCCGGCCAGGGCGCCGCCCCGCGCCTCCCGCGCGTCGGCGTCCACGGAGAATCTATCGCCGCGCCCCAGGTCGAACGCCACCTTCAGGAAGTCGCCCACATGGAGGGCGCTGGCGGCTGTCAGCCAGCCCCGCGCGCCGCCGCTCCGTTGCACGGAAAAGGCGGTCCGCAGATCGTAGAGGCCGCGCCGATCCGAGAATTCGGGGGCCGTTTCCACCCGTGTCGTCGCCTGATCGACATCCACCGACACCGGCAGGGGCGTCGGCTTAGTTGGGGGGGTGAGTTCGGGGCGCCGTTCGATGGCCACGCTTCCGACGGCCAGGGACACGATGCGCAGGCGGCGGTCCAGGAGCGAGTCCGGGCTCCACCGCACGGCCAGGTCGCGCGCGTCCAGCCAGACACCCCGGCGGTCAACGATGCTGAGGCGGCGGAGGGTGAAAGAACGCCAGACGTCGCCGCGCAGGCCCTCGATCTCGAGTCGCCCGAAACGGCCGACCTTCATGCCGCTGACCTGACTCTCAATCATCCGCCGCCCGGCCCTCGTCATCGGCCCATAGCGGACGGCGACGAACAGGGCGCCGATCAGCACCGCCAGCGCCGCCACCACCGCCAAGGCGACGACCGGGCCTCTGATCGCAAGCAGGCGCCGGCGCGGAGGGTCCGCCGCCATCAGAAGCTCTGGCCGATGCTGATGTAGACCTGGATCGGGCCGTCGCCCAGGCGAGGGTTGAGTGGCGTGGCGATGTCCAGGCGCAGGGGCGCGAACCCCAGATTATAGCGCACGCCGAGTCCCACCCCGGCGCTGAAGTCCCTGAAATCCGGGGCCGTGCCGGCGCCGACCGTGCCGGCGTCCAAGAAGGCGACCGCGCCCCATTGCCGGGAAAGCCTTCGCCTGACTTCGAGAGAGGCCTCGACGAGGGAAAGGCCGCCTTCCGGCGTGTTGTCGATCAACCGCGGTCCCACCGCCTGGTAGCCGTAACCGCGCACCGAGCCGCCGCCGCCGGCGTAGAATCGCCGGTCGGCGGGCACGTCCGGGATCGATCCGCCCAGAATCGAGCCCAGCTTGAGCCGGCCGGCGATCACCGTGGCGGCGCCGGAATCGAGCGGCAGATAGCCGCTCGCCTGCGTCTGGGTCTTCAAATAGACGAGGTCGCGATCGCCGGTGATCCAGGTCGGCTCGGCCCGCGCCTCCAGGCGCCAGCCGCGGGTCGGATCGAGCGGGTCGTTGGAACGGTCGAGGGCGAAGGCGGCGAGGGTGCTGGTGATGAACAACTTCAGATCGACGCCGACCGGTGTCGCCTGCTGATTGATCGCCGTCTTCTCCTGCGTGGCGACATAGTCAAAGGCGCCGCCGACGGTGATGAAGGTCGTCTTGGTGAAGTGCCGATCCACGTCCAGGCGCACGCCGCCGCCCGCGTCGTCATAGGCGTCGGTGCGGTTGGCCACCAGGCCGCCGCCGATTCTCAGGGTCTGATCGGGACGCCGCCAGGCGGGAAGATCCAGCTCGAGGTCGAGCTTCTGCTGGATGTCGTAGAGAATGGCGGTCAGGGTCAGGGTGTCGGCGCGGCCGAGGCGATTGTAGCGAAACCACTTGGCGTCGATCCCCGAGCCTTCGCTGGTGGCGTAACCGGCCCCGAGTTCGATCGTTTTGGGCGGTCGATCCGACAGGCTGACGAGAACCGGGCGCTCGCCATCGACGGTCTGATCCTTGGGGGCCAGCGAAACGGTGACCGAATCGTAGACCGCCGCGTCGGTCAGCCGCCGCTCAAGCTTGGCGACGGAGTCGGGCTTGTAGATGTCGCCGCTCTTCCACGGCGCCAGGGCGCGCACCCAGGCGGGATGGGTGCGGCCCTTGGCGATCGTCTTGACGCCATCGAGGCGAACGAGGTCGCCGGCGGCGATCCTGAACGTGGGTCTGACCGACCGATCGGCGTAATCGACGATGACCTCGCGGGGGCGAATCTCGGCGTCGGCGTAACCGCGCTCCCGCAGGACCGCCACGATCCGCCCCTCGGCCGCCAGCACATCGGCGGCGCGGCCAGCCGTGCCGGCCGTGAGATGCGCCGCCTCCTGGCCGGCCTTGGCCACCTCGGCGGGCGGCGCGCCGCCCTGCCATTCCACCGCCGCGCCCTCGAAATGAAAGCGGTCGCCAAGGGTTACGCGGACAACGGCCCGCGGCGGATCGGCCTCGGCCACGTCGGGCTCGACGGTGGCGTCGTAGTAACCCTCGGAGCGAAGCAGGGCAACGGTGACGCCCGCCGCCTCGCGGGCCCGGCGTCGCGCCTCGATGCGGCTGTCGGGCGGGCCCTTCGCCTCGCCGACGGCGACCTCGACCGCCTTGCGAAGCGCACGGTCGAGATCGCCGGTCACCGCCGCCTTGGGCTCGGCCGCCCAGGCCGGCGCCGCCGCAAGACCGATCGTCACCGCCCAGGACGCGGCGAAGGCGCAACCGGTTCGTCTCACGCGCTCCGTTCCCTGCCGCCCCAAGGCAGACCTGTAGTGGCGAGCGCCGCCGCTGTCACGCGTCCCGCCGGAGGCGCGCCCTTCGATCGGAGGCGGCCAAGGCTGAGGCTTGGTAGGCCGGGTGGGACTCGAACCCACGACCACTCGATTAAAAGTCGAGGGCTCTACCACTGAGCTACCGGCCCCTGGAGCGCTTTTTCGCAAAGGTTGGAACTGGTTTCGCGATCCGAAAGCGCTCAAGAGTTTTAAGGGAGGGCCTGTTTATCCCAGTCGGGTTGATCGGACCGACCAGGACAGGCTCTCGCGGCGCGGACCATAGCCGCGGGGGCGGTTCAGCCGCAAGCATCCCTCTGGGCGGGTGCCTTGGCGCCCCGGCCGGCGTCACGCTAGAAGGGCGCCATGCATACGCCCGTCCTCGCCGGCGCCATCGCCGGGTCCATTCTGGTTGGCGCCGGCTCGCCCGTCGCGGCCCAGACGGCCCAACCCGCACCGCCGCCCCAACTGGAAAACCCGGATCGGGCCGCCAGCGCCAATGTGCAGAACGCCGCCGAAGCGCCGTTGCACGACCTCAATCTGGTGCGCCAGAAGATCCCGCCGATTCTCCTGGCCGCCCTGGCCGATCCCTACGCCCGGCCGACGCCCCCCGCCTGCCGGACCATCGTCGCCCAGGTGCGCGCCCTGACCGACGCCCTTGGGGCCGATTTCGGCGAGCCCGACAATCCGCAGAGCCCCAGCCTGACTACCCAGCGCGGCGTCGCCCTGACCTTGGCGCACGGCGCGGCGGAGAGTCTGCTGCCCTTCGTCGGCTTCGTGAAAGCGCTTTCGGGGGCCCAGAAGCACGATCAACTGGTGGCCGAGGTCATCACCGCCGGCAGCGTCCGCCGGGGTTATCTCAAAGGACTGGGCGAGGCGCACGGTTGCGCCGCGCCGGCCATTCCCCGCCATCTCGCCTACACCGCGCCCTCGGTCCAGGAGGAGCGCCGGCCGGAGTATCCGATCCACTAGCCGGCTTGCCGGCCGCGAAAGTCGGCGCGAAACGCCGCCAACCGGCCCTCGCCGATCGCGGCGCGCAAGCCAGCCATCAAGGCTTGGTAGAAGGCGAGGTTATGCCAGGAGAGCAGGACCTGGCCGAGGATCTCCCCCGATTTCACCAGATGGTGCAGATAGGCCCTGGAGTAGTCGCGGCTGGCCGGGCAGGCGAGATCCTCGTCCAGCGGCGCCGCCTCGTCGGCGAAGCGGGCGGCCTTCAGATTGATCGCGCCTTCCCAAGTCCAGGCCTGGCCGTGCCGGCCGGAGCGGGTCGGCAGGACGCAGTCGAACAGATCGACGCCGCGCGCCACCGCCTCGACGATATCGATCGGCTTGCCGACGCCCATGAGGTAGCGCGGCCGGTCGGCGGGCAGCAGGCCCGGCGCATGGTCCAGCGCCTCGCACATCGCGCCGTACCCTTCACCGACCGCCAGGCCGCCGATGGCGTAGCCGTCGAAGCCGGTCTCGATCAGCCGCTGCGAGGACTCGCGGCGCAGGGCTTCGAAGGTCGAACCCTGCTGGATGCCGAACAGCGATTGGGTATCGCGCGCCCCGAACGCCGCCTTGCACCGGGCGCCCCAGCGGGCCGAAAGCCGCATCGCCTCGCCGGCGCGCGCCTCATCGGCCGGCCACGCCACGCACTCGTCGAGCTGCATGGCGATGTCGGCGCCCAGCAGGTCGGCCTGGATGGCGATGGCGCGTTCGGGCGACAGGACGTGGCGCGACCCGTCGATATGACTCTGAAACGTCGCCGCCTCTTCGCTGACGGTGTTGATCCTGGAGAGCGACATCACCTGGAAGCCGCCTGAATCGGTGAGGATGGGGCCGTCCCAGCCCATGAAACGGTGCAAGCCGCCCAGCCGCGCCACCCGCTCGGCGGTGGGCCGCAACATCAGGTGATAGGTGTTGCCGAGGATGATCTGCGAGCCCGTCCCGCGCACCTGGTCGAGGGTCAGGGCCTTGACTGTCCCCGCCGTCGCCAGGGGCATGAAAGCCGGCGTGTCGATCGTCCCGCGCGGCGTCTCCAGACGGCCGCTCCGGGCCGCGCCATCCGTGGCTTCGATGAGAAAAGGAAAAGCCGCCATCAGGCGGCGCGCCACAGCAGGCAGGCGTCGCCGTAGGAATAGAAGCGGTAGCCGGCCGCGATGGCGTGGGCGTAGGCGCGGCGCATCACCTTAAGCCCGCTGAACGCCGCGACCAGCATGAACAGGGTCGATCTGGGCAGGTGGAAATTAGTCATCAGGCCATCGGCGGCGCGGAAGGCGTAGCCGGGGATGATGAAGATCGCCGTCTCGCCGGCAAAGGGCGCGATCCGCCCGTCCTCGCCCGCCGCGCTTTCTAGAAGGCGCAGGGAGGTGGTGCCGACGCAGACGACCCGCCCGCCGGCGGCGTGGACGGTGTTCAGGGCCTCGGCCACCTCGGCGGAAACCTCGCCCCATTCTGAGTGCATGCGGTGATCGGCGACGGTCTCGCTCTTCACCGGCAGGAAGGTGCCGGCGCCCACATGCAGGGTGACGAAATGGGCGGCGACGCCGCGCTCGACGAGCCGGGCCATCAGTTCCGGCGTGAAGTGCAGCCCCGCCGTGGGCGCGGCCACCGAGCCGTCCTCGCGCGCATAGACGGTCTGATAGTCGATCCGGTCCCGCTCGTCCTCGGCCCGGCGGCTGGCGATATAGGGTGGCAGGGGCATGGCGCCGCGATCGGCGATAGCGAGATCCAGGTCCGGCCCGTTCAGGTCGAAAGCCAAGGTCACCTCGCCGTCCTCGCCCTTGGCGGCCACCGTGGCGTCCAGGCTTCCCCGCAAACACGCCCGATCGCCGCGCTCCCCGAACGCCACCCGGTCGCCGACCCGCAGCCGCTTGCCCGGCCGCATGAAGGCGGTCCAGCGCGAGGCGGCGAGGCGCCGGTGCAAGGTCGCCTCGACGGCGCAAGCCTGTCCCTCCCGGTCGCGCGTCCCCTTGAGCCGCGCCGCGATCACCCGCGTGTCGTTGAACACCAGAGCGTCGCCGGGCCGCAGAAGGTCCGGCAGGTCGGCCACGGCGCGGTCGGCCAGCGCGCCGCCGGCGTCCACCACCAGCAACCGCGCCGCCCCGCGCGGCGCGGCCGGGCGAAGGGCGATGCGATTCTCTGGGAGGTGGAAATCGAAGTCGGCGAGAGTCATGGCGGGGTGGGGTAGGCCGGTGGTCGCGACGGCGTCAAGCGCTGGCGCGGCCTTACACCCTACCCGCCAGCATGTCCGCTTTCGACCCATGGCGAACCTTGGTACCAGATCGGCGCTTCCTGTTTGCCGGACAGCCTACTAGGCTGGCGTTCGGGGCCGCGGGGGTCGGGGGCTGGGCCGCAGGGGTAGGGCGCGCGCGTTGCCAGAGCAGATCGATCAGTCCGCGCCCGGCGGCAACGACGTCACTGGGTCTGCCGCTCCGCCAGCCGTGTCGGGAGCCAGCATGGAAATCCACAAACCGAAGCCGTGGCACGGCTGGCGCGAGTTCCTTAAAGAGTATGGGATCATCGTCCTTGGCGTGCTGACGGCGCTTGGGGCCCAGCAAATCGTTGAGGGGCTACACACCCGCACGGAGGTCGCTGAAACCCGAAAGGCGTTGCGGGCCGAAATCAGCCAGGACGCAACTGAGGCCTTGATCGTGCAGGCCGAGGACAAATGTCTGCTGGCGCTCGACGTCAAGTTCACCGCTTGGGGTAGAGGTGGTCCAAAGCCGAACTTCTCTCCCCCGCCTCTCTATCCAATACTTCAATCGTCCGCGTGGGATACATCGAAGAATGGCGTGATCTCCCACATGTCTTTGAAGGAGCGCCTAGCGTGGGCGCAAATCTACAATGTCCTCGAAGGATTCAATGCGAACGAAGGCGCCCAGAAGCAGGCCGCGATCGACATCTCATCGACTATCTATCTGGACAAGCTGGAAGGCGCCCAAGCGGAGCGTCTTATCGAAGGCGCTTCGAAGGTTGCGACCTTGGACAGATACCAGATCGCCGCCGCGCCTGAATTTGTTCATCACGCCCGGGCGCTTGGGGCAGGCCCCAGGCCGGTTGCCACCGAGACGCGCCACACCCTGGACCAGTTCTGCCGGGAAATCGGCACCCCGCCGCCGTCCTTCTGACCGCGCGTCGGATCGGAGGCCGTTAGCCGCCCATAGCGGACTTCTAACTGGGGCAGGACCAGGCCTTTGGACCTGCGCGGTCGCGCCGGCCTGCCCGCAGATGCGTCCGACAGGCGGATGATCGTGGAAAACCCCTCATCCGACCCTGCGGGCCACCTTCAGCCGCCGCCGACGTAGAAGGGACTCACCCCACCTTCATCGAGACGATCTTCCCCGGCGCCCGGGGTGGTTCTCCCTTGGGGAGGGCGTCGATGTGTTCCATGCCGGCGGTGACTTCGCCCCACACCGTGTACTGATTGTCGAGGAAGTTCGAATCCTTCAGGCAGATAAAGAACTGGCTGTTGGCGGAGTTGGGATTGTTGGTGCGGGCCATGGAGCAGACGCCCCGCTTGTGCGAGGCCGTGGAAAATTCTGCTGGCAGGTTGGGCTTGGACGAGCCGCCGCCGCCGGTGCCGGTGGGATCGCCACCCTGGGCCATGAAGCCGTCGATGACCCGGTGGAAGACCACCCCGTCGTAGAAGCCCTCGCCCGCCAGTTCCTTGATCCGCGCCACATGAGCGGGGGCCAGGTCGGGGCGCAGGCGGATGGTCACCTCGCCGGTGGCCAGGGTCATGGTCAGGGTGTCTTGGGCGTCAGGCATGGGGTTCACTTCACCTCAGCGGGAAAATCGAGATCGCAGATCGAAATGTCGACGGCCTTCTGGGCCTTGACCCGCGCGGCCATGGCCTGGAACCACGGGCCGGCCGGGTCGATCACCCGCACCTTGGGCCGCTCGGCGGCGGGGATGTCGGCGAGGACGCGAACCTTGACCATGGTGTCGGCCGGCGGCGTCGGCGGCTCGCCGGTCTTGATGGCGTCGATCACCTCCTGGCCGGAAATGGCCCGCCCCCAGGGGGTGTATTTCTGATCGAGGTTGGTCTGGGCGGCGCGCATCAGGAAGAACTGGCTGTTGCCGCTGTCGGGGGCCTCGGCCCGGGCCATGCCGACCACGCCGGGACAGAAGCTGCCCCAGGCATTGACCTTGTGATCGGCGGTCAAGAGGGCGAGGTCCATGGTCTGGCCGATCACCGGCAGGGCGCCCAGATAGCCCGCCTCCATCCCGCCTGATTTGGTCACCACCACCAGGGGAGTCGCCGCGTCGCGCTTGAACGTGAACTCGGCCGGCAGGTCGGGCTTGGTCGAGCCGCCCTGGCCGTTGTCCTTGGGATCGCCGGTCTGGTCCATGAAGTTGTCGATGACCCGGAAGAAGGCGCGGCCGTCGTAGAGGCCGGCGCGGGTCAGTTCCCGGACGCGGGCCACGGAGGCGGGGGCGGCGGCAGGCGCCATTTCGACGACGATCCGGCCCTTGCTGGTGTCGATGATCAGGACATTCTGCGGGTCGGGCGCGCGCCAGTCGGCCTCGGTGGGGGCCGCGGGCGCCGGCGTGGGTTTGGCGGCGGCTTGGGCGCCGGCGGCGACCAGCGTGGTTAGGGCGATTAGGGCGCGAGCAAATTTCATGGCGCCCCGCCTAGACCGGCGGCCCGCGCGGGGCAAGGGGGATCGCCGGCCGTCGCGTTCAGCCCCGCCCGAACTTGGCCAGCATGCGGCGCTTCACCCCTTCCGGCACGAAGCGGGTGACGTCGCCGCCCATCTGGACGATGTCCTTGACCAGGCGCGAGGCGACCGCCTGATGGCGCGGGTCGGCCATCAGGAAGACGGTCTCGATGTCGCGGTCGAGCTGCTGGTTCATGGCCGTCATCTGGAATTCGTATTCGAAGTCGGCGACGGCCCGCAGGCCGCGCACGATGACCTGCGCGCCCACCTGGCGGGCGAACTGGATGGTGAGGTTGTCGAACGGCAGAACCTCGATCTCGGCGATCTGGGCGCAAGGCCCGGTCTCCTCCTGGATGATCGCTACCCGCTCTTCCAGGCTGAACAGGGGCCCCTTGGCGGCGTTGACGGCCACGCCGATCACCAGCTTGTCGACCAGCTTCACCGCCCGCCCAATGATGTCGAGGTGGCCGTTGGTGGCCGGATCGAAGGTCCCCGGATAGAGCCCCGTGCGCTTCATTTCTCCTCCCCTTCACCTGGAACGTCCGACGCCGACAAATCGCCGTCGTCCGCCTGATCGGCCTCGCCTTCGAGGCGCTCGACCGAGACCACATGCTCGTCCTCGGCCGTGCGGAAGATGGTCACGCCCTGGGTGTTGCGCCCGGCGATGCGGATCTGGCCGACCGGCACCCGAATGAGCTGGCCCTGGTCGGTGACCAGTAGGATTTCGTCGGCGGCATCGACCGGAAAGGAGGCGACCAAGCGACCGCCGCGGCGGGTGAGATCGTGGGCGATCAGGCCCTGGCCGCCGCGTCCGGTCCGCCGGTAATCGTAGGCCGAGGTTCGCTTGCCGAACCCTTCCGACGAGACGGTGAGGATCGTCTCCTCGACGCCGGCGAGTTCGGCGACGCGATCGGCCGGCAATGTGACCGGTCCGTCGCCGGTCGCCTCGTCGTCGTCCTCGGCGGCCGGCTCCGGCGTTTCCTCGCCCTCGTCGCTTTCGGCCAAACGCATGGCGATGGCCTGTTTCAGATAGGCGGCCCGCTCGGCTGGGGAGGCGTCCACCGCGCGCAGGATGGCCATGGAGATGACGCTGTCGCCGCCCGCCAGGCGCACGCCGCGTACGCCGGTGGAATCGCGGCCGGCGAACACCCGTACGTCGCTCGCCGCGAAGCGGATGCAGCGGCCCCGCGACGTGGTCAGCAGCACGTCGTTGTGGCTCGTGCAAAGGCTGACGCCGACGATCGAATCGCCCTCCCCCAGCTTCATGGCGATCTTGCCGCCCCGATGGATCTGCACGAAGTCGGAAAGCTTGTTGCGGCGCACGCCGCCGGATCTCGTGGCGAACATCACATCGAGCCTGTCCCAGCTCGCCTCGTCCTCGGGCAGGGTGAGGATGGAGGTCATGGTCTCGCCCGGCTCGATGGGAAAGAGATTGACGAAAGCCTTGCCGCGCGAGGTCGGTGTTCCGAGCGGCAGGCGCCACACCTTGAGCTTGTAGGCCTTGCCGCCGGAGGAGAAGAACAGCATCGGCGCGTGGGTGGAGGCCGAAAAGACGCGGGTGACGGCGTCCTCCTCCTTGGTGGACATGCCGGCGCGCCCCTTTCCGCCCCGATGCTGGGTGCGGTAGGTGGTCAGCGGGGTGCGCTTCACATAGCCGCCGTGGGTGACGGTGATCACCATCTCCTCGCGGGCGATCAGATCTTCGTCCTCGACGTCGGCGTCGCCCTCGACGATGAGGCTGCGGCGCGGGACGGCGAAGGCCTCGCGCACCTCCAGCAGCTCGCCGCGCACGATCGCCATGATAGACGCGCGCGAGGACAGCAGGTCGAGGTGGGCCCGGATGGCCCCGGCCAGTTCGCCCGCCTCGGCGAAGATCTCCTCGCGGCCAAGGCCGGTCAGGCGCGACAGGGTCAGGGCGAGAATGGCCCGCGCCTGCTCGTCGGTGAGGCGAACCTGGTTGCCGCCGACCACCACGGTGCGGGGATCGGCGATCAGGGCGATCAGGTCGATCATGTCGCCAATCGGCCAGTCGCGGGCGATGAGCCGCTCGCGCGCCTCGGCCGGATCCTTGGACGAGCGGATGATGTGGATCATCTCGTCGATATTGGCCACCGCGATGGCCAGGCCCACCAGGACGTGGGCGCGGTCGCGGGCCTTGGAAAGCTCGTGGCGGGTGCGCCGAACCACCACCTCTTCGCGGAAATCCACGAAGGCGGTCAGCATCTCGCGCAGGCCCATCTGCTGGGGCCGGCCGCGGTTGAGGGCCAGGGCGTTCACCGCGAAGGCGTTTTGCAACTGGGTGAAGCGGTAGAGCTGGTTAAGCACCACCTCGCCGCCAGCGTCGCGCTTGAGTTCGATCACCACGCGCATACCGGTGCGATCGCTCTCGTCGCGCAGATCGCCGATGCCCTCGATGCGCTTTTCCCGCACCAGTTCGGCGATCCGCTCCACCAGGGCCGCCTTGTTCACCTGGTAGGGAAGAGCGGTGATGACGATCGCTTCGCGGTCCTTGCGGATCTCCTCGATGGTGGCGACGCCGCGCACGATCACCGAGCCTCGCCCGGTAAGAAGCGCCTGGCGCGCGCCGGTGCGGCCGATGATCTCGCCGCCAGTGGGGAAATCGGGTCCCGGCACGATGTCCAGGAATTCGTCGAGGGGAATGTCGGGATTGTCGATCAGGGCCAGGCAGGCATCGACGATCTCGCCAAGATTGTGCGGCGGGATGTTGGTGGCCATGCCCACGGCGATGCCGCCGGCTCCGTTCACCAGCAGATTGGGGATGCGCGAGGGCAGGACGGCTGGCTCGCTCTCCTTGCCGTCGTAGTTCTCCTTGAAATCGACGGTGTCCTTGTCGAGATCGGCCAGGATGGCCATGGAGGCCCGGGTCAGCCGGCTTTCGGTGTAGCGCATGGCCGCCGGCGGATCGTTGTCTACCGAGCCGAAGTTGCCCTGGCCGTCGATGAGCAGCAGGCCCATGGAAAACGGCTGGGCCATGCGCACCAGGGTGTCGTAAATCGAAAGATCGCCGTGCGGATGGTATTTGCCCATCACGTCGCCGACCACGCGGGCCGACTTCACATAGCCGCGGTCGGGCGTATGGCCCTGTTCGCCCATGGAATAGAGGATGCGCCGCTGCACCGGCTTCAAGCCGTCGCGCACGTCCGGCAGGGCGCGGCTGACGATGACGCTCATGGCGTAGTCGAGATACGAGCGCTTGACCTCGTCCTCGATGGAAATGGGGGTGACATTCCCCCGCCGGCCGTCACCGGGCGGTATGGTCGTCTCGTCGGTCAAACGGGGGTTTCAACGCTCAGAATCGGACACCGAACGTCCGCC
>JBBRQW010000035.1:0-26982 GCA_038225765.1 Caulobacterales bacterium | reverse complement strand
GAGCGGGCCAGCCGCCGTCGGGCGCCGGCCACCAGCCAGGACACTGCCTGTTTGCGCAGAAAGTCTGGGATCGGCGCGGCCTCAAAGGCCTGGACGGTGTTGGCGAGCAGGGTCATTGAAGCCCTCCGAAGGGTCAGGCCTTGCGGCGCGGGGGAAGCGGAAAGAAGGCCGAGGTCGAGGCCTGGTATGCGCGAAAAAGCTCGCCGCGGCTGGCCAGCATGGAGCGTTCCAGCGCCGGCACGCCGGTGCCGAAACGCAGCACCCAGAACATCACCACGGGGGCGGCCAGGGACAGCCAGGACATCTGGTCGGAGAGATGGAATGCGATGGCCGGATAGGCCATCCAGTTGATCCACTCGAAAAAGTAGTTGGGGTGGCGCGACCAGGACCACAGGCCCACGTCGCAGATCGCTTCGCGGTTGGGCCGATAGCTCTTGAACCGGGCAAGCTGACGGTCGGCCAGTCCCTCGCCCGCGATGGCCGCGGCTAGGATCGCCGCGCCGGCGAAATCGGTCCATTTCAACCCCGGCGCGGGGTTGCGCGCCGCCACCAGGATGGAAAGGGTGAGGAGGGCCGCCGCCAGAGCCTGGATCTGCAGGAAACCCAGCAGCCGACCTTCAAAGGCGTCGCCCCATTGCTGGCGAAAATAGGCATATCGGGCGTCCTCGCCCATCGCCCTGGCGCTGCGGACGGCAAGGTGAAGACCGAGCCTCGAAGACCAGATCGCCACCAGGGCGGCGACCAGAAAGGCGCGGGGGCCGGGAACGTAGCCGGCGGTCGGCGCGAGGGCGTAGGCGACACCGCCGGCGCCGGTGGTGAAGGTCCAGACCACATCGACCCAGCCGGCGTTCCCGGTCGCCCGCTGGAGCGCCCAGGCGCCGAGCATGGCCAGCGACAGGCCCACCGTCACGGCGACGATCAGGAGGGTCACGCGGCCGCCTTAGCCTGGACGGCCGGCGCGCCGGCGCACCGGGTAACGAAATCGACGATCGCCTCGAGGGTGGGCGCCCGATGGCGGAACGGAGCGAGGATGGCGGTCAGCAGGCCCACATGGCCGATTCCCGGATAGAGGCGCGCCTGCGCCTCTCCGCCCCGGGCCTCGATGGCGGCGGCGAGGCGCGTGGCGTTGCCGGGCTCGACGACGCGGTCCTTATCTCCGGCCAGCAACAGCATGGGCGGCCCCCGGCCATCCACATGGTTGATCGGCTGGGTGTCGGGGCGCTCATCCTTGGGGCCGAAGATGATCTTCAGCGTCTCGTCGCGAAGGGGCAGAAAATCATAGGGGCCGGCCAAGCCGACCACGCCGGCCAGGTCGCGGCGTGGATCGAGGCCGACCTCGCCCAGCCACCGCCGGTCGAGGGCCAGCATGGCGACGTTGTAGGCGCCCGCCGAGTGGCCGATGAGAAACAGCTTGGCCGGATCGCCGCCCCATTCCGTGGCGTGCTGTTTCACAAAGCGCACCGCCAGGGCGTTGTCGCGCAGGAAATCGGGATAGCGCACCGCCGGATAGACCCGGTAGTCGGGGACCACGGTGAGGATGCCGCGCGAGGCCAGGGTGGCGCCGACGAATCGGTAAAAGCCCCGGTCGCCCGATTGCCAACTGCCGCCATAGATGAACACCGCGACCGGCGCGCCCGGCGCCGGCCGGCTCGGCAGATAGACATCGAGCTTGCCGCGCGGTCCTGCCTCGAACGCCAGACCCTGCCTGACGGCGACGCCGCCGGGCGCGGCCAGGGCGAGCAGGGCCGCCGCGACCGCGCTGAACAGCCCCATCAGATCCGCACTAGCGGTTGAAAGAGCCTCCCGACCCAGTCGCGGGCCACCAGGGAGGCATCGACGGCGACCAGGCAGACACATTCCCCCTCGCCGGTCACCTGGGGCCGGTGATCGACCTCCTCGTCGCTTTCGACGAAATCGCCGGGGCCATAGGTTTCACCTCGATCGGTGAAGGCGCCCTTCAGCACGCACACCATTTCGCGGCCCAGATGGGTGTGCCGGGGAACGCCCATCCCCGCGCCGACCCGCAGCAGATAGCTTCGCGGCCCGCGAGAACCGCCGACGACCGGCGCCACCCATACCCCGGGCGCCGCCCAGCGGCGACGCCTACGGACGGCTTCGACCACATCGGCGGGGATTTCGATCCAGCCGGGCGGTCGCGAGGCCGGCGGCGGCGCCTCGGGGCTCGGCCGTTCGATGCCGGCCAGCGCCCGTTCCAGCGCGTCCTCGGCCATCCGCGCCGGCGGCAGGGACGCCAGCAGCGCCCCGCCCACCGCTTCGGCCAGCGCCACTTCGCCGGCGCACACCGGGCAGGCCCGAAGATGGGTCGAAACCACCAGCGCCCGATCGGCTCTCAGCGCGCCGGTGGCGTAGTCGACCAGAAGATCGTGCGAAGGGTGGTGGCGGACGCTCACGCGACCTCTCCTAGCATTACCCGCAGCCGCCCCATGGCCAGACGCAGGCGCGATTTCACGGTGCCGAGTGGCAGACCCAACTCGTTGGCGATCTCCGAATGAGCCTTGTCGGAAAAAAACGCCAGGCGAACCACCCGCGCCTGATCGGCGGGAAGTTCGGCGACGGCGCGGCCCACGCGCGCTTCATCCTGAAGAGCGGCCAGAAGGGCGTCGGGCGGGATGGGATTGGGACCGGCGTCGGACGGATCGTCCGCCATCGTCGGCCTTTTCTCCCGGCGAAGGGCGTCGAAGCGCAGGTTGCGGGCGATGGTGAAGATCCAGGTGGACGCCGCCGCCCGGCCGGGATCGAAGGCGCCGGCGCGCCGCCAGACGGTCAGCAGGGTTTCCTGGGCAAGCTCCTCGGCGGCTTCCGCGCCGGCGCCCATGCGCAGCAGATAACTTTTCACCCGGGGCGCGAAATGGCTGAACAGAGTGGCGAACGCCTCGCGGTCGCCGCGTTCGGCGATCGCCACGATCGACGCCGACAGTCCGACACGGGGCGTTTCCTTCGTCACGTTCATGGGTGTGCGACTCGATGGCGGCGCTCGGGGCGTCCAGGCCAGAGGCAAGGCGTTACAAGACAGCGCGATCGCATGCATGACCTTAGTTACGGTGGCCGCGCGAAACTGGATCACCGCGACGAAGGAGGGCCCGCCGGCCCGGTGATCCAGGCGCCCGTCCCCACCGTAGAGAATACGCCGGGGCGCGGATTCGATCCACGGGCGCCTCACAAAGTGGAACCACACGCACCGTGACCAACACCCAGCGACCCGCGTCCCTGAAGATCGCGGTCGTCGGCGCGGGGATATCGGGCATGTCGGCCACCTGGCTGCTCAGCCAGGCCCACGATGTGACCCTATATGAAGCGCAGCCGCGCCTGGGCGGCCACAGCCAGACCGTCGATGCGCCGTCCGCCGGCGGCCCGATCCCGGTCGATATGGGGTTCATCGTCTACAATGAGGCCAACTACCCCAATCTGGTGGCCCTATTCGATTACCTGAACGTGCCGACCAAACCCTCGGACATGGGCTTCGCGGTCAGCCTGGACGAGGGCCGGCTGGAATACGGCGGCGAGAACTTCTCCACCCTGTTCGCCCAGTGGCGAAACCTGGTGCGCCCGCGCTTCTGGTCGATGCTCAGCGACCTGGTGCGCTTCTACCGCGAAGCCCCGGCCCACGCCTGCGCGCTGGACGCCAACATGACGAGCCTGGGCGACTATCTCACCGCTCAGGGCTACGGCCACGCCTTCCAGTACGATCACCTGCTGCCGCAGGCGGCGGCGATCTGGTCGGCGTCGGTGAGCGATATCCGAGACTATCCGGCCGCCGCCTTCATCCGCTTCTGCGAGAACCACGGCCTGCTCAGGATTCTCGATCGGCCCCTGTGGCGCACCGTCGAGGGCGGCAGCCGGGCCTATGTCTCGCGCCTCACCGCGGCCTATGCCGACAAGGTGCGCCTGGGCATGCCGGTAAAAGGGATCGCCCGCACGCCCGCCGGCGTGCTGGTCCGCGACGCATCGGGGCGCGTCGAGCGCTACGATCATCTGGTGGTGGCCACCCACGCCGACCAGGGCCTGGCTCTGCTGGAGGACCCCAGCCCCAGGGAACGCGCCTTGCTGGGCGCCTTCGGTTATAGCCGCAACCTCGCCGTGCTGCATTCCGATCCGGCCCTCATGCCCCGCCGCCGAAGGGCCTGGTCGGCGTGGAACTATGTCGGCACGACTCGGGCGAGCGGGGAGCAGGAACTCTGCGTGACCTATTGGATGAACAGGCTGCAGGCCTTGCCCAGGGAGACGCCGCTCTTCGTCACCCTAAATCCCGTGCGCGCGCCCGACCCGACCAAGGTGATCCGCGCCGAGGTCTACGACCATCCGCTGTTCGACGCCGGCGCCCTGCGCGCGCAGAGGGAGCTGTGGTCTCTTCAGGGCGAGGCGAACACCTGGTGGAGCTGTGCCTATTTCGGTTCGGGAGTCCACGAGGACGGCCTGCATGCCGGCCTGGCCGCGGCCGAGGCGCTCGGCGGTGTCAGGCGCCCCTGGACGGTCGCCGGGGAATCGGGGCGCATCCACTCAGGGCCGGCGCCGGACCTGGCGCGCACCCTCGAGAGCGTGGCGTGAGCGCCTTCGCCTCCGGCCTCTACGCCGGGGTGGTGACCCACCAGCGGTCGCGGCCCAAGGCGCATCGCCTGCGCTATTCGATGTTCCAGATGCTGTTTGACCTGGACGAGACGCCGAGACTGGCGAACGCCTTGCGCCTGTTCTCGCACAACCGGTTCAACCTCTTCAGCTTCTTCGACCGCGATCACGGCGACGGGCGCCCCGGCCCGTTGCGCGCCTGGGTCGAGGAGACCTTGGCCGCCGCCGGCATCCCCCTGGAGGGCGGCGCCATACGCCTGCTGTGCATGCCCCGGCTGTTCGGCCACGTGTTCAATCCCCTGAGCATCTACTACTGCCACCGGGCCGACGGAAGCCTGGCGGCCATGCTCTACGAGGTGAACAACACCTTCGGCGAGCGCCACAGCTATCTCATCGCCGTCCCGCCCGGCGCGAGCGGGCCGATCCGTCAGACCTGCGCCAAGGCCTTCCACGTCTCGCCGTTCATGGGCATGGAGATGACCTACGATTTCAAGGTGACGACACCAGGCGAGAGCGTCACGACCGCCGTCAACGCCAGCGATGGGCAAGGCGCGCCGGTCCTCGCCGCCGCCTTCTTCGGTCGACGCCGCGAGTTCGCCGACCGCGAACTCGTCCACGCTCTCGTCGCCTATCCCCTGTTGACCTTGAAGGTGGTCGCGGCGATCCGCTTCGAGGCGGTGAAACTCATCCTCAAGGGCGTCCGGCCGCGCCCTCGCCCCGCCGCGCCCGCCCATGCCGTGACCGTGGCCTGAGCCGCCGCCGCCCGCCCCTCGCTCGCCTTGGCGGGCGACTTCGCCTATAGAATGGCGCCCTGATGCGCATACTGTTGGCCACCGACGCCTGGGAGCCGCAGGTCAACGGCGTCGTGCGCACCCTGACCCGGGTGGTGGCCGAACTTCGCGAGATGGGCGAGGTGGTCGAGGTGATCAGCCCCGATCAGTTTCAGACCCTTCCCATGCCCACCTATCCCGAGATCAAGCTGGCCGTGGGCGCCTATGAGAAGGTCCAGCAGCGCTTCAAGGCCTTCGAGCCCGAGGCCATCCATATCGCCACCGAAGGGCCGCTCGGCCTGGCGGCCCGGCGCATCTGCCTCGAATGGAAACTGCCGTTCACCACCAGCTATCACACCCGTTTTCCCGAATACATCGCCGCCCGCCTGCCGCTGCCCCTAGCGGCCGGCTATGCCTACATGAAGTGGTTTCACAAGCCGTCGGGGCGGATGATGGTGGCCACCCCGACCATGCGCGAGGAGCTCGAGCGCCACGGCTTTCGCAACATCTCCCAGTGGTCGCGCGGCGTCGACACCGACGCCTTCCATCCCCGCCGGCCCGGCGACCCGGACGTGTTCGAGGGCCTGGCGCGACCGGTCTTTCTCAACGTCGGCCGGGTGGCGGTGGAAAAGAACATCGAGGCCTTCGTCAGCCTGGATCTGCCGGGAACCAAGGTGGTGGTCGGCGACGGGCCGCTGAGGGAGGAACTGGGGGCGAAATACCCGGAAGTGGTGTTTCTGGGGGCCAAATTCGGCGACGAACTGGCCGCCTGCTACGCCTGCGCCGACGTGTTCGTCTTCCCCTCGCTCACCGACACCTTCGGCCTGGTGATCCTGGAAGCCTGGGCCTCGGGGACGCCGGTCGCCGCCTTCTCCGCCCCCGGCCCCATCGACATCATTCCGGGAAGCGGCGCCGGCGTGGTCGCGGCCGGCCGGACGGAGGGCTTGGCCGACGCCTGCCTGGAAGCCCTGAAGCTCGACCGTGAAAAGGTGCGCGCCGTCGCCCAGCAGTTTTCCTGGCGGGCCTGCGCCGAGGACTTCCAGCGCTTCCTGCAGCCCTATCCCGATCCGGAAAAGAGCCGCTTCTGGCGCCGGCTGCGACGCCTGGCCCGCCTGCGGCGCGGCGGCTCGAGAGGGGCGGCGGGGCCGGCCTAAACCAGCCGCGTCCGGATCGCCTGCGAGAGCAGGTCGATGGCCGACACCGCGACCACGATCACGATCACGATGGCGCTGGTCTGGTCGAAGGCGAAGCTGTTGATGGAATCGAACAGGTTCTGGCCGATGCCGCCGGCCCCGATCAGGCTGAGGACGGTGGCCGAGCGGGCGTTGGATTCGAACCGGTAGAGGGCGTAGCTGGTCCATAGCGGGGCCACCTGCGGCATCACCCCCCAGACGATCTGCGCCAAGGGCGCCGCGCCGGTCGCCCGCACCCCCTCCACCGGGTTCTTGTCGATGGCTTCGACGGCTTCGGAAAAGAGCTTGCCCAACACCCCGCCGGTGTTGATCGCCAGAGCCAGAACCCCGCCCAGGGGCCCCAGTCCGATGGCCGCGACCAGGATCGCGCCGATGACCAGATCGGGGACCGAGCGCAGGACATCCAGAAGCCGGCGCACCGGCTGCTGGATCCACACCGGGCTGAGGTTGCGCGCCCCGGCCAGGCCCAGGGGAACCGCGATCAGCAGGGCGAAGGCGGTCCCCCACAACGCCATCTGAATGGTGAGCCACATGTTGGCGATGTAAAGCCGCCAGTCGGAGAAGTCGGGCCGGATGAACTCCGCGCCAAACTGGCGCATGTGCTCGGCGCCCGAAAAAAAGTCCCGGATCCTGAAGATTTCCACCGACCGGAAACTCGACGCCAAAAAGAGGGCCAGACCGCCCCAGACGATGAGGTCGAAAGCGCGATCGCCCAGGCCGCGCGCGGGCGGCTTCAGCGCCGGGCGGGCCGCCGCGGTCATGGCCTATTGCGCCGCGGCCGGGGCCCGGGTGCGGGCTTCCAGAGCCAGGCGTTGGGCGGTGATGGCGTCCAGGGATCGCCTGGCGGCGGCGATTCTGCCGGCGTCGCCGCCCTGTTTGGCGGTCAGCCAGATCTCTGTCGCCTCCATCTCCCGGACCGGCAGCAGGAAGGTGTCGTCGGCGGGCCGGAAGCCGCCGATGTTGATCCTGGCCATATAGGCGCGCTGGCGGGCGCCCTGGGCGTCGTCGCCCTGGCCATAGGTGAGGAAGAACTGGCGCAGCTTCTCCTTGACCGCCGGGTCGAGGTCCTTGCGCCAGATGATCGGATCTTCCGGCAGGGTGGGCGAACGCCAGATCACCCGCACCGCGTCGGCTTCGTGGCGGCCGTGGCGGCGGTTGAGCAACAGGGCGGTGGAGTTGTTGGTCGCCACGTCCAACTGCCCGGCGGCGACGGCGTAGAGGTTGTTCTGGTGGCTGGCGCCGGTGCGCAGCTTCTTGAAACACTTGGCCGGATCGATGCCCTTGGGCGCGAAAAGATAGGTCATGGGCGCCAAGGTCCCGGAGGTGGAAAGCGCGTCGCCCAGGCCGAAGGTCAAGGTCTTGTCGCATTTGAGCGCCTGGGCCAGGGTGAGCTTGCTTTTGGCGTTCACGATCAGCACCGAGGCGTAGCCGTCCACCCCGCTGGGATTGAAGGTGCGGGCGAACACCTCGCCGCCGGCCCGGCGGACCGCCTCCAGGCCCGAGCGGTTGGAAAACCAGCCGAGATCGCTCTTCTTGAACTTCATCGCCTCGATCAGGAGGGTGTAGTTGCTGGAGAAGAAGGGCTTCACCTTCAGGCCGGTCTGGGTCGCCATGTCGGCCAGGATGGGCGCCCAGTACTGCTCCATGCTCTGGGCCGCTTCGGTGGACAGGATCGAGAAGCGGACTTCCCCCGGCGGCCGGGCGCCCCCCGCCTCACCGCAGGCCGCCAACGACAGGCCCGCCAGGCCCAGGCCGGCGAGGGTGCGGCGGGTGATCATGTCGGCTCTCCCTCCCAAAACGCGTCCTCGAACTCGGGGCCGTAGATGTCCACCAGCTGGTCCTGGCCCAGGCCCGAGGGCGGGCCATCGTAGACGATCCGGCCGGCCTTTAGAGCCACCACTCGGCCGCAATAGCGCAAGGCGTAGTCCACCTGATGGAGACTGACGAGGACGGTCAAGCCGTCTTCGGCGTTGAGCCCTTGCAGAATCGCCATCACCCGGCGCGCCGCCACCGGGTCGAGGGAGGCCACCGGCTCGTCGGCCAGGATGACCTTGGCCCGCTGGACCAGGGCGCGGGCGATGGCCCCGCGCTGTTGCTGGCCGCCCGAGAGGGCGCCGGCGCGCTGACCGGCGTGGTCGGCGATGCCCATCCTCGACAGCCCGGCCATGGCCGCGTCCCGGGTGTCGGCGGGCCAGCGGCCCAGAACGCCCCGCCAGAACCCGATCCTCCCCAGAGCGCCCATCGCCACATTGGTGAAGAGGGTTAGCCGCCCCACCAGGTTGAACTGCTGGAAGATGAAACCCATTCGCACCCGCGCCCGGCGGACTTTCGCGCTCAGCCGGCCGTTCGCCTGGACACATTCGTCGAAGGCGTCGATGCGCCCCTCGCCGGCGTCGATGGTCACCAGGCCAGCGATGGCGCGCAGAAGGGTCGATTTGCCCGACCCCGACGCCCCGATCAAGGCGATCATCTCGCCGCGCCTTACCTCCAGCGACACGGCGTCGAGCGCCAGCCTGGCGGCGAAGGTCTTACTGACATCGCGCAGGGAAAGCACGGCGGCGGACGTCATCGGCGGCGCTCAGCCGCGCCAACGCAGGAACAGCCGCCGACCGCGGATTTCGAAGGCGTCGAGCTTTCTGAAGAACGTCGTGCCCAGGAGCGAGCTATCCATGGCCGCCTGGTTGATCGAGACAGGGACCTGGGAAAGGCGGATGGGCCCGACCGCTAGGCGGTCCACGGTGAGCGAAGCGCCATAGCCGACGCCATTGGCCGTTCCGTACGGGCGGTCGAACTTCAAGGCCGCCAGGTCGATTCCCAGCCGCCCGGCGTCGGCGGGACTAAGGACGATGTCGCTGGCCCCGGTGTCCAGGAGGAATCGCACCGGCGTCCCGTTCACCGCGCCCATGACATAGAAATTGCCGTCGTCGCTCTGGTTCAGGGCCAGGGTGCGCGGCCCGGTCGCGATCGCATAGGCCGGGATCAATTCGGCTCGCACCTTTTGGCCCGCCGCCAGGAGTTCGTCACGAAAGGTGTAGCCAAGCACCAGGGCGACGATGACAGCCCCCCGGATCAGGGCGTGGCGCGCCGCTTCGCCCAGCCTGCGCCGACTGGCGAAGACGACGCCGCTGGAAACCAAGGCGAGGAGGCCGAAATCATACCAGACAAAGCCCTGGTCCGAGGCCGAGAGCTGGCCGGGGAAGGCTCGCCGCAGCATCCAGACTCCGGCCCCGGCGGCGGCGAGGAGCGCCACCCACAGGACGAGGCGCGGGCGCCGGCCGACGCCCCGAGGCGGTGACGGCGGCCGTGGCTGGAGGCCGCCCCAGGGCCCTTCGTTGTCGGACATCGTCGCGCCCCCAAGATGGGGTCCCTTACCCGAAGGCTTGGCCCCACGCCATGCCGCCAATATCCACACCGCCGGCGTCGTTTTCCCCTTTACATCCCCTTGCCCGGTCCCTATGTGCCCGCGTTCCGGCGGACCCGAAGTCCACGATATGCGCTGCTAACGCCGGATTGGGTTAACAATTCAACAGGGGGTTACGTGAATTGCACACGTACCATTCGCCCCTGGACCTGGTCCGTGAGCGGTCGCCGGAACGCCCTGTCGCCCTGGTGCGGCAAGGCGCCCTGGCCGTAGCGGCGCGCTGGTTCAGGAACAGCTTTTCGGGTGACGTCCTCTACGCGGTGAAGGCCAACCCTTCGCCGTGGGCGATCCGCGCCCTGGCGGCGCAAGGGATCGCCGCCTTCGACGTGGCCTCGATCCCGGAGATCGAAACGGTCGCCGCCCACGCGCCGGGCGCGCGCATGGCCTTCATGCATCCGGTCAAGAGCCGCGCGGCGATCTCTCGCGCCTATTTCGACCATGGTGTGCGCATCTTCGCCCTGGACAGTCACGAGGAGCTGGCCAAGATCGGCGAGGCGACCGGCGGGGCGGGCGATCTGACCCTCATCGTGCGCCTGGCCGTCGAGGCGGCGGGCGCCGCCTATCCGCTCACCGGCAAGTTCGGCGTGAGCGCCGAGGAGGCCCCATCCCTGTTGCTGGCCGCCCGCCGCGCCACCGACCAGGCGATGGGCGTCTCCTTTCATGTCGGCAGCCAGTGCATGCGGCCTTCGGCCTATCAAAGCGCCATGGCCCAGGCCTCCCGCGTCCTGGTTCGCGCCGGGGTGTTCGCCGACGTGGTCAATGTGGGAGGCGGTTTTCCCTCGGTCTACCCCGGCCTGGTTCCCCCTGACCTTGCCGAATACATCGCCGCCATCGACCGCGGCTTCGCCGACATGATGGTCCATGAGGCCACGGAGCTGTGGTGCGAGCCGGGCCGCGCCCTGGTGGCCGAAAGCGCCTCCCTGCTCACCCGGGTGGAGCTGCGCCGCGCCGACGCCCTCTATCTCAACGACGGCGCCTACGGCTCGCTGTTCGACGCCGCCCACGCGCGCTGGCCCTTTCCGGCCAAGCTGGTGCGCGCGCGGGGCGATGCGTCGGCCACCCTCAAGCCGTTCCGCTTCTTTGGCCCCACCTGCGATTCGGCCGACCATATGCCGGGGCCCTTCTGGCTGCCGGAGGATGTGCGCGAAGGCGACTACATCGAGATCGGCATGATGGGAGCTTACGGGGTCGCCATGGCCACGCGCTTCAACGGCTTTGGCGAGGTGGAGACCGCGGCGGTGGACGACGCCCCCATGGCCTCTCTCTTCGGCCTCGCGCCCCGCTCGATCCCCACCCCCCGCGCCCAAGGCGAAACGGTGGTGCGATGAACGCCGCCCCGCCCAACACCAAGGCCGAACTCCTCGCCAGGACGGTGGAGCACGTCGATATCGCCGCCTTCGACGCGCGGCCGGTGATCGACGCCATGCGCCAGATGAGCTTCACCTCGCGCGACACCGCCCGGGCGGCCGATATCCTTTCCATGGCCATCGAGGACCAGGCGTGCTCGGTATGGATCACCCTGGCCGGCTCGACGAGCGCCGGCGGCTGCATGCATGTTTACCGCGACATGCTCAAATGCGGCATGGCGGATGTCGTGGTGGCCACCGGGGCGTCGATCATCGACATGGACTTCTTCGAGGCCCTGGGGTTCAGGCATTATCAGGCGGCCGGCGAGGTCGATGACCGCGATCTGCGCGCCCTCAAGATCGACCGCATCTACGACACCTACATCGACGAGGCGGAACTGCAGGCCTGCGACCACGCCATCAAGGCGATCGCCGACGCCCTCGAGCCGCGCCCCTATTCGTCGCGGGAATTCATTTATGAGATCGGCCGCTGGCTGGCCTCGGGCAACGCCAAAAAGCCGGCCAGCCTGATCCAGACCGCCTATGAGGAAGGGGCGCCGATCTTCTGCCCGGCCTTCACCGACAGTTCGGCGGGCTTCGGCCTGGTCAAGCATCAGGTCGAGCGGATCAAGGCGGGACGACCTTACCTGACCATCGACTCGGTGGCCGATTTCCGCGAACTCACCGATATCAAGGTCGCCGCCGGAACCACCGGCCTGTTCATGGTCGGCGGCGGCGTCCCCAAGAACTTCGCCCAGGACACCGTGGTCTGCGCCGAAATCCTCGGCATCGAGGCGGAAATGCACAAATACGCCGTCCAGATCACCGTCGCCGACGTGCGCGACGGCGCCTGCTCGTCCTCCACCCTCAAGGAGGCCTGTTCGTGGGGCAAGGTCGATGTCACCCACGAACAGATGGTGTTCGCCGAAGCCACCACCGTCGTCCCCCTGATCGTCTCCGACGCCTGGCACCGCGGCGGCTGGAAGGGGCGGGAGAAGCGGCGGTTCGCAGAGTTGTTTGAGGCGGCGGGGTAGGATCGGACCCCGATCACCACGCGGCTTTGGCGTTTGAATTCGCCATCGCCGCCCCCAGTGCCTCCCGCGCCACGTCCAGGCGCTCCATGGGCAGGAAGTGGGTGGTTCCCGGGACCGTCTCGATGGCTATCCGGCCCGAGGCGGTCAACTCCTCGATGCGGCCGTCCACGCGGCAGGTCGAGCCGTGCTCGGCCCGCAGGATGTCGATCGGGCAACGCGAGCGGCGAAAAGCCTCCCACGGGTCGTGGCCGTGCGAGGCGTAGCTGGACGCCTCCCAGGCCGGGTCGCAGGCCAGCATCGCTTCGCCGCTCGGCAGATCGCGAAAACCGCCGGCCACGAAGTCGGCGACCATCTCGGCTGGCCAACTCGCGAAGGCGCCGCGCCCCAGATAGGCGTCGAGGGCGGCGGCGCGGTCTGGAAAGACGCGCCGCCGACGCTGGGCGCCCTCGATCAGCGAGCCATGCAAGACGCTCGCCTCGCCCGTCGCCATCGGCGGGCCGGGGGGCAGGATCACCGGCTCCAGCAAAACCAGGCGCCTGACACGCGCCGGTGCCTCGGCGGCGGCCAGCAGGCTCGACGTTCCGCCCATGGAATGCCCGGCGAGGGCGACGCCTTCGACGTCCAGCACCGCCAGGAGGGCCAGAAGATCGTCGCGAAAATCGTGCCAGTTCGCGCGTCCGGCAGGGTCGGCGGCCAGGGTCGTCGCTCCATGACCGCGCTGGTCGATGGCCAGGATGCGCCGCCGCGCCGCCAGAGGCGCCAGGATAGCGCGGTAGGTCAGGGCGTTGAAGCCGTTGGCGTGCAGGAAGATCAGATCGACGGCCCGATCGGCCGGCCCGAATTCGAAGGCCGCCATGACGCCCTCGCCCCGGCCGGAGAGGGCGAAGTCGCGCCGTCGCGGGACGGCGGGCGGTTCGTGAGGCGGCGGGCGGGCCGCGACCGGCCTAGTGATTGCTGGACCCACCCTGGCCGGTGGCGAGTTGGATGAGGGCGGCGATGCGGTCGGTGGAATCGGCCGCCTGGCCGAGCATCTGCAGCGGCGAGGCGCCCGGTCGCACGGCCGCGACCACGGTGTTGGCGGCGTTCTGCGCCATGCTGACCGCGGCGTTGGAGGCGGCGGCGAACCTGGAGGCGGCGGCGGCGTAGGCGTCCTGATAGATGAAGCCGTAGGTGGGATAGACGGTGGCGCCGAGGTCGCGTGATGGGTCGTACCACACCTTCACCTGGCTCCAGTCGCCGGCGGGGGAAACATCGATCACCGTGACGTTCTTTTCCACCTGGCCACGCTCGCCGCCGATGATCGACCAGTTGGCGTGGGAGATCTGGATGATTCGGTCGGTCAGCACCTGACTGACCACCGCGACGTGTCCCAGGCGCATGTGACCGGTGGGCTTGAAGCAGAGGACGGCCCCGGCCTTGGGCGTGAAGCCGGTCTGATAGCGGCCGGCGGCCTGCTGCCACCAGGTATGGGCGTCGCCGAATATCTGGATGCCGGAAATCAGGCGGGCGAACGGTACGCACTGCCAATAGTCCTCGGCGAAAGCGCCGCCCGGGCTGAAGCTCACCAGCATGGCGGCGGCCAGGGAACCAACGACGGTCCTCATCCGTTTGCGCATTTAGGAGAACTCCCCCGATCACGTTACGTCCTTGGGTAGCCTTGCCTTGAGAGGATGAAAAGAGTCTTTATGCGTGATCGCGGTCGCGAATTCGTGAACGACGGCGTCTCCTGACCCACATTTGCCAATAGCGGAGTTGCGCCGTTGTGTCAGATTGTCGCAGCCAGGGCTGAGTGAAATTTCTCACCACCAGAATAAAACCTAAGATCACGGTAAATGTACGCCTTGAGTATAAATTTACCATTTGGCGCGGATGCGGATACGCTAGTTAACGGGGTTGATTTCTGTACGTCACCTAAGTGGTTGATTGACGCAAAGGCGGCTGAGAACCACCGTAAAAACCTATTTTCAATTTGGGGCCGAGAAATTCAAGCCTGACACAAACAGTTACATGACGATTCGCCCACGGAACGCTGGAAGAGCCTGGTCAAGGCCGGACTCCGCGGTTGGAGCCCGTCAACCGGTCGATCGCGACTCACTTGCGGCGATCGGCCGCGCGCGCGGCGCACCCTTCAGAGAAAACTGTAGGGATCGATATCGAAGGTCACCCGCACGGACGATGGCGGTCTGAGGCGGGCGCGCCAGGCGGCCAGAAAGCCCTGCAGGTCGACCGGGCGCTCGGCGCGCACTAGAAAGCGCTTGCGGCGCCGACCCCGCACCATGCCGAGTGGCGCGTCGGCGGGGCCGAAGACGTCCACGCCGGCGCCATTGGGGGCGGCGGCGGCGAAGGCGCGCGCATAGGCGTCCACGGCGGCCGAATCGGGGCCCGAGACGATCACCGCCGCCAATCGCCCGAATGGCGGCAGGCCGGCGGCCTCGCGCTCGGCCATCTCCACGGCGACGAAGGCGTCCCGATCGCCGGCCAGCAGGGCCCGCATCACCGGGTGCTCCGGCGCCCAGGTCTGGATCAGGGCCCGGCCGGGGCGGTCGCGCCGGCCCGCCCGGCCGGAGACCTGGGTGAGCAGCTGAAAGGTGCGCTCGGCCGCCCGCAGGTCGCCGCCGCGCAGGCCCAGGTCGGCGTCCACCACCCCCACCAGGGTCAGGTTGGGGAAATTGTGTCCCTTGGCGGCCGCCTGGGTGGCCACCATGATGTCGAACTCACCCGCCGCCATGGAGGCGATCAAGGCGCGGGCCGCGCCGGCGTCGGCGACCGTGTCCGAGGAGAAGACCGCCAGCCGCGCGTCCGGAAACATGGCCCGCGCCTCCTCCTCCACCCGCTCCACCCCAGGGCCGATGGAGACCAGGGCGTCCTTGGCGGCGCAGTGGGGGCAGCGGTCTGGCTTGGGCATGGAAAAGCCGGTCAGGTGACAGATCAGCCGGCCGCTGTAGCGATGCTCGACCAGCCACGAATCGCTGTCGGGGGCCTTCATCCGCTCGCCGCAGGCGCGGCAGAGGACCAGGGGGGCGTAGCCTCGGCGGTTCAGAAAAAGCAGGGATTGTTCGCCCACGGCCAGCGTCTCCGCCATCGCGGCCGTCAATACCGGAGAAAGCCAGCGTCCCGGCTCGGGCGGTGATTCGCGCAGGTCGATCAAGGTGATCGCGGGCAGGACCGCCGGGCCGTGTCGGTCGGCCAGCCGCAGCCAACGGTAGCGGCCCTCCCGCGCGTTCCACAGGGTTTCCAGCGAGGGGGTGGCCGAGACCAGGATCGCCGCGCAGTCCTCGATCTTGGCGCGGGCCACCGCGAGGTCTCGCGCCTGATAGATAAATCCCTCCTCCTGCTTGTAGGATCCATCATGCTCTTCATCGACCACGATGAGCTTCAGCCCGGTGAACGGCAGGAACAGCGCCGAGCGCGCGCCAACCACGATGCGCGCCTCGCCGCGCGCCACCTGTTCCCAGATCGCGCGGCGGCGCGGCCCCGCCACGCCCGAGTGCCATTCGGCCGGCGCGGTCCCGAAGCGATCGGCGAAGCGGTCGATGGCCGCCTCGGTCAGGGCGATCTCGGGCAGTAGCACCAGCACCTGCGCCTTCGGGTCGAGGGCGAGAGCCGTCGCGGCCGCCTCCAGGTAAACCTCGGTTTTGCCCGACCCGGTGACCCCGTCGAGCAGGGCCGCCGCGAAGCCTCCCTCGCCGATCATGGCCTTCAGGGCCGTCGCGGCGGCGGCCTGGCTGGGGTTCAGCGTCGCCCCCGGCAAGGTGAGGTCGGGACCGGCGACCGGGGGCGGGTCGGCGATCGACACCGCCTCGAGTACGCCTTGATCGAGAAGGGCCTTGATCACCCCGGCCGAGACACCGGCGGCGCGCGCCAGGTCGCCCGCTGAACGGGGTTGGGCGGCCTCGGCCATGACCCGGGCGCGGGCGGGAGACGGCCGCGCCGGCGCCACGCCGCTGACGATCAGCCGCCGTCGCGGGCGGGCCAGGGGCGCGCGCAGGCCGCGCAAGGCGATGGCCAGGGGCTGGCCGGGCGCGTCCACGGCGTAACGGGCCGCCCATTGCACGAAGTCCAGGGTGCGGCGGGGCAGCGGCGGCTCGGCGACGCGCTCGATCACCGCCTTGAGCGGCCGGTTGCCGCCCGCGCCCTCCCGGAGGCCCGCCACCACGCCGCGCAACCGTCGAGGCCCCAGCGGCACGACCACCATATCGCCGATGGCAAGCGCCATGCCTTCCGGCTCGGCGTAGTCGAACGCCTCTGGCAGAGGCATGGGAATGAGGATCTGGGCGATGCGCGACGTCACGCTCCCTTCCTCGCCGAGTTTCGCGCCCCGCTTCAAGCCCCGTTAACCGGCGAGGGTCTTGATGCGGCGTTCGCGCGACCTGGGGTGACGCCGCTCGAGGTCCAAAATTCAGTCTGGGGGCTGGTCTTGATCGACGCCGAGCATGGGATGGCCGCCGACTTCGCGGCGGACGCCGAGACGGTGAGGGCTCTGCTCAAAACCCACCGGGACCTGGTGCGCGAGGACGCGGGCCTCCTGGCCGAACTGGGCCTGCGGCTCGATGTCGCCAATATCGTCGATTTCGGTCCGGTCGCCTTGTCGAAAATCACCGCCGCCCATCGCCGCGAATCGGGCGAGCGCCAACGCTTGGAGGCCATGGCGCGGGCCAATTTCGCCGCCCAGGCCCAGACTCACGCCGCCGTGGTCGATCTCCTGGAATCGCGCAACCACGCCGATCTGGCCCGCCGCATCGACGAGTTGGCCCGCCTGCGCTTCGGCCTGGCGGCCGGCGCGGTGGCGCTGGAGGGGCCGGGCGGCGTGCCGGCCGGCTGGCGCGCCCTGGTCGAGGGCCAGATCGATCTCATCCTGGGTCCCCGGCGTCTCGTCCTGATGGGCCGCGCGCCCACGGCTCTTGGCCTCTTCGGCGAGAGCGCCCGCCACATCGGCAGTGTCGCCCTGGTCCGCCTGGCCATCTGGGAGCCGGCGCGCCAAGGGGTGATCGCCTTCGGTTCGGCCGACCCCGACGCCTTCACCGTCGATATGGGCGCCGATCTGGTGACCTTCCTGGCCCGGGTGGCCGAGCGCACCGCCGAGCGATGGCCGGCGTCCTGACCGCCGCCGAGGCGCTGGCGGCGTGGCTGGACCATCTGACCCATGAACGCCGGGCCAGCCCGCGGACCGTGGACGCCTACCGCGCCTGCGTCTCGGCCTGGCTGACCTTTCTTGAAGCGCATCGCGGCGAAGCCGTCACTCGCGCCGCATTGGGAGCGGTGTCGGCGGCCGAACTGCGCGCCTATCTGGCCAAGCGGCGGGGCGGCGAGCGCCCGCTCGGGGCGCGGTCGCTGTCGCAGGCGCTGTCGGCCATCCGCGGCTTTCACCGCTTCCTGGATCGCCGGCTGAATACGCCCAACGAGGCCCTGGCCCTGGTGCGCGGCCCGCGCGTCAGGCCAGGCGCCCCCCGGCCGGTCTCGGAGGATCAGGCGCGCGGGCTGATCGGCGAGGCGGCCGGCGACGCCGAAATCCCGGCCTGGGCCGCCCTGCGCGATCAGGCGGTGCTCACCCTGCTCTACGGCTGCGGCCTGCGCATCTCCGAAGCCCTGGCGCTCAAGCGGGCCGATGCCCCGTTGCCGCCATCCCTGCGCATTCTCGGCAAGGGCGGCAAGACCCGGCTGGCCCCGGTCCTGGCCGCCGTGCGCGAAGCCACCGACCTTTATGTCGCCGCCCTGCCGTTCGCCTCGGGACCCGACGCGCCCTTGTTCCGGGCGGCGCGCGGCGGACCGCTGCGGCCCCGCCATGTCCAGGCCACGGTTCAGCGCCTGCGCGGGCGCCTGGGCCTTTCCGAGCGCGCCACCCCGCACGCCCTGCGCCACTCCTTCGCCACCCATCTCCTCGGCGCGGGGGCGGATCTGAGGTCGATCCAGGAACTCCTCGGCCACGCCTCCCTCTCCACCACCCAGCGCTACACCGCCGTGGACGCCGCCGGCCTGCTCGGCGCCTACGCCAAGGCGCATCCCAGGGCGTAGGGGGTTCTCAAGCCTGCATGGTCCAGCCCTCGACGCCCATGGCGGCCTGGCGCAGGGCTTCGGAGCGGGTGGGGTGGGGATGGCAGGTGCGGGCGATGTCCTCGGACGCGGCGGAAAACTCCATGGCCACGCAGGCCTCGCCGATCGTTTCGCTGACGTCCGGGCCGATCATGTGGACGCCCAGGACGCGGTCGTTGCCGGCGTCGGCCAACACCTTCACGAAACCCTCAGCCTCGTGGTTGATCCTGGCGCGAGAATTGGCGCTGAAAGGAAACTTGCCGGCCTTGTAGGCGACGCCGGCCGCCTTCAACTCCTCCTCGGTGCGGCCCACCCAGGCCACTTCGGGGTAGGTGTAGACGACGCTGGGAATCACTTCGTAGTTCACATGCCCCGCCTTGCCGGCGACGATTTCGATGCAGGCCACCGCCTCGTCCTCGGCCTTGTGGGCCAGCATGAGGCCGTGGGTGACATCGCCGATGGCGTAGACGCCGGGCGCCGAGGTGCGGAAATTCTCGGTGTCGATGAAGCCGCGTTCATCCGTCCGGATACCGACGCTTTCCAGGCCCAGGTCGTCCGTATACGGTTTTCGCCCGACGGCGACCAGGACGTAGTCGGCCTTCAACGTTTCCGCCGCGCCGCCGGTCACCGGCTCGACGGTCAGGGCGACACCCTCGGCGTCCGCCTTCGCGCCGGTGACCTTCGAACTCAATTTGAAGGCGATCCCCTGTTTGGCGAGCAACCGCTGGAAGGTCTTGGCGGTCTCGGCGTCCATGCCGGGAGCAATGCGGTCCAGGAACTCGACCACCGTCACCGCCGCGCCCAGCCGCCGCCACACCGATCCCAGCTCAAGACCGATGATGCCGGCCCCGATGACGATCAGGCTCCCCGGAACCTCGGCGATGGAAAGGGCGCCGGTGGAATCGACGATGCGCACTTGGTCCACCTCAACGCCCGCCAGCGGCGCGGGGGCCGAGCCGGTGGCGATGACGATGGCCTTGGCGGAAAGGGTGGTCACCGCGCCGTCGTCGGCGGTCACCTCCACCTTGCCCTCGCCGGCGAGGCGGCCGGCGCCCTTGATCCAATCGACCTTGTTTTTCTTGAACAGGAACTCGACCCCCTTGGTCAGCCCATCGACCGAGGCGCCCTTCTGCTTCATCATCGCCGACAGGTTGAGCCTGGGCGCAACGTCGATGCCGAAGCTGGCGAAATCCTTCATCGCCAGCTCGTAAAGTTCCGAGGCGTGGAGCAGGGCCTTGGAGGGAATGCAGCCGACGTTGAGGCAGGTTCCGCCCAGGGTGGCGCGTTTCTCCACGCAGGCGACCTTGAGGCCCAGCTGCCCCGCCCGGATCGCCCCGTTGTAGCCGCCCGGCCCGCCGCCGATGATCACCACGTCATAGTCGGCCATGCCATCTCGCCCTCGTTCCGTGTTTGCGCCATATAGGCGAACGCGGCGGTTTCGGTCAGGCCTTTCGCGCCTTCACGAACAGATAGTCGCCCGGTCCCTGATAAGCCGCCGCCGGTTCGAGGCCCGGCGTCGTCAGCCCTTGATAGCCCAGGGCGGCCAGCCAGCCGAAGAGATCGGCCGGCGCGTCGCCGGCGCGGGCGAGGCAGGCGGCGTCGATCTCCAGGTACAGGGCGGGCGAGAAGCGCCGCAGCGTGGTCTCGCCGCCCTTCAGGGACCGCAACTCCCATCCCTCGACATCCGCCTTGATGAAATCGAGCCGCGCGAGGCCCTCGCGTTCGGCGAATGTGTCCAGCGTGGTGAGAGGGATCGTCTGATCGAGGGCCGGGCCCGCCCCCGCGCCCAGATGGGCGAGACCGAATCCCAGGCTCCGCCCGCGCTTGATCGGGGTGTGCAGGGTGAGTTCGCCCACCGCGTCGGAAAGGCCCATGGGGACGACCGTGACATTGCCGATCCGGTTGAAGCGCAGCGCCGGCCCCATCACCGACCGGGCGTAGGCCGAGGGCTCGAAGGCGAAGACGTGACCTCGCGGGGCCATGGCCGCGAACAGCCTGGCGAACTGCCCGGCGTGCGCCCCGATATCGACGACCACCGCGCCGGCCGGAATGTGCGGCGCGAACAGGGGGCGAAGCTCGCGGTGATGCCGCTGGGTGGCCGCCTTGCACACATGGGCGAGCCAGGGGGCGCGCTGACGCGGGGTGAGGCGCATGGTCTCGCGCCGCCCCTCAAATCTCCAGCAGCAGCCGGGCCGGGTCCTCGATCGCTTCCTTGACCTTGACCAGGAAGGTCACCGCGCCCTGGCCATCGACGACGCGGTGGTCGTAGGAGAGGGCCAGATACATCATCGGTCGGATGACCACCTGGCCGCCCACGGCGACCGGGCGATCCTGAATCTTGTGCATGCCGAGAATCCCCGACTGCGGCGCGTTGAGGATGGGGGTGGACATCAGCGAGCCGTAGACCCCGCCGTTGGAGATGGTGAAGGTGCCGCCCTGCAGGTCGTCGAGGGCGAGCGAGCCCTCGCGCGCCTTGCGGCCCAGGGCGGCGATGGCCGCCTCGATCCCGGCCAGGCTCAGGGTGTCGGCGTCGCGGATCACCGGCACCACCAGGCCCCGCTCGGTCCCGACCGCCACCCCGATGTCGTAGTGATTCTTGTAGATCAGGTCGGGGCCGTCGATCTCGGCGTTGACTTCCGGGACTTCCTTGAGGGCCGCCACGCAGGCTTTCACGAAGACGCCCATGAAGCCGAGCTTGACGCCGTGGCGCTTTTCGAAGGCCTCCTTGTAGCGGCCGCGCAGGGCCACGACCGCGGTCATGTCCGCCTCGTTGAAGGTGGTCAGCATGGCGGCGTTAGACTGGGCTTCCTTGAGCCGGCGGGCGATGGTCTGGCGCAGGCGGGTCATGCGCACCCGCTCCTCGCGCTCGTGGACCTCGCGAACCGCGGGGGGTTGCGGCGCCGGCGCGGGGCGGGCGGCGCGCGCCTCCAGGGCGGCCAGGGCGTCGCCCTTGGTGATCCGCCCGTCCCGGCCGCCGCCGGCTATGGCGGCCGGGTCGAGGCGGTTCTCGGCGACGATGCGCTGGACCGAGGGGGCCAGCGGCGCGGCGGGCGGCGGAGGCGAGGGCGGCGGCGCGGGGGGGGCCGGCGATGGCGCGGCTTTTTCGGTCGCCTCCTTGGGCCCCTTGGCGGGCTTGGCGGCGGCGCTCGCCGGCCCCAGCCGGCCCAGAACCTCGCCGGGCTTGACCGTGGCGCCCGCCGCCGCCGCGATCTCGTTCAGGACTCCGTCCTCGGGCGCGACCACTTCCAGGCTCACCTTGTCGGTTTCCAGCTCGACCAGAACCTCGTCGCGCTTCACCGCTTCGCCGGCCTGCTTGGACCATTTGGCCACGGTCGCTTCGGTGACCGATTCGCCCAGGGCCGGGGTCATGATATCGGTCATCTAGGCGAGGCTCCCGGGCGGCGGTGTTGGGCGGCGTTCTCTAGCCCAGATCGCGGCTTCACGCGAACGCCGCGTCGAGGAAGGTCCGCAGTTCCTTGGCGTGCCGGCTCATCAGGCCGGCGGCGGTGGAGGCCGAGGCGGGACGGCCGACATAGCGGCCCCGTTTGGCCGAGACGTTCAGCCTGGCCAGGGTCAGTTCCAGCCACGGATCGACAAAGGTCCAGCCGCCCATGTTTTTGGGCTCCTCCTGGCACCAGACGAGATCGGCGGCGGCGAAGCGCGCCAGCTCGGTGGTCAGCGACTTCATCGGCCACGGATAGAACTGTTCCAGGCGCATGAGGTAGACGTCCGCCGCGCCCCGCTTCTCGCGCTCCTCCAGAAGGTCGAAATAGACCTTGCCCGAACAGAGGACCACCCGGCGGATGGCGCCGTCGGGCGCCAGGCGAATGTCGGTCGGGCCGTCGGTCTCGGCGTCGTCCTGGAGGACGCGGTGGAAGGACGAACCCTCGGCCATGTCGGCGAGGCTGGACACCGCCTTCTTGTGACGCAGCAGCGACTTGGGGGTCATCAGGATCAGCGGCTTGCGGAACTCGCGCAGCATCTGGCGGCGCAGGATGTGAAAATAGTTGGCCGGGGTGGTGCAGTTGGCCACCTGCATGTTGTCCTCGGCGCACAGTTGCAGGAAGCGCTCCAGGCGGGCCGAGGAATGTTCCGGCCCCTGACCTTCATAGCCGTGCGGCAGCAGCAGGGTGAGGCCGCACATGCGCAGCCATTTGCGCTCGCCAGAGGCGATGAACTGGTCGATGACCACCTGGGCCCCGTTGGCGAAATCGCCGAACTGGGCTTCCCACAGGGTCAGGGTGTCGGGGTCGGCCAGGGAGAAGCCGTATTCGAACCCCAGCACCGCCTCCTCCGACAGGGTCGAATCGAGCACCTCGAAATGGGCCTGGCCCGGACCCAGGTGCGAAAGCGGCTGATAGTGTTCTTCCGTGGTCTGATCGATGAGGTCGCAGTGGCGCTGCACGAAGGTGCCGCGCACCGTGTCCTGGCCGGCCAGGCGGACCGGGAACCCCTGGTCGAGGAGGGTGGCGAAAGCGAGATGCTCGGCCGTCGCCCAGTCAATGCCCTCGCCCGCCTCGATGGCGGCCCGGCGACGGTCGATGACCCTTCTCACCGTCTTGTGGACATCCAGCCGCGCCGGGATGGCGGTGAATTTCAAACCCAGATCGCGCAGCTTTTGCAGCGGCACGGCGGTGACGCCGCGCCGCTCCTCGCCGTCGGGCAGGGCCAGGCCGGACCATTTACCGTCCAGCCAGTCGGCCTTGTCGGCGAGGTAGGTCTTTCCGGCCTCGAATTCGGCGTCCAGGAAGGCGTCGAAGTCGGCCGTCCAGCCAGCGATCTCCGCCTCGCTCGCCGCACCTTCGGCGATCAGCCGCCTGGCATAGATTTCGCGGGCGGTCGGATGGGCCGCGATCGCCCGGTACATGGCCGGCTGGGTCATCGTCGGGTCGTCGCCCTCGTTGTGACCGAAGCGGCGGTAGCAGAACATGTCGATCACCACGTCCTTGCCGAACGCCTGGCGGTATTCGATCGCCACCTTGGCGGCGAAGGTCACCGCCTCGGGGTCGTCGCCGTTGACGTGGAAGATCGGGGCCTCGACCATCAGGGCGCTGTCGGACGGGTAGGGGCTGGTGCGGCTGTAGGCCGGCGCGGTGGTGAAGCCGATCTGGTTGTTGACGATGAAATGGATCGCCCCGCCGGTGCGGTAGCCGCGCACCCCCATCAGGTTGAAGCATTCGGCCACCACCCCCTGGCCGGCGAAGGCGGCGTCGCCGTGCATCAGCAACGGCAGCACCCGGCCGCGGCCGGCGCTGGGGTTCTGGCGCAGGGCGAAGGCCTGCTTGGCGCGCGCCTTGCCCAGCACCACCGGATCGACGATCTCCAGATGGCTGGGATTGGCGGTCAGCGACAGATGGACGGTGTTGCCGTCGAACTCGCGGTCCGACGACGCCCCCAGGTGGTATTTCACGTCGCCCGAGCCCTCGATGTCGGAGGGCAGGGCCGAGCCGCCCTGGAATTCGTGGAAGATCACCCGGTAGGGCTTGGCCATCACGGCGGCCAGCACGTTGAGGCGCCCGCGGTGCGGCATGCCGATGACGATGTCCTCGACCGACAGGGCGCCGCCGCGCTTGATGATCTGCTCGAGGGCCGGGACCGCCGATTCAGCCCCGTCCAGGCCGAAGCGCTTGGCGCCGGGGTAGCGCTTGGCGAGGAAGCGCTCGAAACTCTCGGCCTCGATCAGCTTCTTGAGGATGGCGATCTTGCCCTCTCGGGTGAACCGGATCTCCTTGTCCCAGCCCTCGATGCGCCGCTGCAGCCACGCCTTTTCGGCCGGATCGGTGATGTGCATGTATTGCACCCCGATCGTGCCGCAGTAGGTGCGCCGGAGAAGGGCGAGGATTTCGCGCACCGTGGCGCTTTCCATCCCCAGCACGAAATCGAGGAAGATCGGCCGGTCGAAGTCGGCCTCCGCAAAACCGTAGGAGGCCGGGTCCAGCTCACTGGCGTCGCCGGCCGTCACCGCCAGGCCGAGCGGATCGAGGTCGGCCTGCAGATGGCCGCGCATTCGATAGGCGCGGATCATCATGACGGCGCGCAGGGAATCGAGGGTGCGGGCGCGAATCTCATCCTTGTCGACCGTCGGCTGGACAGCCGCGATCGCGGCTTCCAGCTTGGCGCCCACCGCCGGCCACAAACCATCGACGGCGGCCGGCGCTTTCGGCGCCCAGGACGGGCCGTGGTTCGCCGCCCCCGCCGCCGCCCCGTCCGCCAGCGAGGCGAAGAAGGCCCGCCAGGAGGGATCGACGGCGGAGGGGTCCGTCGCCCAGCGAGCTTGCAGATCCTCCACGAACCCGGCGTTGCCGCCATAGAGAAAAGATGTCTCGGCCAGAACCTCGTTCAGCCGTCCCGCGTCGTCCGCCATTGCCTCTTGAGCCTTTGAGCGCGCCCGCGGGCGCCGCCACCAATGTATGTATGCGCGCCTATCTTGCGAAGACGCCGGCTATCGCGGCCGACACCCTCACCCCCCGTTCAGCATCTCGACCAGGGTGCTCCCCAGCGCCGCCGGCGACGGCGCCACGCGAATACCGGCGGCCTCCATGGCGGCGATCTTGTCTTCCGCGCCGCCCTTGCCGCCAGAGATGATGGCCCCGGCGTGACCCATCCGCCGTCCCGGCGGGGCGGTGCGGCCGGCGATGAAGCCGACCATGGGCTTCTTGACCGGCGAGCGCGCGATAAAGGCCGCGGCGTCCTCTTCCGCCGCGCCGCCGATCTCGCCGATCATGATGATCGAAGCCGTCTCCGGATCGGCCAGGAACATCGCCAATATGTCGATGAACTCGGTTCCCTTGACCGGATCGCCGCCGATGCCCACCGCCGTGGTCTGACCCAGGCCTACCTGGGTGGTCTGGAACACCGCCTCATAGGTGAGAGTCCCAGACCGCGACACCACGCCCACCGAACCCTTCTTGAAGATGTTGCCCGGCATGATGCCGATCTTGCACGCCTCCGGGGTGAGGACGCCGGGGCAATTGGGGCCGATCAGGCGAGACCTGGAGCCGCACAGGGCGCGCTTGACGACGATCATGTCGGCCACCGGAATGCCCTCGGTGATGCAGACGATCAGGCCGATTTCCGCGTCGATGGCTTCCAATATGGCGTCGGCGGCGAAGGGCGGCGGGACATAGATGACGCTGGCGTCGGGCGCCGTGGCGGTCACCGCTTCGCTCACCGTGTCGAACACCGGCAGGCCCAGATGGCTCGAACCACCCTTGCCGGGCGACACCCCGCCGACCATGGCCGTGCCATAGGCGATGGCCTGCTCGGTATGAAAGGTTCCCTGCGCCCCGGTCACGCCCTGACAGATGACGCGGGTCTGCTTGCCGATGAGAATGGACATGCGCTCGTCTCGGTCTCCAGATCGGCCGCTATTTCTTGATTTTCAGTATACTGACGATCACGCCGTCCGCATCGCCGCTCACCGTCATCATCCGCAGGCCCGCGCCGCCGGCGGCGGCGTCGCGGTCGGCCTGTGCGACCGCCTTGCGCGCCCCACCGTCGTCGGTGAACAGAAACGTCACCTTCCTGGCCGTGGCGTCCTGCGGCGCGAAGCCGACCCAGGCCTGGGCGGCGGCCTGCATTTCGGCGAGCTTGCCCTTGCCGATCCTCACCTTGCACTCGGCGATCTGGATCGCCCCCTTGGCGCCGCGCCAGGCGTAGAGGGTCAGGGCCGCTCCGCCGGCGCTTGTATCGCGCGACAGCGACTCGGCGACGGTCACACCGGGAAAGGCGTCGGCCTTGACCTGGGTGGTTTTCCACCCATTGGCCTCGGCCGCCGCCGAAATCGCCGAATAGTCGCCGTGGGTGTCGCCGCACACCTGGACGACGGCGGCGAAGGCCTTGGCGCTATCGGGCGCGGCGAAGGCCGGCGCGGCGAAGGCCACAAGGGCCGCGGCGAGGGAGGGTCCGATCCTATTCACGCGTCGGCTCCAGGAGATGCTGCGGGCGGGAAGCGGGGAGAGCCTTAGGCCATCGCGCGGCGGATCGCAAAGCTGCCGACGGCCTCGTAAGGCACGCTCAGCTCTTCGCGCCCTCACGCCGCCGCCCGCACCGCCTTCACGATCTTCTCCGCCCCGTCGGCCAGATCATTGGCGGCGATGACGTTTAGGCCGCTTTCATCCAGGATTTTCTTGCCCAGCTCCACGTTGGTGCCTTCCAGTCGCACCACCAGGGGGACCTTCAGGCCGATCTCCCTGACCGCCGCGATCACCCCCTCGGCGATGATGTCGCAGCGCATGATGCCGCCGAAGATGTTGACCAGTATGCCCTTCACCTGCGGATCGGCGGTGATGATCTTGAACGCCGCCGTCACCTTCTCCTTCGACGCGCCGCCGCCCACGTCGAGGAAATTGGCCGGCGCGGCGCCATAGAGCTTGATGATGTCCATGGTCGCCATGGCCAGGCCCGCCCCGTTGACCATGCAGCCGATCTCGCCGTCCAGGGCGACGTAGGAAAGTTCGTATTTGGAGGCCTCGATCTCCTTGGGGTTTTCCTCGCTCTCGTCGCGCAGGGCGACGAGCTCAGGGTGGCGATAGAGGGCGTTGTCGTCGATCGACATCTTGGCGTCGAGCACCAACAGCCGGCTCTCGCCGGTGACGATCAGGG